>CAZLYX010000004.1:25146-58335 GCA_964563885.1 uncultured Neisseria sp. | reverse complement strand
ATAAACGAAAAAACCAGCTCGATGAGCTGGTTTTAATATTTGGCGGAGGCGGTGGCCGCCTAACAAGAGCAACAACCAGCCTCAAATAATCGCCACAAGCCACGCCACAAGCCGCATACAGCCTGCTTGTAACAGAACAGCTCACACCTTGCGATAACATACAATAACAGCTACTATCACTGCCAAGGGTACTACTCAGGGTACTACTGAGACGATTTAGACAGCAGTGGAGCAGCAGCATGACCAGCACAACAACAGTTAAAAAAGCGCTAGGTGTAAAGCAAGTGCAATCGCTGATTAGTAAGGGCGTAAAAAGCGACCACAGCGCCGGTAATGGCCTATACCTAAAAGTCAGTGGCAAAGGATCAGGCTCGTGGTACTTCCGCTATAAGATCGAAGACACAACCATGAAGCATGGTTACAGAGTGAAGCGTATTGGCTTTGGCTCAGTGGATGTTATCGGTCTAGCTGATGCTAGAGAAAAGGCAGCAGAACAACGCGCCTTGCTATCGCGTGGTATTGACCCGCAGCAGGATAGGCAAGAGCAAGAGCTACTAGCCACGGCTGAGGTGGTCACGTTCGATATGGTGGCCGCTGATTACATTGCGATCCATAGCGTGAACTGGACGAACGAAAAGCACCACCAGCAATGGGTGAACACAATTGCAACTTATGCCAGTCCCGTGATTGGTAAATTGATGCCCGCAGAAATCACCATTCAGCACATGCTCAAAATATTGCGCCCAATTTGGAACGAGAAAAAAGAAACAGCCAGCCGCGTGCGTAACCGTATTGAATTGGTTTTGAAGTTGGCGCGATCCAGAAAACTTGTCACAGGTGAAAACGTGGCGGCATGGGATGGCGTGCTTGAGTTTGAATTAGCGAATAACAACGTAAACAAACGCCGCCACCATCCGGCGCTACCGTGGGAGCAATCCGGCAAGTTTTGGCAGGCGCTGGAGTCAGAGCAAGACACCGGCTCAAAAGCATTACAGCTAACCATGCTTACAGCGCTACGCACCAACGAAGTATTGGGCGCGCATTGGTCAGAGTTCGACCTAGTGGCGAATGTGTGGACTGTGCCAGCAGTGCGAATGAAAGGCCGTAAAGGTAAGAAGTCAGACCACCGCGTACCACTAAGCACAGCAGCGCTAGAGCTACTTGCTACCATTCCAAAAGTAAGCAGCGGCTATCTATTCGAAGGACGCACAGCAGGCAAGCCAGCCAGCAACATGGTCATGCTGATGAAGGTCAGGCGCTTGGATGCCGCAAAGCATGACCAAGACCGTATTGGATGGCGCGACAAGGACGGCGACATAATCACGCCGCATGGTTTCCGTTCTACTTTTAGAGACTGGTCAGCAGAAAACACGCTTACAGATAATATCGTGGTAGAGCAGGCACTAGCCCATGCTATTGGTGATGCAGTCGAAGAAGCATACCGCCGTGGTGACTTGCTAGAGCGCCGCCGTGAGCTGATGCAGGCATGGGGCGAGTACGTCACCCGCCCAAGTAATAGCAACATTGTACAGCTACGCAAGGAGGCTTGAGCATGGCTAATAAAAAAGTATCAGTGCGCTACTTGTTTGGCGATGACGCGCCCGAAGACTTGTCATTTGAGACCGTCACGAAATCTTTATCCAGACAGGCTGTACTAATGGCAGAAAGTGATGACCCAGAGATACAGGTGGCTGGTGATGAATTGCAGGATCAAATGGCTAGCCAAGCAAAAGGGCACGCACTGCATACAATTAAAAGAGCTGAGGAGAAGCCATTTGTAGAAAGGGATAAAAAACGGCAAGAGGGAACAAAAAAAGAACGCAGACCAGAAATAACAAAATGGATCGCAAAACAATTGCAGGCAGACCCAACGGCTAAGTCGCCGGATTTATGGGCAAAAGTGCCTGAATGGATAGAGGACGAAATAGGATACGACAGATTCGCCAAGAGGGTGACGCAAGGCAGAAAAGACTTAAACGGTCGCAAGTAAGTAGCGACCGACTCCATTGGGAAGCTGTAGCCATTATCAACTAATGACCCGAGGTCACAGTAATGGCTAGCACAGCACAAGCAACAACCCAGACTTTCACGCGCCCAAAGCAAACCGCCGAACACTTCCAAATTAGCATTATGACTCTGCACCGGTGGCGCAAACGCGATGACTTCCCGCAACCATTAAAGCGTGGCCAAGTGGTTCTATATGATGTTGCTGCTATTGCATCATGGCTTGCTGGCGAGGTGGCATAAATGAGCACACAAAAGAAAACCGCCGAGCTTGGAGGGGCTGTAGGCGGTTTAGAAGGTGTAGCAAGAAACAGTCTGTTAGATGATTATAGCACTGATGTCGATGATGGCAAGACACACGACCAGCTAAAAACAACGCAGCTATGCTCAGGATTTGGTCAGTTTCACACTGATAAACCAGACCCAGAAAAACGTCGCAAGCATAAGCCATACGTCAGCATTACCTTTGAACAGATTCGGGCGATGATGGCGAACCCGCCGAAGGTGGCAAAGGATGATAGCCAGTGGGTTATTTTCTCGGATACGCACACACGCGAAGCAAACAAGTTGCGCGAAGGCGCTTTGTACTATGCAGTATGGGCAGACATTGACGAGCCGGGCGCGTCAGACTTTGACGACATATTTAGCCGAGCGTGTAGTGCTTTACCCGGTACAGCCGTCGACGCGTATACGTCGCGCAGCGCAAAGCCTACCAAGCATAAAAGCCGCATTACAGCCGAACTAGCAGACCCACTTGAGCACGATATATGGGTGATTGCTCAAAAGATATTTAACGATAAATTGCAAGATGCCGGTATCAACGTCGACCGCGTGACCGAAGTTTCAAACCAGCTCTGCTACTTGCCGAACCGT
This sequence comes from uncultured Neisseria sp., assembly GCA_964563885.1. Lineage (GTDB taxonomy): Bacteria > Pseudomonadota > Gammaproteobacteria > Burkholderiales > Neisseriaceae > CAZLYX01. Next base: position 55,458 of record CAZLYX010000004.1, on the reverse strand, counting down.
GGCGAGTTCTATGCGTACAAGTCAGCACCGGGCGATCTGTTAGACGCTGGTGGCGGCTGGTACAGCGAGATCAACGACGAGGCGAACCGTCGCAAGGCTATCGACAACGCAGCACGCCAAGCTAAGCAGGAGCGCATACAGCGCGATCCACCAAGCGTACCCCCGGGCGGTGTCGTGCCTAGTCAGTACCTAATGCAAAACTATTCAGCGAAAACAATGCTAGAAGAAAACGGTGCTGTTTTCGTGTCGTCTACTCGATTCTATTCACCGAACCGCAAACGCGATGGCACACCGGGCGGCATCTATGACCCGGCAACAGACAAGTTTTTTATTCATCATGAAAACGATCCATTCCACGACGGCCACAGGCATGGCGTGATTGATTTGCTAATGGAAAGCTACAGCCTTGACTGGTCGCAAGAATCATCATTTGTGGAGCTGTGCAGGCGCGTAGAAGTTTCACCGGGCGTATCTATTGAGCTACATAACCAACGCGCACACATGGCAGCTAAAGGCGATCAGGACACTATGGATAGTTTCGACGATATTGGCGGTAACGATGAAAACGAACCAGAAGATGATTTTGATTTGTCGAAGTATTCACTAAGCGGGAGTTCTGCCAAGATGCGCGAAAAGATGTTAGACGATAAGTTTATTTTAGGCCGCATGGCGATTCTCGGACAGTCGACAGTTTTCTATGCAAAGCCAAACGCAGGGAAAACATTACTCACGATATGGCTTATTGTTCACTCGATTAAGGCCGGTGAGATCAGCGGTGAAGATGTTTTTTATATCAACGCGGACGATAACCACAAAGGCCTAACGTACAAGCTAGAGCTAGCTGAGAAATATGGTTTTCACATGCTCGCACCCGGCTACAACGGATTTGAGGCCGGAGACTTTAGTAAGTATCTGCGCAAACTAACCAGCCAGGACAAAGCACGCGGCAAGGTGCTAATTCTCGACACGGTGAAAAAGTTTACTGATGTTATGGATAAGAAAGTTGGCAGCGCGTTTGGCGAAAGCGTGAGGCGCTTTGTATCGCATGGCGGCTCAGTCATCATGCTGGCACACGTAAACAAGCACAGAGACGCGGACAACAAAGTTATTTTCTCAGGGACGAGCGACATCGTGGACGATGCAGACTGCGCATATACGCTGGACACGGTGACCGAGGATTCATTCAAAACGCGGACTGTTAAGTTCGAGAACTTTAAAAGCCGGGGCGATGCGGCCAGCGAAGAAGTTTATAAATACTGCGCTGCTGATGGCACGATGTATGGCGACCGTTTGGAGTCGGTCACAATGGTGTCGGATGATGAGCGCAAACAAGCCGAACACACGGCACGACGCAATCAACAATTAGAGTTAAATGGCGAAGCTATCGACGCAATCAAGGACTGTATACGCGAAGGCATAACCAAGAAAACAGAACTGATTGCAGCAGCCAGCGAGCGTGCAGGTTTAAGCAAGCCGAAAATATCCAGAGCATTAAAAGCCCATGCGGGCGGCTCAGTCGCAGATCATGAGTTCTGGCATGTGACGATTGGAGACAAAAACGCACACCACTACGCGCTCAATTATCTAGTTTAACCATCATCTAAAACAAGAAAGGCGGACATGTTCTGCCTTTTTTTATGCCTATTATTCCTGTTTGTCGATGATTTTTGATGATTTTACCCCACACCCTAAATAACAGAAAACTAGAGAAACTAAGCAAACTAGAGAAACACGAGAAACTAAACAAACAGAAAACCATAAACTCAGGCAAACAGATTTTAGCCAAGCGTGTTGGGTATTCTAAAGCCTCAAGAACCCCATGCCCATTGAGTTTGGCGTGTTTGTTCAGTTTCTTTAGTTTCTTTAGTTTATTTAGTTTGTTGTGTTTTCTGTTTTCTAGAGGGTGGGGTACAAAAAAGAACTAAAACCGAAAAACAAGGATTTGCTGGTCAGAGCACACACGTTTGGCTAAAAAAACAGATTCAGTTTCTCGATTTGTAATTCAGTTTCTCGATTCTCGATTTGCTCGCAATTCCCCACCACACCACCACGCCCAAAACACAACAGCAGGACAGCACAGAAAAGTGCCGGTGCAACAATCCTAAATTGTCAGTCCTGAATCAAACGGAAGTCAGTCCCCGATTGCAGTTGGACGGCGAAATATTCCGTAATCCCTTTTACGACCAGAACGGCAAAGCTATTACCGAAAGCCTTACGCGCTACCACGGCAAGCACAGAGCGGCCTAGCGGTGCTGCTGATAGGGGGCGGGACTATGCCAGCCTTACAGAAATGCGATCAAACACCACACTAACCCCTTGAATTAATTGCTAACGCCAAATAAACGTTCACGCGTGCGCCCATGCCTGATGGTGGCAACTAGGGGTATTAAGTGCTGTATAATTAACCAGTACATAACCAGCCAACGGATAAGCCAACCATGACCGCAACCCCAGCCGAGCGATTGAAAAAGTACCGCGCCAAAATGACCGAGGCAGGATTTAAACGCCTATCGTTTTATGCAGCGCCCGAACTAGCGGAGCTACTGCGCAGAGAGCACCGCCGTGGTGAGTGTGGCGGTCGTACCTTGGAACGTTTGCTATTGGGTGAAGCTATGAAGCGCCCCGACTATTACACCCCCGCAGAGATGGCAAGCAGAGCCGCTAAGTGACGTGTAACCCGCATACAGTATGGGTTTAGTTGCTATTTGCAATGTTACAACATAGACTGAGCCTATCAATTTGATTAGTTCCGATAGGTTTAACTAATGGCAGAACACCTAAAACACCAGCGAGCCAAGCTAACGATTAACGAGAGACGATCATTTGCTTTACAGCTCAAAGCCGCATCAAAAAGAGGCGATTCATTTGCCCAATTTGCAGTGCTGATGCTCGACTTATTCGAAACCCAAACCAAACAACAGCAGGTAAATAACTAATGCACGCATCTAACTTAATAAATTCACTACAACACCTTGCAGCGACCGGCGGCAACTACACTAAAGCGATCAGCCAAGCGGTTGGTTTGCATGGCGATAACAGCAAGCCCGCGTCCATCTTAAAAAATATGAGTTTGAACACTGGTTTGCTCGATAATGACTCCATTACCGGCTACCGCGAATTGCTGGCGTTATCTGCTAAGCGTTCACTAATCAGCCAGATCCGCGCCGCGTCACCTATGCGCAAGATTCCATTTAACGTAAGCGTATTGGCACAGACAGCAGGCAGCACAGCTAGTTGGGTCGGTGAAGCCGCAGCTATTCCCGTTGATGGTGCGTTTGATGTTGATACCACCCAGCTTAAGTCGCGCAAAATTGCCGCAATTATTCCGGTGACTAAGGAATTAGCAAAAACGATTGAAGCCGAAAGCACGTTAACAGCAGACATCACGCGAGCCATTGCGGTGGCAGAAAGTAATGCATTCTTTAGCTCAGCAGCCGGTACAGAAGACACCCCAGCAGGTCTACTGCATGGCGTGGTAGCTGGTACAGGCACAACGAGCGTTGCTGATGATATTGCCGCGCTAATTGACTCATTCACCGGCGATCTGAGCAGCGCAGTATTGTTAACCAGTCCAAAGAACGGCGTTAAATTACACGGTGCAGGCTATGAAACCACAGGCGCAAAAGGCGGTGTGGTAGCAGGTATTCCACACGTTGCACACGGTAGCATTCCTGATGGCTCAGCCGCACTAATCGACACCAGCCGCATTCTGATTGCTGATGATTCAGTGATGAGCTTAGACGTAAGTACCGCCGCTGTATTAAACGAAAGCGACTCAGCAACGGGTGATGCATTGAACCTATTCCAATCTAACTGCGTGGCGTTCCGATTAGTACGTGAGATTAATTGGCAGGCAGTCACTGGCTCAGTCGTCTACCTTGATTCGCTGGACTGGTGATTCTATGAAATTACCTGATGACACCGCTGAAAACATTGTTGCAGCTATGGTGCGCGGACATAAAGCCGCGCCGGAAGGCAGCAAGGATAGCGCCGGTATGGTTAGCGCAGTGGCTGCAATGGGTGGTGCTGTGGTCGCCATTACGGCCAAAGAGTTAGCCGGTCACTTGGATATGATTGAAGACTTGCAAGACCGTGTAGGCATCTTAGAAGTGCTTATTGAAGAGCTGAGAGTAGGAGTCTTTACCAAATGATTAACCTCACGATTGAAGAGTTCGGAGAAGTGCTAAAGGGTTTTGTGGCTCAAGAAGTTGCAGAGCCTTTAAAGCTGATTGAAGAATTGCAGGACAGAGTGGGCATGTTAGAAATGCGTCTCGCTGAACTGGAGGCGCAGCTATGACATTAGAAAAAGCACTGACCCAGCTCACTGATGATTACAAGGCAGCTATTAACGCGAACTCAAGAACAGCGCTTATTGACGTTCAAGTCGATCAGGTGGAAAGCGACCCGACAGCATTGCTAGCAATCGTTACCGTTAGCCATGGCGAATATATCACAGCGACTTTCAACGATCCGTTAGCTGAGCTTGATAGCAGGCGCTATGAGCTTGAAGAAAGCATAACTAGCACGCTTGTATCAAGTGCAACCAAGACCGCCACAGAACGAGCCACAGCAGCGTGGAGCATGGCAGAGACCGTGCATTAACAGCGGGCGGGGCACTTTTTTTAAACATCGAAAAAGTTATCCCGAAACCACACACACAGCCACCGAGGTACTTAATCGACAAAATCAAAACTGCTAACAGACCAGAGGTTTAATAAAATGAGACATAAGCAGCGATTGTATGCAGAAAATAGGGCGGCTGGATTGCCTAAAAAAGCCGCTGCACTCGCTGCCGGTGTACCTCCAACATCGGCCAGTAGTTCAGCTAGCAGGTATGAGAAAAACCCCACCGTTATGGCACACATGAAAAGACTGGGCTTTGATCCTGATGCACCTATCAGCGAGGCTAAGAAGACACGACAACCAGCCGCAGCCATAGCAGCACAAAGAATTGCTGAGCGCTCTAAAGTAGTCTCAAATAAAGAATTCACATGTCCTTTGGCTTACATGCGGCATCTGATGAACGAGGCTATGGAGGATCCTAAAATTCGTCTCGAAGCGGCGAAGAGTTTAGCCAGTTTCACAGTAACAAAGGCCAGCGAAAAAGGTATAAAAGAACAACGACAGGACAAAGCAGAAAAGGTTATTCGTGCGCAGCGTTTTGGCGCGAGTAAGCCACCGTTGAAGATTGTCACCTGATGCCGGTCATGTACGAATACTCGGACAGGTTTTTAATTGGAATCCATCAACAGCAAATTAGGCTAGCGATTAAGGCGGCCGAAGATTGGGGCTATTCACGCCCAAGGCGCTGGGTTGCTCGCTTTGGCGGCATACCGGCATGTACAGCAAATAACTCTACATCCTTAAACAAAGAGTACAGCCAGCACCGCAGAAGTATTGAGGCACTGATACCGAAGTACAGCGAGCACAGAGAATAAGTTCTTGCTGTTTTATTCGGGAATTATGCGACAGGCAAGTCTAATTTCACTCCAAAATTACCTTTATCGCTTTTTGATCTACTCCAACCGCCAACAATAAGAGCTTTGCATAAAAATGTTGGTTTTTTATTTTCTAACTCTTTCACTTGCTTACGAAACGCACGTGCATCATTTCGTGACAAGTAACCAACTGTCTGTCCTTTTATAGTTACACATACGGCTTTATTGTCGTGAGGATTATCATTCTCCAGATACAGTTCAGCCTCGACGTATTGCTTTGCACTATCCTCTTTCTTTCCACCACATATTTTAGAAAGAGCTTTTTGGTAGCTTGCCTCACCAACAATATCAAATTCATAGGTTCCTGGGCCAGGCAGATTAACCCTTACAGATACAGAGTTTTTCTTAATATAAAACACTACAACAGCTATTATTAAAATTACAAAAAATGCAATTATCATATATACCTCTAACAGTCTTTTAGTAAACAGCTATAGCAAGCGTGCCGAAACACAGCGAGTCATGGGCAGGGAGATTGATAGGAGCTTATGCTAACGAAACCCACTTTAATAGTATGCGTTTTATATGCGCGCCACTCCAGCATGGCTTGAGTTACTGGCTCGATTCTTTTTTAAGCGTTCGTATATTTCTTGGCGATGCACTTCTATATCTATTGGGGCATTGATGCCGATGCGCACCTGATTACCCTTTAAGCTCAAAACCGTGACAGTTACCTCGTCACCAAGCTGGATTGTCTCACCGATACGCCTGCTCAAAATTAGCATTGTGTTACCCCTTTGATTGCCTAGAAGTCCGTTTGAGTAATGCTCAACTTTAAGATAGTGCATTTTTTATGAATGGCAAAAAAGAAGCTAGGTTAAAGAGCAGACTGAGATAAGAGTCACAATCAGAATCGCTGGACTAAAAAAGAGGAGAGGGTGTCTGTGCTATCAGCGTTTAAGAATAACGCGTTTGCCAATGGTACTACTGAGGGTACTACCACGAATTTTAGGCGGAAAAAACCCTTTAGAATCAAAGGGTTATCTTATAATCTGGCGGAGGCGGTGGGATTCGAACTCACGGAGGGCTCACACCCTCGACGGTTTTCAAGACCGTTGCATTAAACCACTCTGCCACGCCTCCAAATTTAGAGCATTTTCAAGATTGGCGGAAGCGGTGGGATTCGAACTCACGGAGGGCTCACACCCTCGACGGTTTTCAAGACCGTTGCATTAAACCACTCTGCCACGCCTCCAAATTTAGAGCATTTTCAAGATTGGCGGAAGCGGTGGGATTCGAACTCACGGAGGGCTCACACCCTCGACGGTTTTCAAGACCGTTGCATTAAACCACTCTGCCACGCTTCCTTTTCTTGAACCGCGTATTATATACAGCTCGTTAAATTTTGCCAAGTGTTTTATTAACAATCGCTGTTAATGAGCTATTTTACTTAGATTGCTCTGCAGATTGCTCGGTGCGTAAAAACACCCATTCATTTTCTGATGATGCGGCTTCGTTGTATTGATAGCCTGCGTAATCAAATTGTTTGAGTGCTTCAGGATCGCTGAGCGCATGGTCGGCAGCATAGCGCACCATTAAGCCACGAGCGCGCTTGGCGTAGAAACTGATGATTTTGTATTGGCCATTTTTTTCATCTTTAAATACTGGGGTGATGATGCGAGTGTTGAGTTTTATTGGTTTGACCGACTTAAAGTATTCCTGCGAAGCAAGATTGATTAAAGTGGGATTGGGCTGGGTTGCCAAGATGCTGTTGAGTGCGTTGGTGATGCGTTCGCCCCAATATTCATATAGGTTTTTGCCGCGGGTATTAACAAATTTGGTGCCCATTTCTAGGCGATAAGGCTGGATTAAATCGAGCGGGCGCAAAAGACCATAAAGACCAGAAAGCAGGCGCAGATGTTGTTGTAGGTAGTTGATGCCTGTTTCAGGTAGCGTATCGGCGGCAATGCCTTCATATACATCGCCATTAAATAAATATATGGCTTGTTTGGCATTGTCTGGTGTAAACGGGGTGTGCCAAGCGGCATTGCGTTCTGTGTTGAGCAAGGCGATTTTGTCGGAAACGTGCATTAAGGTGGCGATGTCTTGTGGCGCTAAGCGTTTAAGCTCGGCCATAAGTTGTTCGGCTTCGGCCAATAGCTCGGGCTGAGTATGGGTACTTATGGGCGCGGGGTCTTGCTCATTAAGATTTTTAGCAGGCGATAATACAAACAGCATGGCTTTTCTCTTTTATCAACGATTTGGATGGGTTTAACTTTAGTGGCTAGATGCTGATTTGGCAAGCTCTGCACATGAATGTTAAATAGGGGTATTAATAAAATTAATCAAAGAAAAGGCTACCTGAAACGCTTTCAGGTAGCCTTTTTAATTATATAGGCATGGGCTTATTAAGTTGTGGGTAAATTCATGGCTAAAACGGTTTGTTCTTGTTGAATGCGAAACTCGGCCAGCTTTGCTGCTAAATCTGGATTTTGGTTGGCCAGTAGTGCAACGGCAAATAAAGCAGCATTGGCTGCGCCTGCTTCGCCAATGGCAAAAGTGGCCACGGGAATGCCTTTGGGCATTTGCACAATAGACAATAATGAATCTTCACCACGCAAGTATTTGCTGGGAACGGGCACACCTAATACGGGCAAAGTGGTTTTAGAGGCAACCATGCCCGGTAAGTGTGCTGCGCCGCCTGCGCCTGCGATGATGGCTTGTAAGCCGCGTTCGCGTGCGCTAGAGGCGTATTCAAACATTAAGTCTGGTGTGCGGTGTGCAGAAACAACTTTGGTTTCATAGGCAATGCCAAATTGCTCTAAAAATTGGGCAGCGTGTTGCATAACAGGCCAGTCGCTATTGCTGCCCATAATGATGCCTATTTGAATCATGGTGTTTTCCTTTGCTGGTGGGGAAAAATCGGCAGCTTAATTGTGAGGCTACCTGAAAGAATGAATGCTTAATCTGCTTTAGCGTTTAAGTATTTGTTGATGTGCGCGCTTGGCGGCAGCGCTGTCAGGATAGGTTTGAATCAGCTTGCGCCAAGTGTCTCTGGCAACATCTTTTTGCTGTAAGCGGTGTTGACATTGTGCAACGCTGTCTAAGGCTTCAGGGGCTTCGGCAGAAGCGCGAAAACGTGATACATAGCGGTTGCCAAGATTAATCACGCTTTCACAATTGGCCAAGCGTTGATGGCTTTGCAACAGCAAATACATGCTTTGGCGATCAATATCGCTGCCGTTGCCACCGCTGTCGGCGTTTTTAAGTAGATTGATGGCGGTGTTGTAACGGCCGTTGCGGTATTGCTGCTGTGCTTTGCTAAAGTTGCTGATGGATTGGGTGGGCGCAGTCGATTCAGTTGTGGTAATGGGTACATATTGCGTGGGGCGAGTGGGGCGAGTATTGCGCTGTATATTGCTAGACGAAGAAGCACGTTCTAATTGTTGTAGGCGTGTTTGCAAGTGTTCAATATGTTGCTCCAGACGAGCTACTTGAATACCTAGCTGGTCAATCTGATGTTGGTTGCTCAAGATGGGATATGGAATAGTAGGGCTGACTGTTGGCACATTTATTGTTACTGCTGGTGTTGCTGGTGGCAGTGTTGTATTTGAATCAGCCACAGGTAAGCTAACGCAGGCGTTGAGTGAGAGTATGCAAAGTAGGCGTAGTGTGTGTTTATTCATACCGTTTAGCGTCCAGATTAATGCTTGGCTTGGGTGAGGCGGCTATTTTATTTTTTTAATAACAGGGTTAGGCCATCGCCCACAGGCAGGGTAATGGGAATAATGCGATTGTCTGAGGGTAGAGCAGCGTTAAATTGTTGCAACACTAATAAGCTTGGCGGAGGCCTGCTAACGCTTTCTTGCATCACACGTCCACCCAACAATACATTATCAATGGCGATAAGACCTCCACTGCGCACCAGCTGCAAGCAGCGTTCGTAGTAATACGGAGTGGGTGGTTTATCGGCATCAATCAGAGCAATGTCGTAGCTATTGGCTTCGCCGTTGTCAATCAGCTCGTCTAAGGTAAGCAGGGCTGGCTGTAAGTGCAAGGTGATTTTATGCTCTACGCCTGCGCGCTGCCATGAGCGCCGCGCAATGTTGGTAAAACTCACGTTGATATCACATGCTGTTATATGACCATGTTGCGGCAAAGCTAGTGCCATGGCGGTGCTGCTGTAGCCAGTAAATACACCAACCTCTAAATAACGCTCTGCCCGCATTAAACGGGCCAACCAAGTAAGCAATGCTGCTTGTTCAGGCGCAATTGCCATTTTGCCTAAGCGATGAGTGAGCGTTTCAGCACGAAGCTCTGTTAAAGCTGGGTGCTCAGGCTCACTGATTTGGCGCAAATAAGCGATTAATTCAGGTGTAACCGCAGTGGATTCGGCAGACATGCTGGTGGGCTGATTTAATCTGGCTGGTAAGCGTAAGGTTTTTTGGCCAGTGCAGCAGCTTCAAAGTTGGCCTGTTCTTCTGGGCTTAATTCTATGTCCCATAACATGTTGCGATTTTTCATGCGCTCTTCTGCTTCTTTAGGATTTTTCTCTAAATAAGCATCTATAAATTTTGTGGCGTCAGATTGGTAGTCATACATATTAGGCTCCTTAAATTTTGAAAGGGTATTCGCGCGTATTATAGCTGATAAATGTTTTTCAGGTAGCCTTTGCGGTATAATGCTGCACGATATTTCTTGTTGGATAATCAAAGCTACCTGAAACTTTTGCACGGCCTATTGTTTTAATGACAGTTTGTCTTGCAAAGGTTTTATGAAACCGCTGCGTTTCGGGGGCTTTTAACTTATTGATTGTTTTATTATGTTTAAAAAATGGCTGCATAGGGTTTTACCAGGCAACTCCATTAAAAAGGCTATACGTAAAAAAGTATTGCCGTTTCAAGAACACCATATTAGTGCTGATATGCTCAGTTTTGCAGCTGAAAAAGTGGTAAAAAGGCTGCATCTAGAAGGCTTCGAGGCTTATGTAGTGGGCGGTGCTGTGCGTGATTTACTGCTTGGAATTGAGCCAAAAGACTTTGATGTGGCCACTAATGCAACGCCTGATGAAGTACGTAAAATATTTCGTCGAAGCCGTATTATTGGTCGCCGATTCCAAATTGTGCATGTGATGTTAGGGCCAGAAACCATAGAAGTCACCACTTTTCGCGGCGCTGGCGAAGTGCATCAAAATGAGCAGGGCCGCATTATGAAAGACAATACGTACGGCACAATTGAAGAAGATGCGAGCCGTCGAGATTTTACCTGTAATGCTTTGTATTATGACCCAAGTCGCCAGCAAATTTTAGATTTTCATGACGGTGTAGGTGATGTGGCTGATAGAAAACTGGTGATGATAGGCGACCCAGCTGCGCGTTACAAAGAAGACCCTGTGCGGGTTTTACGAGCAGTTAGATTGTCGGGTAAATTGGGTTTTGATGTAGATGCAGCCACCGCCGCGCCGATTCCTGAATATGCGGCGCGCTTAAAACAAGAGCCAGTAGCGCGTTTGTTTGATGAAATCATGAAATTGTTGTTGTCGGGTTATGCGCGTCAGTGCTTACAGCAGCTTGGTCGTTTGGGTATTAATAGCAATATTCACCCATTGTTAAACGCTTTACAGCAGGCTGGTGAAGATGGTCAGCCTAATATTGTTACCATGGCACTTAATAATACTGATGAACGTTTGCGTGAAGATAAATCAGTTTCCGTTGGTTTTGTGCTGGCAGCGATTTTATGGCCACAATTGGCGCAGCGCTGGCAGCAATATCAGCATCAAGGCCAAAAAACGGTGGCAGCGATGAATACGGCCATTATAGATTTGCGCGATGAGCTCGAAAAAGGCTGGGGCGTGCCACAGCGATTTTCTGCCACAATGCGCGAAATTTGGATTCTACAGCCGCAATTTGACAGTACACGTGGCGCACGTCCGTTTCGCCTATTAGCGCAACCGCGGTTTCGTGCTGCGTATGACTTTTTAGTGTTGCGCAGTCAATTGGGTGAAGCTGATAAGGCTTTAGCGCAATGGTGGACAGAGTTTCAGCAGGTTAGCAACGAACAGCGCAGTGTGATGGCTGATTTTAAGCTGATTGGCGGCAGCTTAGCTGATAGTAATATTCAAAAAATTGAAGCGCCAAAACGCAAACGTCGGCCTCGTAAGCGCAAACCCCAAGCCGCTGCCACAGATTAATATTTCAGGTAGCCTAGGCAATAGACCACCTGAAAGAAACCAGGAAAAGCCAATGAATAATGCCGTATGGAAAACTGCTGTAATCGCTTTGGGCAGCAATTTAGATCAGCCTGCCCTCAATATACAAGCGGCATTAGATGAGCTGGGTATGCAACAAAGTATTACGTTAAAACACATTTCATCTTTTTATACCACAGCACCTGTTGGCTATACAAAACAGCCAGATTTTGTAAATGCGGTGTGTATGATTGATACTGATTTAAGTGCGGATGAATTGTTGACTGTTTTACAAAATATTGAATTGCGCTTTGGGCGTGAGCGTAGTTTTCGCAATGCTCCGCGCACACTCGATTTAGATATTATTGATTATCAGCATGAGGCTTATCAGAGTGAAAGATTAACTTTGCCACATCCGCGGGCACATGAGCGCAGTTTTGTGATGATACCGTTGGCTGAAATTGCACCCGATTATTTGATTGGGGAGCACAACACGGCGGCACAACTGGCTTCTGGTTTGGGCAATGAAGGCGTTAAGATTTTATAAGATTTGAGTAATAAATCATTGAGCTAAATAGGTTAGGGTGTAACATTTTTAGAAATACAAATAGAGAGGCCGGTATGCATTATCGTTATATCGTTGTAGAAGGCTCAATCGGCAGTGGAAAGTCAGATTTGAGCCGTCGCTTAGCTGAGTATTTTGATGCGTTGCATTTAACTGAAAGCCCTGAGCGGAATCCATTTTTAGAATCTTTTTACATGAATGCAAGCAATCATGCTTTGGCTTCAGAACTGTATTTTTTGATGAATCGCATTGAAGCTGTTGAAGTGATTAACGTTGAAGAAGAAAAAAACCACATGATTGTGGCCGATTTTTTGTTGGAAAAAGACCAAATTTTTGTGCCGATTTTGTTAAAAGATCGTGAGCCAGGCAATGAGCAAACTTTGTTTTGGCAAATTAAACACCGCCTCATGCCGGAAATGCCGGTACCTGATTTGGTGATTTATCTGCAAACTTCTTACGAAGTAACGCACAAAGGTCTGCAAAAACGCAATGATGGCATGCTCAATATGTTTCCACCGGGTTATTTAGAGATGATTCATGAAGAGTATGGCCGATTTTTTCATCTTTATCAAAATGCGCCAGTGTTAATCGTCAATGGTGATGAAATGGATTTCGCCAATAATGATGATCATTTTGAAATGCTGTTGCGTGCCATGAGCAATATGCAAGGCAGTCGTCATTATTTAAATTTGAGCGAAGCCTGATTGAAACAATGAAAGTGATACCGGCATCAGTTGCGGTATTAAATTATAAATGCTACCTGAAAGAACACACTATGATCACTGTTAACACCTTGCATAAAATGAAAGCCGCTGGCGATAAAATTGCCATGCTCACTTGTTATGAAGCCAGCTTCGCCACATTGATGGACAATGCCGGTGTTGATATGTTGTTGGTAGGCGATTCATTGGGTATGACCGTGCAAGGTCAAAGTTCAACCTTGCCAGTGAGTTTGCAAGATATGTGTTACCACACCGCAGCAGTGGCGCGCGGCACTAAAAACGCGATGATTGTGGCTGATTTACCGTTTGGCGCTTATCAAAAAAGTAAAGAGCAAGCCTTTGATGCTGCTGCTGAATTGATGGCCGCTGGCGCACATATGGTGAAACTTGAAGGGGGTGTGTGGATGGCTGAAACCACTGAGTTTTTGCAATTACGCGGCATCCCCGTATGCGCTCATATTGGCTTGACGCCACAATCTGTGCACGCTTTTGGTGGATATCGAGTGCAAGGCAAAGGTGAAGCAGCAGCTACGGCGTTAATGAATGACGCCAAAGCGCATGACCAAGCAGGTGCTGCGTTAGTGTTAATGGAATGTGTACCTGCTGACATGGGCAAGCTGGTAACCGAAACCATACATTGCCCCACTATAGGCATTGGCGCTGGTGTTGATTGCGACGGCCAAGTATTGGTGATGCACGATATGTTGGGCGTTTTCCCAGGTAAAACAGCTAAGTTTGTAAAAAACTTTATGGAAGGCCAAGAAAGCATTCAAGCCGCAGTTGCTGCTTATGTTGCCGCAGTAAAAGACAAATCATTTCCTGCTGTTGAACATACTTTTAGTAATTAATCTTTCAGGTAGCCTTCTATGCACTACAGCGAGGCTACCTGAATACTATTTTTAAAGCCGTTAATGATGTTTTTATGGTGACATTTAAAACAGAAAATAGGCTACCTGAACATTAATTAGGATTTATTCTGTATGCACATCATTCATACTATTCAAGAGCTGCGCGAATGGCGTAAAACTGCTGGCAAAGTGGCGTTTGTGCCCACCATGGGTAATTTACACGAAGGCCATTTGGCGTTGGTTCGTGCAGCAAAACAAAATGCCGATAATGTTGTTGTTAGCATTTTTGTAAATAGACTGCAATTTGGTCAAGGTGAAGACTTTGAAGAGTATCCACGCACCTTGCAAGAAGATGCAAATAAACTTAAAAATGAAGGCGTTGCCGTGGTGTTTGCGCCGACTGAAAAAGAGCTCTATCCAAATATAACCCAGCATTACAATGTTGAGCCGCCGCATATTCAAAATGAATTGTGTGGCGCGTTTCGACCTGGCCACTTTCGTGGTGTGGCTACAGTGGTAACCAAATTATTTAATATAGTTGCACCTGATGTGGCTTGTTTTGGTAAAAAAGACTATCAACAGCTGGCTGTGATTAAAGGCTTTGTGAATGATCTTAATTTTAATGTTGAAATTATTCCTGTGGATACTGGCCGTGGTGAAGGTGGCTTGGCTTTATCGAGCCGAAACCAATATTTGAGCGCAGCTGAGCGTGTCGAAGCACCTCGTTTGTATCGTGAATTAAGCGCGCTAGCAGCAGCTTTAAAAGCAGGCAGCTTAGCCTATGCTGATCTGGAAAATACAGCTAAACAACATTTAACTGCTGCAGGTTGGGATGTGGATTACATAGAAATACGTCGTGCTGATAACTTAGAAGTGGCGCATGCAGGTGAGAAACATTTGGTGGTGGTAGCTGCTGCGCGTTTAGGCACAACGCGTTTGATCGATAATATTGAAATTGATTTAAGTTAAACTAAAAAGTGAGGTTATGGCTAAAAGCAGCTTGGTAAGTTTTTAGTCATAACATCATTTTATAGCCAGCATGCTTTTCAGGTAGCCTAAGTAGTATTCAATAAATTTATTCTAAGCAGCGCTCTTAATCCATCATTGATGGCGGCTTTGTCTTTTTTAATCAAGTCAAATTCTAGCTAAGAGCAACGCTCAATAACTAAACAAACTGCCACAATAAAAAACACATCGCGCTAAAGAGTGCTGATGTTTTGCTCTGGAGTGATTCATGCGCGTCTGGATTGATGCTGATGCTTGCCCACGTTTAGCACGTGATCAAGTAATTAAATTTGCTTTAAAACGTAAATTATCGGTGATTTTAGTAGCGGGGCAAGCGCAGCTAAGACCAAACTTTGCTTGTGTGCAGCTGATTGTTGTGCCTAGTGGCCCCGATGCTGCTGATGATTATATTGTGGAGCATGCTCAGTCCAACGAGTTGGTGATTTGTAGTGATATCCCCTTGGCAGATAGGCTGATTAAAAAACAAGCAGTCGCACTGGATCCGCGCGGCAGTGAATTTACCGAATACAATATGGGTGACCGCTTGGCAATGCGTAATTTGTTCACTGATTTACGCGACCAAGGCCAAATGTCTGGTGGCCAAAAAGCCTATGATGAACGTGATAAGCAAGCATTTTCAAATTCATTAGATCGTATTCTCACTCGATTAACACGGCTGCACAGTAATAGCTCAAACGATGACTAAATCAGTGCGGTTGCTCACAACTATTAAATCATCATTATTGTATGCGCTCACGCTAACAGTCTGCATTTGATTTGTTCATTCTATGGCTTAACCAACGATACAACTAATAAACAAAAGATTGTTTACAGGCTTTTTTAATATGCTTTATGTATTCTCTGATGCTGGTCATAAACAATGAGCAGCTCTTTAAGTTTTTAAGCATTGGTTTTGCTGTGGCGGATGTTCTATTAAGTGATTAATATTCACAGTGAACATGTGTTGGTGATGATTAAATTTTCAGGTAGCCTTTATGTTTTTAGCTCAGCTTGAATATATTTTGGAGCGGTGTTGATGTTAATAAAAACACATCAAATAAATTGGATAAAACAGCAATAAATCTTGTCTAAGAAAAAAGAAAACCATGAAAACTATCGGCATTATTGGCGGCATGAGTCATGAAAGCACTGCTTTGTATTATCAAATAATTAACCGAGAAGTAAACCGTCGGTTGGGTAGTAATCATAGCGCCGATATCGTGATGCACAGTGTAGATTTTGAGAAAATTGTGCAGATGCAGCGTGCTAGTGATTGGGTGTTGGCTGGCGAAACACTGGCTGCAAGTGCACGCAAGCTCGAGCAAGCTGGGGCTGATGTGTTGTTATTGACTACCAATACTATGCACAAAGTTGCCAATATTATTCAACAATCAGTTTCTATTCCCTTTTTGCATGTAATAGATAGCACCGCAATCGCGATTAAAGAACAAGGCTTAGACAGCGTTGCTTTGTTGGGAACACGTTTCACAATGAGTGATGGTTTTTATGTTGAGCGCATGGCTGAACACGGTCTTAACATTATATTGCCCGATGATGCACAACAAGATGAAATTCACCGAATTATTTTTGAAGAATTATGCTTGAACCACATTGAGGCGGAATCACGCCAATATTACCAACAAGTTGCAGACTACCTGAAACAACAAGGCGCACAGGGTTTGATATTAGGCTGTACAGAAATTTGCTTGCTGTTAAATGCAGATAATGTGCCGCTACCAGTGTTTGACAGTACGCAGATTCATGCATTGGCAGCAGTAAACTGGGCGCTGGCTTGATTCAAATGGATTGAATAAGTTGCCACGTGAATTCAGACATTTTTGTAGAGTGTCGTTTATATTGATTTTGCCCAGTAAAAAATTCCATCTGATGAGTGACAAGCTCTTACTGTATAAGCATGAACAATGAGATAAATAAAAAAGCCCATGTAAATGGGCTTTTTTAATGCTTATAAAACAAATCAACAAGTTAAATTAATCTACTAATTTAATGTTGCCTTTCATCAGTGCGTAATGACCTGGGAAAGTACAGAAGAATTCATATTGCTCAGTATCTACCAAGATGGCTGGGTCAAATGTCATCGAAGTTTCTTCGCCGCCGCCGATCATTTTGGTATGAGCCAATGCACGAGTATCACCTACTTTAATGAAATCATTTGCTGCAGTTGCACCTGCGCCATCCATGGCGACAGCTTGTGCGTCAGCAGCTTTGGAAATAGCAATATTGTGACCCATTGCAGCCGCAGGTAGCTTGCCAACGTGCTTCAGATGAACAGTAAAGCTTGCACAAGAGCGTTTAACTTCTAACTCAGTAATGTTGTACTTCATTTCATCATTGCCTTCCACAGTTGTTTCACAACCTGCAGCGACAGTTGTGGTGGCGCTGGCAGTTTCGGCAGGAGCAGATGCCGCTTCAGATGCAGTAGCAGGAGTAATCTCAGATACAGCTGAAGCAGATGTTGCTACAGAAGCAGCAGGAGCAGCTGGTTGGGTGGCTTCTTGTGAACAAGCGCTTAGTGCAAGTGCAGCGGCAGAAATTAAGGCTAAATAAATTTTCATAATGTTAATCCTATATCGGTGGGGAAGGTTACTACAAGTAATACAGTGTAAATTTATACGTGAATTTAGGCTGATTATACATAAATTAAGATGTTTTCGTTATACGTGGAGGGCTATATAAGTTCTTAATATCTATAAATTTAGATTGCTAATCATTAAGGTTAGAGGGCTTATTTCCGATTGCGTTCCACTAATTTTGTTAATGCTTCTGCAAGCTCAGGGTGATGTTGTAATTGTTTGGCGGTTTGGGCGAATTGCTTTAATGCACTTTCACTAAAATGCAAATTTTTGACTTTAGGCGGAGCGGGCGGCGTAGGAATATTTTTGATGCGCACCTGTTCAATTCGATGATCAACTTGATGCAGTTGCGGCAGTAGACTGGGTAATATCATTCGCAAGCGTCCGGCGGCCATGCTGTTGGTGGCGATTAAAACCAGACAACCGTCTTCAATACAGGCTACCTGAAAGTGCGCACGTAAATTAGGCGGCAACAGCAGCTTGATGGCTTGGTCTAGCCGTTGCCATTGTTGAGATTGAGTGAGTAGGCCCGCTAATTTAGGATCGCGCTTGCTTAGTTTGTCAAGGTTCATGCTTGGTTTTCAGGTAGCTTTTCGTTGATACACAAGTTTACTCTTTTTAGAGCGGCTCTTGTTGTTGGGTTTGTCTTGAATTTGATAAATATGGCGTTATATTTGGGGCAGGTTATCACTTTATCGTTCGTGATGTGTTAAAATTCTATGTTATTGCCGACTCATTATTTAAAGGCGCAGGAAACCATTTATGCTAACTAATATCGCCAAAAAGATTTTTGGCAGCCGTAACGACCGTCTGCTTAAACAATACCGTAAATCGGTTAAACGCATCAACGAGCTAGAAGCAGAAATACAGGCTTTAAGCGACGAACAATTACAAGCAAAAACCGCAGAATTTAAACAACGCATTACCGATGGAGCAAGTGTTAATAGCTTGCTAGAAGAAGCATTTGCTGTTTGCCGTGAAGCCAGCCGCCGCGTATTAGATATGCGGCATTTTGATGTGCAATTAATTGGTGGTATGGTTTTACACAGTGGCAAAATAGCTGAAATGCGCACCGGTGAAGGTAAAACCTTAGTGGCCACTTTACCAGTGTACCTAAATGCTTTAAGCGGTAAAGGTGTGCATGTGGTAACCGTTAATGATTATTTGGCTGCGCGTGATGCTGCTACGCTAGAGCCGCTGTATAACTTTTTGGGTTTGAGCGTGGGCGTAATTGTAGCTGATCTTGAATCTTTTTACCGCCAAAACGCTTATAACGCTGACATCACCTACGGTACTAATAATGAATTTGGCTTCGATTATTTGCGTGACAATATGGTCACCGATGTTTATGACAAAGTACAACGTAAACTGAATTTTTCTGTAGTAGATGAAGTCGATTCAATTTTGATCGACGAGGCGCGTACACCGCTGATTATTTCTGGCCAAGCCGATGACAATATCAGCTTATATCAAATTATGAACCAAGTGCCGTCGATGTTAATCCGCCAAGAAACCGAAGAAAGTGAAGGCGATTATTGGGTTGATGAGAAAGGGCATGCAGTTTTATTGAGTGAAGATGGCCATGAACGTGCTGAAGAAATTCTCACGGAGATGGGCTTACTCAAAGATGGTAGCCTCTATTCAAGCAGCAACATTATGTTGATACATCATTTGTTAGCAGCGTTACGTGCGCACACACTGTTTCATAAAGACCAACATTATGTGATTCAAGATGATGAAGTTGTGATTGTCGATGAATTTACTGGCCGTTTGATGGCTGGCCGTCGTTGGTCAGATGGTTTACACCAAGCCGTAGAAGCCAAAGAAGCTGTAGATATCAAGCGCGAGAATCAAACACTGGCATCAATTACGTTTCAAAATTACTTCCGTTTATACAATAAGTTGGCAGGTATGACGGGTACTGCTGATACAGAAGCTTTTGAATTTCAAAGTATTTACAAATTAGAAACGGTGATTATTCCAACCAATCGTCCGATTCAGCGTAAAGACTATAACGACCAAATTTTCCGCACCATAGATGAAAAATACGAGGCGGTAGTAGCTGATCTTAAAAAATGTTATGAAGCTGGCCAGCCAGTGCTGGTAGGCACAACCAGCATTGAAAACTCTGAGTTGGTGTCAGAGTTGTTAAAAAAAGAAGGTGTTCCACATAATGTTTTAAATGCAAAAGAGCATCAGCGCGAAGCCTTAATTGTTGCACAGGCCGGTAAGGCCGGCATGATTACTGTCGCCACCAATATGGCGGGTCGTGGTACTGATATCGTGTTGGGCGGCAACGTTAAACATCAGTCAGATGCTATTAGAGCCGATGAAAGCTTGAGTGATTCAGAAAAAGAAGCCCGCATCACGGATTTAGAGCAGGGGTGGGAAGCTGAAAATAAACGAGTATTGGAAGCAGGTGGTTTACATATTGTTGGCACTGAGAGACATGAGAGCCGCCGAATTGATAACCAGTTGCGTGGCCGTGCAGGTCGACAGGGTGATCCAGGCTCAAGCCGTTTTTATCTGTCGTTTGAAGATCCGTTGTTGCGCTTATTTGCGCTTGATCGCGCCGCCGCTATTTTAAATCGTTTAGCACCAGAGCGTGGTGTGGCCATCGAACATGGTTTATTGACTCGTCAAATTGAAGGCGCACAACGAAAAGTTGAAGGCCGTAACTTTGATATGCGCAAACAGGTATTGGAATATGATGATGTGGCCAATGATCAGCGCAAAGTCATTTATATGCATCGCAACGATATTTTGACCTCTAGTGAAGTAAGTCAATTTGCCAAAAATATGCGTGAAGAAGTAGTTGAGAATTTAGTTGATACACATATGCCAGCCAATAGTATGGAAGAACAGTGGGATTTGCCTGCACTGGAAGCTCAATTAGCGGGAGAGTTTCGTGTTCATGCTGATGTTCAGAGCTGGTTGAAAACTGATACTACGTTAGATGGCGAAGATGTTAAAGAGCGTTTAATCGCACAAGTTGAGCAGCAATATGCTGAAAAAGTTACTTTAGTAGGCGAGCAGCAGATGCAAGATTTAGAGCGCAACGTCATGTTAGATGTAATTGACACAAGCTGGCGTGAGCATTTATCAGCGATGGATTATCTGCGTCAAGGTATTCATTTACGAGGCTATGCACAGAAAAATCCAAAACAGGAATATAAACGTGAAGCATTTGAGATGTTCCAAGAGTTATGGACAAACATTAAACATTCAGTTGCTTCGGTTTTAAGCTCTGTACAAATTCAATTTAACGATGATGTAAGCAGCGATAGCGAGCCGCAAGAGCTTAGAAATCTACAAACTATCCACGCTGATGCTCCAGATATGCGCTCTGTATTAAGCGAATCGCAAACTGAATTAGTAACCCATGCGTTTGATCCTTCAAAAGATGAAGAGAATAAGTTTAGTCCTAAGGCTCTGGCGGCTAAAGGTATGGTTATTCATCGAAATGATGCGTGCCCTTGTGGCAGCGGCTTGAAATATAAACAGTGTCATGGAAAATTAACCTAGCAGTTTTAGTTTTAATAAGCTTTTTAATCAACATCTCGTTATGGTTTCCATAGTGGGATGTTTTGTATTGTGACAACAATAAAGGCTACCCGAAATATATTCAGGTAGCCTTTATTTGGATTATAAAAGAATTAATCTAATTTTTTATAATGTTTGCGGCGATCAGATTCGTTCAGGTAGCGTTTGCGTAAACGAATACTCTTAGGTGTGATTTCTACTAACTCATCGTCATCAATAAACTCAACAGCACTTTCTAGAGTTAACTTAATCGGAGTGGTTAAACGAACAGCTTCATCGGTACCGCTTGTGCGCACGTTGGTCAGTTTTTTACCTTTAATGGGGTTAACCACTAAATCATTATCACGGCTATGAATACCGATAATCATACCTTCGTAAAGTTTGTCACCTGGTGAGAGAAACATGCGACCACGATCTTCTAAGTTCCATAGTGCATAAGCAACTGCTTCACCTGCATCTTGAGAAATCAAAACACCATTGTGACGACCTGGAATATCTGCTTTAACGGGACCATAATCGTTGAATACATGGCTCATCATGCCTACGCCGCGTGTCATGGTCATGAAATCACCTTGGAAACCAATAAGACCACGTGCAGGAATGTTATATTCCAAACGAGTGCGACCTTTGCCATCACTTTCCATGTTAATCAACTCACCTCGGCGGCGACCTAGTTCTTCCATTACCGCGCCTTGATTATTGTCTTCTACGTCGACAGTTAAATTTTCGTAAGGCTCACATTTTTGACCATTGATTTCACGGTATACCACGCGAGGTTTTGCCACAGCCATTTCATAGCCTTCGCGTCGCATGCTTTCTAATAAAATAGTTAAATGTAATTCACCACGGCCAGATACACGGAAGATATCTGCATCTTCGGTTTCTTCTACACGCAAGGCAACGTTGGTTAATATTTCTTTTTGTAAGCGGTCACGAAGTTGACGGCTAGTAACAAACTTACCTTCAGTACCTGCTAGAGGCGATGAATTTACCATAAAGTCCATGGTTAATGTAGGCTCGTCAATATTCATCATAGGAATGCCAACTGGATTATCTCTGTCCGCAATGGTAACGCCAATGCCGATATCATCTAAACCAGAAATAATGACAATTTCACCCGCTTGGGCTTCGTCTTGAGGAATACGTTCTAAACCTTTAAAGCCTAATAATTGATTAATTCTGCCTTGAGCAATTTGTTTGTCATTGTTCATCACAGCCACAACTTGGCCAGGTTTGATGCGACCATTAAGGATGCGACCAATGCCTAGACGACCAGTATAGTTGTCGTAGTCTAATTGTGAAATTTGTAATTGCAATGGTGCGTTGGCATCACCAGGAGGCGGAGGAGTGTGTTTCAGGATGGTTTCAAACAAAGCGCGCATGTTATCGCTTTCTTCATCTTCTTGCATCTTAGCGAAACCGCTTAAGCCTGAAGCATAAACAATTGGGAAGTCTAATTGTTCGTCAGTGGCACCAAGGTTATCAAATAGTTCGAAAGTTTGATCAATTGCCCAGCTTGGACGCGCACTTGGTTTGTCTACTTTATTTACGACTACAATCGGCTTTAAGCCTAAAGCCAGCGCTTTTTTAGTAACAAAGCGAGTTTGAGGCATCGGGCCTTCTTGAGCATCAACCAGCAGCACAACACAATCAACCATGCCTAATACGCGCTCTACTTCACCGCCAAAATCGGCGTGTCCTGGAGTATCAACGATGTTAATGTGGTAGCCTTCATATTCGATAGCAGTATTTTTGGCTAAAATAGTGATGCCGCGTTCTTTTTCAATATCGCCACTGTCCATCACGCGTTCATCTACATGTTGGTTGTTGCGAAAAGTGCCTGATTGGCGTAATAATTGGTCTACTAGAGTAGTTTTACCATGATCGACGTGGGCGATAATGGCAATGTTGCGAATTTGTTTCATGGCTTGTATATGCCTTAGGTAATCTGTAAGTAACCGTGCATTATAGCATGTTTTTTTAGAGGCACTATTGTCAATCCTGAGCCGTGGTTATTTGTACAGTTAAAAAACGTAAATAAGAAGTAAGGTGTAATTCGTTCTTAAATGCAATCAGTTACAAAGTGGTTATACAAACAGTAGGCTAAATTTATGATAGCCTTATGCAACAAAGAAATATCTTTAATCTAGAGTTGTATTTAAGCTCTAAACCTTAAAGTACAAGCAAGTGTTGTTACAATTAGTTCATTGGCATTCTATTTTTGTAGGTGCTATTGAACACTATAGAAAGGAAACATCATGCAAGGTAATCAAAAGGTCATCGATTATATGAACGAGTTGTTAGCAGGAGAGTTAGCTGCTCGCGATCAGTATTTTATTCATTCACGTATGTATGCTGAGTGGGGTTTAAACAAATTGTTTGAACGTATTAATCATGAAATGCAAGATGAAACCGATCATGCTGAGGCTTTTATTCGCCGCATTTTGATGCTGGAAGGCACACCAGTTTGCGTGCCGAGTAAAATCAATGTTGGTAAAGATGTGCCAGAAATGCTAAAAATTGATCTTAATACTGAATATGAAGTAAGAGACCACCTTAAAAAAGGCATTAAGCTTTGTGAAGAGCATCAAGACTATGTGACGCGTGAGTTATTGTTGGTTCAGTTGCAAGATACAGAGGAAGACCATGCTCATTGGTTGGAACAACAATTGCGTTTGATTGAGCTAATGGGCTTGAAGAATTATTTACAAAGCCAGATTTAATTAGTTGCGTAGCAGATATTTAAATATTGATGAATACTTATTTAAGGAGGAAATCATGCAAGGTGACCGTTTAGTGATCCGTGAGCTAAATAAAAACTTAGGTTTTTTATTGGTAACGATTAATCAATATTTCTTACATGCCCGTATTTTAAAGAACTGGGGTTTGCAGGAGTTAAATCAACATTTTTACAAGCAATCTATTGTGGAAATGAAAGCAGCTGATGAATTAATTGAGCGAATTTTAATGTTGGAAGGTCTGCCTAATTTACAAGAGTTAGGTAAGCTGCTTATTGGCGAAAATGCAGAAGAAATGATTCAATGTGATTTAGCAAAAGAGCAGGAAAAGCATGCAGGGTTGCTTGCGGCTATTTCAGTATGCGAAGAGCAACAGGATTATGTGAGCCGCGCGCTGCTGGTTAAGCAAAAAGACACCAATGAAGAGCATATTGATTGGTTAGAAACTCAGCAAGAGTTAATAGCAAATCTTGGTTTACAAAACTATTTGCAATTGGGTATTTAGAATCTTTTGTTTTGGAATATTTGAAATTGATGGGTAAAGTTAAAACGGCATAGTGTTATACATTGTGCCGTTTTAATTTGATTTCAATTTCTTTCAGGTAGCCTTTTAGTGTATTGGGCTGCGTTTGAAGTGTGGTGCTTAAGTTGTTGTTAATTTTTTAAGTTATCAATGATTCAAGTCATTTTACTTGCATCAATAAAAAAGCTACCTGAAGCATATTAACTTGTTTCAGGTAGCCTTGTTTAATCTGGGCAAAATGAGTTTTGCTAGATTACTTAGCCGCCACGTTTAGGCGCACGGCCGCTCGGTTTGTTGAAGCCACTACCGGCTGGCTTGCTGCCTTTGTAGCCTTCAGAGCGAGGTTTGCTGCTAAAACCACCTTCAGAGCGGGGTTTGCTACCAAATCCACCTTCGCTTGATTTACCTTTGTAGCCTTCGCTTGGCTTACCTTTGTAGCCTTCACTTGGCTTGCCTTTATAACCTTCGCTTGGCGTGCTGCTGGCAGAAGGTCTGCGATCGCGATCGCCATAACTGCTAGGTTTTGCGCCCCAACCACCACGTTTTGGTTTGGTAGACATACTCGCGCTTTTATTACGCTTACGAGTTGGCTCCATACCTTCAATTGTCATTTCTGGCAGTTTGCGGTTAACGTATCGCTCAATTTTATGAACTTTAATATATTCATTTACTTCGCTGAAGCTGATTGCTAAACCTGTGCGGCCAGCGCGACCAGTACGGCCAATGCGGTGAACATAATCTTCAGCTTGTTTCGGCAAGTCGTAGTTAATTACGTGGGTGATGCTCGGCACGTCAATACCACGAGCAGCAACGTCGGTTGCTACTAAAATTTTAATACGACCTTTACGCAAATCCATCAACGTGCGGTTACGCCAGCCTTGTGGCATGTCGCCATGCAAACAATTAGCAGCAAAACCACTTTCATATAACTCATCAGCAAGCTGCTCGGTCATTACTTTAGTTGATGTAAAGATCAGACACTGATCAATATTAGAATCACGCAGGATGTGATTAAGTAGACGATTTTTATGGTTTTTGTCGTCACAGTAAAACAATTGCTCTTCAATGCGACCTTGATTGTCTTCACGCTCAACTTCAATCACTTCAGGATTTTTAGTTAAGTTGCGAGCCAATTTACCAATAGCACCATCCCAGGTAGCTGAGAATAATAGGGTTTGGCGATCTTTAGGCGTAGCGGCAACGATGGTTTCGATGTCTTCAATAAAGCCCATGTCTAGCATGCGGTCGGCTTCATCTAAAATCAATACTTCTAAACGATCAAAGTCAATACGGCCGCTGCGCATGTGATCCATCAAGCGACCTGGAGTGGCTACGATGATATCAATCGGTTTGCTTAAAGCACGAATTTGTTGGCCAAATGAAGAACCACCTACTAAAGAAGTAGTGCGGAACCATGGCATGTTTTGAGAATAAGACTGAGCATTTTTTTCAACCTGAGCGGCGAGTTCGCGAGTTGGTGTTAATACCAATGCGCGCGGGCCTTTGCCTGGTTTGTCGCTGCGAGTTGCTAAGCGTTGTAGAGTGGGTAATAAAAATGCAGCAGTTTTACCTGAACCAGTTTGTGCTGAAGCCATAATGTCTTTATTGGCAAGAGCAGGTGGAATGGTTTGGGCTTGAACTGGGGTAGGGCTGGTGTAACCTTCAGAGGTAAGAGCCGATAAAATATTTGTATCGCTGATCAAATCGTGAAAGTGAATAGTCATTTGTTTCCTGAGACGGACAACAACGCATTCTGCCTTGAGGGAAACTCAGGCAGCCTGAAGCAGTAGGAAGGGTAATGTTTTTAGTAATTACACCAAGGTTGTCGCAAGTATATTAACTTGGGTTTACATCGACGACAACCTGCAGGCTGATATGCTCTGTGGCATGACGAAACGCTAAGGTTTCGGGTTGGCTGAAGACGATGGCTTCAAAAGATTAAGTGCGAATTATAGAGAGACAATGCTTCTTAGTCAAGCGACAGTAGGTTAAGTTATGTTGTTGTTAATAAATAAAGGCTACCTGAAAGTGAATATAGTGTTCTTCAGCTAGCCTTTATGTTTCAAGCAGTATTACATCTTATTGTTGCTATAAGCTTATTTTTATAAGCGCGTTACATCAATAATGCCTTTTATGTCAGCTAAATTTACTAATAAACGAGGCAAATCATTGGCTTGTTTAACTTCTATAGTAAAGCGTATGCTGGCTTCAAGATCTCGTGAATGAGTTTGCAACGCTGTAACATTGAGCTTGTGGCGTGCGAGGGTGTCGGAAATGTCTCGCAGTAGCCCACTACGGTCTTGTGCTCGCACTTCAAGTTCAATTGCAAAAACTTGGCCTTCCTGGGCTTCAGGCCAGCTGGCTAACAAGATTTTATCAGGAGAACGATGTGCTAGATTTTGTAATGAAGGACAGCTACTGCGATGAATAGAAACGCCGCGCCCTCGGGTGACAAAGCCAATAATATCATCAGGTGGTGCTGGTTTGCAGCATTTGGCTAAGGTGGTTAGCAAGCCGTCTTCGCCATCTATTAAAATACCAGTGTTATTGCCTTGTTTGATTTTAGATTGTTTAACAATATTGGCTTCGTTGATGGACTCTACTGGTGATTCAGCCAGGGCACCACAGGCTTTTTGAAGAGTGCGCGCTGAAAGTTCACCTTGGCCAACGGCAATATAAAGATCTTCAATTTTTTTGAAACCTAGTTTTTCACATAAATCGTGTAGATTAGGCTTTTTAGCAATTTTGGCCAATTGTTTTTCAAATTGACTCTTACCCGTTTCGCGCACTGTATCGGCATTTTGCTGGCGGATAAACGAACGAATTTTGCTGATGGCTTTATTGCTTTTTACCCATCCTTCATAGACCCAGTTTAGTGATGGTGTGCCTTCTTTTGCAGTGATGATTTCTACGCGTTGGCCGTTTTGAAGCGGGGTAGACAAAGGTACAATGTGACCTTCAATTTTGGCACCACGGCAGCGATTACCAACATCAGTATGCAGTGCGTAAGCGAAATCAATGGGGGTCGAACCTGCTGGTAGTGACAGCACTTTGCCATGTGGTGTGAGCACATAAATTGTATCATTGAATAATTCAGTTTTAAAAGCACTGGCCAAGTCTTCCTTTTCGCTCTCGGCCATGTTTTCGCGCCAATCCAGCAGCTGACGCAACCAAGCAATTTTTTGCTCATAGGCACCGTCACCTTTACCGCCTTCTTTATAACGCCAGTGGGCGGCCACGCCAAACTCGTTGAATTGGTGCATGTCAAAGGTGCGAATCTGCACTTCTACACCTTTATCTTGCGGGCCAATCACAACGGTATGCAAGCTTTTATAGCCATTGCCTTTGGGCTGAGCGATGTAGTCGTCGAATTCGCCCGGAATGGGTTGCCAGAGACTGTGAACCAAACCGAGGGTGGTGTAACACTCAGGCATGCTGTCGACTAGAATACGCACGGCGCGGATATCAAATAAGCCTTCAAAACCGAGCTTTTTCTTATCCATTTTTTTGTAAATGGAATAGATGTGTTTAGGTCGGCCAGCAACGTCATAATGAATATTGAATTTATCTAATTCGGTGCGCAATTGATTCAGGAAGTCATCTATATATTGAAGTCGTTCAGTACGCTTTTCATCTAATAACTTGGCGATTTTTTGGTATTCTTCAGGCTGATAGTGGCGAAAGCCTAAGTCTTCGAGCTGCCACTTTAGTTGCCATACACCTAAACGATTGGCTAATGGGGCAAAAATATCTAATGTTTCTTTAGCCAGTGCACGTTTTTGAGGATTATCAGGCGTACTACTCAGAAATTGCATGGTACGAGTACGCAATGCTAATTTAATCAATACCACACGAATATCAGACACCATTGCCAATAACATTTTACGCATGGTTTCGGCTTGTTGGGCGCGTTCTTCTGGTGTGTCCAATTGATCTAGGGTGGCAAAATGAGTGAGTTTTTGAACTTCATCAATGCCGTAAACTAAATTGCATACCACTTTGCCACATTGCTCAGTTACTTGTTCACTCCAGTCAGGAACATAACGAGCAATATCAGTTAACAGAGTGGCAGCAACTGCATCGGGCAATAAATGCATTTTGGCCACCATTTCTGCTGCGCCCATAAAATTACTTAATACCGGCTCACCATTTGCTGTCATTGCGTTATCTGGATAATGGGCTTCAGCCAATGCTAAAGCTCGGCGTACTTGATTGGCGTCGGCGGTTGGTAAGTTTTGAACATAAGCATCGAACCAAGTTTGGTAGTTATGTAAAATGGGTGCAACACTGCTGGGTGTATTGGTGAGGCTGACCATGATGAAATTCCGTTAACCATGATATGAAGAGGCTTATTGTAAGCATAAACACTCGCTAACGTCATGAGAATTAGTTGATTAGTTCAATAATTGATTTATTAAACTGCTCAAGTTTTATTCAAACAGTAGCAACAATAAAGAATTTTGGTTCAAATAAAATAGCCGCCTATTGAGGCGACTATTTTATACTAAAGCGTTGATTAGCCTAAGTTGCGTTCGGTTTCTACCAGTGAGCGACGAGCTAAAGCCAAGTTAGATTTTGATTTGTCCAGAACTGAATAAAGGAATAGACCTTCATGTTTAACCAGCGGGCGCAACAAATGATATTGTTTGCCCAAAGTGATTAAAATATCTTCGATATTGTCATTTAAACCCAACATTTTCATGGTCTTCATTTTTGCACTCATTACTTCGGTGTTGCCGGCAGCAGCGACTTCTAAATCAACAGCAGGTGAGCCACCACCTGCTAGTAGCATACCGCTTGAGTAATCAACAACGGCCGCAGCAATAGCACCATCAACATTTAACATTTCAGAAACAGCTTTATCGTAGTTCATGTAAATCTCCCAAATATAATAAAAAATTGAAACAATACTAATTAGATGACCTTTTTATTCAAGCGTGGTTCATCAAGAACAGATTGGATTTGCGATAGAGACTATTGATATTTGAACCAAATGCGAAAGGATATTTTTTAATTTACTTACAGTTCAGCTCTTACTCAATAGAGGCACGGACAGTATAAGTATTTGGAACAACAACGTAAATGAGCGGAGTAAAGCAACTGTCTAAAAAACTATGCAATTATGGTGAATTTAACGAAACACCGTTAATCTTTTTTGAAGGCCGCTTGTTGAAATTGAAAATAGTGCATATAAAACAATAAATAAAGTATGTGCTTGAATTTTAAGCAGACAGCATTGTAAAATAATGTATATAATTTTTTCAACGCAATAGTTTGTCTTTTTTTTGTCATGATGGAATCAATTGTGATGTAATTCTCTGCAGGTAATTTAATAGAGCTAGGTAAATCAAAAATGAAACTTTATTTATATGATCATTGTCCTTTTTGCGTAAGAGCGAGAATGATTTTTCCGTTACGAAGATTACAGGTAGAAGAAATATATTTACCATATGATGATGAAACAACGCCGACTGGTTTTGTTGGTGCAAAATTGTTACCAGTTTTAGAAAAGCCTGACGGAACGTATCTGGGTGAAAGCTTGGAGGTGGTACGTTTTGTTGACACTCATGTCAATGGAGGGTGTTTAGATATGGAAGTACGCCCACAAATTGAATTTTTGATGGATGAAATGGCAGTAAATGAGTATAAATTAGTGTTGCCCCGTATTGTTTTATTAGGGTTAGCTGAATTTCCAAACCAAGCTGCAATTGATTACTATACTGTTAGAAAAGAAGCAGTTATCGGTGATTTTAAAACCAATATGGCTCAATCGCCAGTGTATATAGCACAAATAGAAGCAGTATTAGAAAAGCTATCTCGGCTGGTAATATCATCAAATGGTATGAAAGGTTATTTTAGCTTAGAAGATATTTTGATATTCCCATTACTACGCAATCTAACCATGGTGCGCGGCTTAGTGATTCCAAAGAATATTAAAGAATATATTTTATCAATGAGTGCGCAAACGAACATACCGTTGTTTTGGAGTCGTGCTGTATAAGCGCTAGATAGAATAATAGTTGGTAATATAAAGGCTACCTGAAAAATGAGCTTAGCAAAAGTTTGCGAGCTTGCTTTCAGGTAGCATTTACTTCATTTACTTCATTTACTTCATTTACTTCATTTACTTCATTTACTTCATTTACTTC
>CAZLYX010000004.1:0-25046 GCA_964563885.1 uncultured Neisseria sp. | reverse complement strand
ACTTCATTTACTTCATTTACTTCATTTACTTCATTTACTTCATTTACTTCATTTATTTAATATAAATTTATTTTAAACGTATGCTTAAAAATATATTTACATGGCGCCATAATTAGGCCCGCTGCCACCTTCTGGACACACCCAATTGATATTTTGTGTTGGGTCTTTGATGTCGCAAGTTTTGCAGTGAACGCAGTTTTGCGCATTAATCTGTAAGCGTGGTTTACCCGCTTCTTCGATGATTTCATACACAGCAGCAGGGCAATAACGTGTTTCTGGGCTCGCGTACTGAGCATAATTGATGTCTATCATAGTTTGAGGATTGCGGAGGATGAGATGAGTAGGCTGATTTTCTGCATGATCAATGTTGGCTAAAAATACACTGCTTGTGCGATCAAAAGTAATCACATTATCTGGCTTTGGATAATCAATTGGTTTAGATTGTTGGGCTTTTTTCAGGGAGCCGTGGTCGGTGCCGTGATGACGAATGGTCCATGGAGTATTGCCTTTAAAAACATATTGTTCAAGCGCGGTATAAGCCATGGCTGGAAGCAAGCCCCATTTGAAAGCAGGGCGGACATTTCGCACGCTATATAGCTCGCTAAATAACCAGCTTTTTTCAAACAAGATACGGTAGGTTGAAACTTCTGAGTTGCTGCTATTTTCTGTCTCAGTAGGCTTGAGTTGCTCGAACACTGCTTCAGCGGCAATCATGCCTGATTTCATGGCGGTGTGAATGCCTTTGATGCGCGGAACATTCAAAAAGCCAGCAGTATCGCCTACCAATAGCCCACCAGGGAAACTGAGTTTAGGCAAGCTTTGCAAACCACCTTCGCTTAAGGCTCGTGCACCATAAGCAATGCGGCGACCGCCTTCAAAAGTTTTGCGTATTTCAGGGTGAGCTTTAAAGCGTTGAAATTCTTCAAACGGCGACATATATGGATTTTGATAATCTAAGCCAATCACAAAACCAACTGCAACTTGATTGTTTTCTAAATGATAAATAAACGAGCCGCCGTAGGTCTTTTGATCAAGTGGCCAGCCCGTGCTGTGAATCACCAAACCAGGTTTGCATTTTTTTTCAGGCACTTCCCAGATTTCTTTTATGCCAATACCGTAGGTTTGTGGCTGACTGTTGTGTGTTAATTCGAATTTCTGGATTAAAGCCTTGGTGAGCGAGCCGTGGCAGCCTTCTGCAAAAATAGTTTGTTGCGCCCACAATTCCATGCCAGGTTGGAAAGCATCAGTAGGTTGGCCATCTTTGCCTACACCCATATTGCCAGTGGCAATGCCTTTAACGGATGCGTCCGCATGATAAAGTACTTCAGTAGCGGCAAATCCTGGGTAGATTTCTACGCCCAAGCTTTCTGCTTGTTCTGCCAGCCATCGACAAAGTAAACCAAGGCTAATGATGTAATTGCCTTTATTTTTAAAACTTGGTGGGGTAGGTAATTTGATCGCTTTTTGTTGGGTGAGAAACAGTACACGGTCTTCGTTAACAGCTGTATTTAGTGGCGCGCTGAGTTTGCGCCAATCGGGCAGCAGCTCGGTTAATGCAATAGGATCAATCACCGCACCAGATAGAATATGTGCACCGACTTCTGATCCTTTCTCAACAATGCAGACGCTAATTTCACGCTCTGCTTTTTCTGCAAGTTGCTTGAGTTTGATGGCTGTAGCCAAGCCTGACGGGCCGGCGCCAACGATAACCACATCATATTGCATGCTGTCACGCTCGAACGATTCGCTCATTGCGGGTTCCTATAATGTTTGACGCTGTAGCGCTCTGATTTTTAGAATATTAGTTTATTATTGTATCGCATTTTGTGAGGGTTGTCGGCTTGAACAATGTTTTCAGGTAGCTTCAAGCAAGCTGAGCAGAGTGGTTATATAAGTGCTTTTATTATTCAGTAGGCTACCTGAATGTTGTGTGGTCTTAAGTATTTTCTGGCTCTAATTCTGTTGCTTTTAAATTTTCCATTAAAGGTACTAATAAGTCGGAAACCATGTTCCAAAACAAGGGGCTGTCAATCGGTTCTGATTCATTTGAGCCAAAAACCAGTGCAACTTCTTCATAATCACATTGTCCTTTGCTGACTTTGTTGCCACGGTATATGCTTCTCGCCTTATTAAGAGCTTTATTTAAATCGTTGGTTTTCAATTGTTCTTGTGCAGCTTGGAGACTGGTTTTAGCAAAAAAAGGCAGCGGCCGTGTTTGACCAATTTGGTAATAAGCCAGCCATGGTTGCAGTAAATTATGTGCGGTTTTAGCATCAATAGTTGGCCAGCTTTCGGGTGCATCTGGCAATAATAAATGGCTAAGCAGCGGTAGGTTATTGGGTGCTACGGCGCAATAGATTAGGTGTTCTAGCATCAGCGATAAACGCTGCGGTGCATTAAGTTTGCGGTTTAAAAAGAATATTTGACCGTGTTGATAAAGCTGGTTCAGGCTACCTGAAAGCGTTTTTTCGGCAAATGTTAAATCAAATGGCACGCTAGGGTATTTAGGGCTTTGACACAATTCAGTATCCAGTGCTTTGGCGGTGACTTGAAAATGCTGTTGCCATAAATCGCCCAATATTCCTTCGGGTAACAGGCTTTGAGCTTGTAAAGAAACACCAACGCGTTCAAAGTCTTGATCTTGACGGCGAGCATTTAAATAGCTGCTGTGAATGGCTTCAGTGGCAGTAGGGTTGAACGGCTCAGCGGCATCCCAAGCTTCATCGGTATAAGGCTGTTTCCAGTCGAGTTGATTTTCTAACCAATGGCGCACGGGGTTGCGCCAAAAGCGTAAGAAGTCCAGCAAAGAAATAATGTGATTAGTGTTGCTGGCGATGGCAATCGGCTCGCCATCAAAAAAAGGCTTGCGTGTAACAATCGGTTGATTTAAGGCATCGGCATAATCGTTTCTGGTGCTAAACAGGGCTGTTGAGCTTGATTGAAAGTATTGGTTGGAAAAGGCTTGCAGTGGATGTTGCGTTACCCAATGTTCGAGCAAAGTCTGTGACGACTCACCGGTCATGGTGGCGAGGGTATCAATCAACTCGTTAAGCAAAGTTGATGGCGCGAGCGCGTCGTTGTTGTGAATGCTGCGGCCAATATAAGATAAATAAAGTATGTCGCGTGCGCTGATGATGGCTTCGAGGAATAGATAGCGATCATCGTCGCGGCGGGCGCGGTCGTTTTTTTGCGGATGCTGAGCAATGAGATCGAATGCAGTGGCTTTGGTGTTGCGTGGAAAATCACCATCGTTTAAACCCAGCAGACAAATAACTTTAAAGGGTAGGCTGCGCATTGGCACCATGCCGCAAAAGGTGATGCCACCACTTAAAAATGCAGCTTGACTTTGGCTATCTAAAAAATGAGTAATGTGTTGTGTGGCCGTATTGAGGCTAAGGCTACCTGAAAATCCTGCAAGCGCCGCTTCTTCTTGCCAGCGCGCCAATGTTTGTTCGAGTTGTTGTAGCGTGGCTTGGTCGGTATCGGCAGCGGCGAACAATTGTTGTACCGCCAAGCGCACACGAACTGCCCAAGTGCTGATATTGGTGGCTTGATTCCATTCGTGCCAAATATCGGCCAGCGTGTCGATAAGATTTCTGAAACGGCTGAAAACATCGATTTGGTTGGGATCGCCATGCCAAGCGCTAAGGTTTTGCCAGAGCGCGTGATCTGTTTCAGGTAGCATCCAGCCCAAAGTTAACCTATCTAAGCCTTGTTGCCAGGTAAACAATGGATTGGTAGCGCCATGCTCGCTGCGCATGGTTTCGTTGATGCCCCAATGAATATTAAGTGCTGCGATGGTGTCATGCAGCAGCGGTAAATCGTCACGGGTAAGTTCAAAACGATGCAGCACGATTTCATTTTCAAGCAGTGACAGCAGTTGATCGACTTCAAATCTGCTTTGCAGCAGTTCTAATATTTTTTCAAGCGCATAAAGCAATGGCTGGCGGCGGCTAAGTTTAACGTCGGACAGGCTATAAGGAATGGCTTGATTGTGCGGATTTTGCCCAAACACCGCGTCGATAAATGGGCTGTAAGGCTCAATATTGGGCGTGAGCACGGCAATATCATGCGGCTGCCAATCTGGGTGTTCGGCAAGAATGCTTAATAATGTGTCTTTTAAAATGTGTAATTCGCGCAAGGGGCTGTGGGCTGAGGCAATGCACACTGAACCATCGCGGAGTAAATCGGCAGCTACAGTTTGCGGCAAGTTTAGGGTTTGAATGTCGCTTTGGAGTGCGTGCAAAAGTGTATCGGTGGTGGGGCTTTCAAAATAACTGCCATCGTGGCTAATATTGGCGTCGGCAAGAGAATCAAAGAAATCACGGCCTTGTTTGCCAAGTGAAGCCAGCAGCGGGTGGCCACTTTGGCTAAGGTCTATGTCATCAGGGCTATTGAGAATTTGAGCAGGCTCAATCACGTTACCCCAATATTCACTGCTGGGATTCAATGCAAAAATGTGTACATCTGTGTGTTTGGATACTTCTTGTAATAGCTGAAGATACATGGGCGCCAGCGTGGCGATGCCAAATACGAAATAGCGCTCAGGTAAATGATGGGCATTGATCGAACTGAGCAATTGCCGCCATTGTGCAACGCGATGGGGCGCACTTTGCCGGTCGTCATCAAGAAAACGCCATAGCTCGGCCTGCCAGATTTCTTCTGCGCCTAAATCGAGTAATTTTCCTGCTTTCCAAGCGTTAATCCATGTGGCGCGATAAACCAAGTATTGGTCAAATATATCTGACAATTGTCCAGCCAATTGATAAGCTGCTTGATCGCTGCTGTTCAGGTAGCCTTCTAGGGCTTGGCGACTTTGGGTAAATGCAGAACTTTGAAACTCGGGGCTTTGGAATAAACCAAATAAACGCCAACGCATCACTTCTGGGGCAAAAGGGCTGAGCGTGGGCGTGTTGGGGATAAATTGGCGCATTAAACGCCATGTCCAACCCGCTGGCAGCTGAAAGTTTAGATTGGCAGCAATGCCTGTTGTTTGGGCTAAGTGAATGCTCAGAAAACGGCGCATGCCTTGGCTTTGCACAATGATTTCCTCAGCTGCCAGCGAACCCTGTAAAGGCGCGCTTTGGTGCAGGGCAGTGAGAATGTCGGCTAGGGTTTCAAGGCGATTTGATTGATAAAGATAAAGCATGGCGTTTTCTAAGTGGGCTTCAGGTAGCTTCTGGTTTAAGATTTATAAGTCAAACGCATCGGCGTGAAACTCAATGTGCGAATCAATAAAACTGGCAATGAAATAATAGCTGTGGTCATAGCCTGGTCGCAAGGTATAGCGAACATTGAAACCAGCAGCGTTTGCAGCGGCGATAAACACTTGTGGTTGTAATTCTTTGGGATGAAAATCGTCGGCATCGCCTTGATCAATCATAATCGGCAGTTTTTGGGTTGCTGTTTTGACCAGTTCGGTGCTGTCATATTGCGCCCATGCGGCAAGGTTGTCGCCCAAATAAGCGGCAAATGCATTTTGTCCCCACGGGGTTTGGCTTGGGTTTACGATGGGCGCAAACGCAGAAACAGCCGCGTAACGCTCAGGATTTTTAAGCGCAATTTGTAGTGCGCCATGGCCGCCCATACTGTGTCCAAAGATACTGCGTTTCTGATTTACTGGAAAGTTTGCTTCAATGATTTTAGGCAGCTCGTGCACAATATAATCATACATTTGATAATGTTTAGCCCACGGTTTTTGTGTGGCGTTTACATAAAAGCCAGCGCCTTTGCCTAAATCGTAGCGATCAGCATCGGGTATGTCTTCTCCGCGCGGGCTGGTGTCGGGCATCACCAATGCCATGCCCCATTGTGCTGCAAATCTTTGTGCGCCAGCTTTGGTGGCGAAGTTTTCATCGTTGCAAGTGAGGCCAGAGAGCCAATAAAGCACGGGCACAGCGTAGCCTTGCAAAGCGATGGGTGGCAAATAAATGGCAAAAGTCATGTCACATTGACAAGCGTTAGAAAAATGCTGATAGCGTTCGTGGTGGCCGTTAAACATTTTATTTCGGCTGAGCAGGGTAGGGACAGTCATGTTGGCAGGCTCCGTGATGTAGAGAATTAGAATATGGTTCAGGTAGCTTAAGATATTATAAAATGTATTAGGCTACCTGAATCTGTTTTAAGTATTATAGGGCACCCAATAAATATGCGTTTGATGTGGTTCAATCAATGGCTTGCATCAGGTGCTAATAACAACAGTGTTGTAAGATATTTTGTGATGTTGGCCTTATTGTTAATAGCCATATATCTGCTGGCCAAATTATTGCTTATATTTATTTAAATAATAATTTGTTTGCAAGTTATGAATGTGGTTAGGCTTTATAACATTGCGACTATCCGCTTAACGAATCACTCGGCCATCTGGCAATATTTTAACTTCTACTGGCTCGTTCTCATCTGGCATCACACGGCTGTAATCGACAAACATTCGTTGAGTAGAGTTTTCAGTGAAGCCATGGTCGGTTTTATAGGCAGTAAACGCTTTGACCAAGCTATCAAGCATGGCAACTGAATCAGCAGATGGGTAGTAAACTTCGCCGTTGAAGTGGCGATGTTCATCGACTTCAAGCAACACTGGTCGCAAACGTTTAGTGCCGCCAGAGCCATAAGTGCTGATCACATACCAATGGAAATTTAAGCAGTTACCATCGTTGAGAAGGATGAGCCCAAAGCTGACTAATCTAATGGCTCCTTGAAAGCTAAAATAGAAGTCTTCGCGGGTGTTGTAGTGTAAGTCTTTATATTCTTGATGCAAAATTAAAAATGAGCATTTAGTTTTGCTTACCGTCCACGTTTGGTAGCGATGTGCTAATAACTCAGACAGATGATATTCATCAATATCGCAATCATTTGGAATTTCAGTAATATAACGCATGTTTTCCTCATTTTAGCCAGCTAGAGGCTACCTGAATCATTATTTGTTGCTTAGATGTTGTTACGCTTTTCAGGTAGCCTTTAGTTGTTTAGTAATGGATAACCGTGCGAATAGATTTACCTTCGTGCATTAAATCAAATGCTTGGTTAATGTCTTCCAGCGGCATAGTATGGGTGATGAAATCGCTCAAAGCGAATTCACCCTTCATGTATTGGTCAATAATACCGGGCAATTCGCTGCGGCCTTTTACACCGCCAAACGCTGAGCCGCGCCATATCCGACCTGTAACCAATTGAAACGGTCGAGTTTTGATTTCTGCACCAGCCGGTGCTACGCCGATAATGACACTCTCGCCCCAGCCTTTGTGACAACATTCTAAGGCTGCACGCATCACATCAGTATTGCCGATACATTCAAACGAGAAATCAACGCCACCATCGGTTAGATCAATAATCACATCTTGAATAGGCTGATCAAAATCTTGTGGATTGATGCACTCAGTTGCGCCCAGTTTTTCAGCCATAGCAAATTTAGACGGATTAATATCAATGCCAATGATGCGCGATGCACCACTCATGCGAGCACCAATAATAGCCGCCAAGCCGATACCACCTAAGCCAAATACCGCCACAGTGTCGCCACGTTTTACTTTAGCAGTATTCATAACCGCGCCCATACCAGTGGTCACGCCACAGCCTAGTAAGCATACTTCTTCTAGTGGCGCATCTTTTTGAATTTTTGCCAGCGACACTTCGGCAACAACAGTGTATTCAGAGAAAGTAGATGTGCCCATATAATGGTAAATGGGTTGGCCATCTTTAAAAAAGCGAACGGTACCATCTGGCATCAAACCCTTGCCTTGTGTCGCGCGCACAGCCGAACATAGATTGGTTTTGCCTGAGGTGCAAAACTTACACTTACCGCATTCGGCGGTATAAAGTGGAATCACATGATCACCCACAGCAAAATCAGTTACACCTTCACCAATGGCTTCGACAATGCCAGCGCCTTCGTGTCCTAATACGCAAGGAAACACACCTTCAGAATCTTGCCCACTTAGCGTGTAAGCATCGGTATGACACACACCAGTGGCGACAATGCGCACCAACACTTCATGTGCTTGTGGTGGAATTAAATCGAGCTCTTCAATCACCAATGGCTGATTAGGTGCCCAAGCAACGGCAGCACGAGTTTTAATGTAGTCCATGATGTGTCTTTCTTTGTCTTTTTTTAAATAGGCTACCTGCATAATTAGCCTATTTAAATGTTTGATGTATGCCGAAAAAAGTAACGGCTAGTTGAGTTTTAATATAACACGAATCACGCGCAAAAGAAAAAGCACAGCCGCTTAAGATGGCTGTGCTAAAACTTAAATAATTTAATGTATTTGACCAGTAAAAACCTATAGTAGCCTAGGCTAACATTCTACTTTAATACTACTGATGATATTAAGCTGCGCTTGGGCAGTAACATTCAGATAAGAACAAGCCAAATCGGCACAACAACCACAACACGTAGCCACACCTAATTGAGCCTGTAAGTCGCTAAGACTATTGGCGCCAGCAGCCACAGTTTCTTTAATTTGGCGGTCGGTAATGGCATTACAAAGACATACAAACATAATGTGCTCCCGTGTGTTATCGATAAGTTGTTATTGATAGCTAATCGTATTCTCAACTGAATAGTAAATGGTATTGATTCCTATTGCAAGCAATATAAATGTAAATATTGGTGCAGAATCACTAAGCTGTATTGTTAAGGTTGATATTTAATAATGTGCGAGACCATCAAATTAATAAACAGGCTAAATTAATGCTTGATAAAATGGTATGAAATTTACAGCTACTATAAAAATGATATTAAACAATCAATTGTTTAACATCATGAATGAGCATGTTGTTAAAAAGGCTACCTGAACTGATTTTAATTCCAAAATCAGTTCAGGTAGCCTTTTAGTCGCAGGGCTTAATATAAAGAAAAGCTTAATGTAATAATTCACTTAAGCGCTGCACAATGGCCACTGCTACTTGGTCTTTATTGCTTTCTGGATATTCAGTTTCGCGCTCATTGTCTAAAATCGTAATTTGGTTTGTGGCTTTGCCCATGGCTTGTGAAACTTGATTAGCCACCAACATCGGCACACCTTTGCGCACGCGTTTAGCACGAGCATATTCGAGCACGTTTTCGCTTTCTGCCGCAAAACCAACGCAAAAGGGTGGATTGGGTAATGCGGCTACTGAAGCTAAAATGTCAGGGTTTTCAACAAGCTCAATGATGGGCGCTTGGTTGGAGATGGTTTTCTTCAACTTCTGCTCGCTGTTGTTGCTCACTTTATAATCTGCCACCGCGGCAACTGAAATAAACACATCTTGGGTGTGAATATGCTGTTGTACTGCATCGTACATGTCTTGAGCGCTAATTGCTTGCTGAATGTGGGTAAGGCCGATAGGCAGGGCTGTTTGCATTTGACCATAAATTAGAGTGACTTCTGCACCAGCAGCGCGGCAAGCCCGAGCGATGGCAGCGCCCATTTGACCACTAGAAATATTGGTGATGCCGCGCACAGGGTCAATAGCTTCGAACGTAGCGCCGGTAGTAATCAATATTTTTTGATTGGCTAAGGTTTTAGTTGTCCAAAGGTCAGGCAGTAATTCTGCTAGCTCTGCTGCTTCTAACATGCGACCAACGCCGACTTCACCACAAGCTTGTTCGCCGCTGGCGGGTTCAAAAATGGCAATACCATCTTCTTGTAGTTGTTTGATGTTGCGTAGATTCGCTTGGTTAAACCACATTTCAACGTTCATGGCGGGTGCCACTGCCAGAGAGCATTTGCGTGCGGCCGCCAGATTGGTGAGCAGATTGTCAGCAATGCCGTGAGCAATTTTCGCCAAGGTATTGGCTGAAGCGGGTGCAATTAAAAATACATCTGCTTGGCGGGTAAGATTAATGTGAGCCATGCCGTTGCCATTGGATTCGTTGCCATGAGTCTCATGCAACACTGGGTTGCCAGTTAGAGCTTGAAAGGTAAGCGGCGTAATAAATTCAGTGGCTGCACGGCTCATGGCCACTGTTACTTCATGGCCTTGTTTTTTTAATAGTCGCACCAGTTCGCAGGATTTGTAAGCGGCAATGCCGCCACTGATGCCCAGTAATATGTGTTTGCTCATTGTGATGTTATTCAACCGTTGTATTTAAAATAAAGGCTAGCTGAAAGCCAAGCGTTAATTTAATTAGAGTGTTCAGGTAGCTTGTTGTTGGTTTAAAGCGGCCAAGCCAAGCGAGGATTGGTGTTGATTAAAGTTTTGAATTGGTTTTGGATGCGCTCTAAAGCTGCGTCATTATCGGCCTCAAAACGCAATACCAAAACGGGCGTGGTGTTGGATGCGCGCACAAGCCCAAAGCCATCTGCATACTCAACCCGCATGCCATCTAAAGTATTGATTTCTTCAGCACCATCAAATTGAGCAACAACAGCGAGTTCGGCAATAACGTGATGACCATCGCTATCGGCGGGCAGGTCGATGTGTAATTCAGGTGTAGACAAGCTTTCAGGTAAGCTATTTAGCACCGCAGATGGATCGGTATAAGCTGACAAAATCTCAAGTAATCGAGCGCCTGCATAAGGGCCGTCATCGAAACCAAACCAGTTTTCAGCCAACATAATGTGGCCACTCATTTCGCCGCCAACAATGCCATTATGCTCTTGCATGGCTTTTTTAATAAAGCTATGACCCGTTTTGGCCATCATGGGCACGCCGCCATGTTGTTCAATCCATGAGCGCAGCTTACGGCCAGATTTAACGTCATAAATAATGGTAGCACCCGCATTGCGGCTTAAAGCATCTTGTGCAAACAACATTAATTGGCGATCAGGGTAAATAATGTTGCCCTCACGAGTGACCACGCCTAAACGATCGCCATCGCCATCGAAAGCTAAGCCAAGTTCACAGTCGCCATCACGCAACACTTGAATAAGGTCTTGCAGATTTTCTGCTTTGGCTGGGTCGGGATGATGATTTGGGAAATTACCGTCAACTTCGCAAAATAATTCAGTAACATCACAGCCGAGTAAGCGGTATAAATCGCCAGTAAATGCACCAGCAATACCGTTGCCAGCATCTATCGCTACCCGCATGGGCCGCTTGAGTTTAACGTGGCTGGCTATGTAATTTAGATATTCTTCCGCTGGAGCAAGTTCGGAAACTGTGCCTTTTTGATCACTGTTGTTTAGGCGATTTTGTTGGATGAGATGCAATAGGTTTTGTACACGCTCGCCACCCAATGTATCGCCTTTGAGCATCATTTTGAAGCCATTGTAATCAGGCGGGTTATGGCTACCCGTAATCATGATGCCGCTGCCACCACAATGGCGGATTGCAGTGAAGTAGAGCATAGGCGAAGTGAGCATACCCGCATCAATAACATTAATACCACTATCCGTTATACCTTTGATGAGGTGGGTGGCAAGCTCAGGGCCGCTGAGGCGACCATCGCGCGCCACAGCGATGCACTCAACATTAAGTGACGCTGCTTCAGTAGCAAGTGCGCGACCAATTTGGTAAGCAGTTTCAGCAGTGAGGTTTTTGCCGATGATGCCACGAATGTCGTAAGCTTTGAAAATTTCGGGTGCAATGTTCATGGTTATCCTAAAAGGGCAACAAGGTAAGATTATTGCTTATAATGAGGTGTCAATCATCAATATGGCAGCTTTTTAGCCGTATCTTTTGCATGGTACTGAAGTGATTGTTATGTTTCAAACTCAAGCTTTTATTATTAATCTTGCAGTGTTTTGACGAAGTTCGAACACAGACAAATTGTAACATGGAAAGAAATTAGGTTTTTTATAAATAGTTTATAGATTACGCCAACGCATTGCTTACAAAGGCTATCTGAAATAGTTTCAGGTAGCCTTTGAGTATAGTTGATCTCAACGAGCTGAAATCTCAGCTGCGACACTTTCTAAACCTTCATCCAGTGATTGCACCATTGCTGGATAGCCATCGCCTTGCTGTGGTGTTTGCACGGCAAAACTGCGGCTTTTACCGTTTGCCCACTGTGCATATCCAGTAATCTGAGTATAGCCTTGATAGTTGCCTTGGAAGGTTTCGATATAGACTTTAAGTAGGTTTTTTGGGTTATCGCTACGGCGCACGGGTTGATAGCGAATGCGTCGGTTTAGACGGTTAAGTTTATTGCTGAGGCTGGCTGAAAGTGCATCTTCATGACCCTCTACCCATAAATGTTTTTTTGCAAAACTAAGTTGGCTAGGATTGGTTTGATAGAGCAGACTTTGGGTTTTAATCGGTTCAGCCAAAATAATGAGCAGGGCGGCTTCCTGTGTGCGTTTAGGTGGCAACACAAATGCGCTGTCGGGCAGTGGATAATATTGCACCGGCGTGGGCGAGCTACAGGCGCTTAAAGCTAGAGCCAACAAAGTAGCAGAAATAATGAGTTTCATCGGCTTCCTTTCGGGATGGGATCAGTTTGGTTAGGTTTGAAAATCAGTGCATTGGGTTGTTCTTTTAGTGTGTTTAATAATGGTTTGGCTTCACGTAAAGTTTGCTCAATGCTGTGCAAAGTAGTTTGTATGTCGCCATATAATGGCGATTGTGGCGACACACCTTTTAAGGTTTGACGTAATTCCGTTAGCGTTTTATTAAGCTCTTCTGGAATGCGCTGGGTTTGCGGTTTGCTGATGAGCTTGTTTGCACTATTAAGCGTGGTTTTTAATTCGGCTAACGTGCCATTCAACTCGCCCATGGTTTTTTCTAATGGTAATTTGTTGAGTTTATTGAGTAAATCACCTAGCTGTGCTTGTAAGTTGTCTAAACCGCCCGAACGAGTGGGAATAACATTGTCACCAGCGTATTGGGTAAATGGTTTTAACTTGGCGCCTGAAGTTGGCGCACTAGTGAGCTCAATCAGCTTGCTGCCAGTAATAAGGTTGTTGCTGGCCATCATGGCGTTGAGGCCATTGTTTAAGGCTGTTTGAAATTGGCGCTGCCAGTGTTCATGGCTTTGTGGGTCGGCGTTAATTTCCATGCTGTCTGGTTCAATGCGGATGCGCACAGGTATCCAACCATTGGTAAATAAAGTCAAACTGCCGTTGCGTTCGAAATAAGGTGCGTCGGCTACACTGCCAACCTTAATACCTTTGTATTCTACTGGCGAGCCTTTTAATAAGCCACGGATACTATCATTAAAGAAAACGGTATAGTACAACGCACGTTCACTGGGCAAATCGTTGATTTCGTTACGGCTACTATATAAGGTGAACGGGTCATCATTTTTGACTTGTTGATTGCTGTTGGCTTTGGGCGAAGAAAAAGCGATGGCGCCAGATAACAAAGCGGGTAGAGGGGCAGAATCAATGCTCAAACCACCCCCATTGGTATTGATTTTAATGCCGCTTTCTAGCCAAAACTGGCTGCCTTTGTTAACGAGGTCTTGGTTAGGGCTTTGAATAAAAATACTGTATTCAACCGTTTGGGTGTTGGGATTAAATGAGGCGCTTTCCACTTGGCCGACAATAAAGTTTTCATACATCACGGGGCTGCCTGGGGTGATCATTTTGCTGTTCTTGCCGTTTAGTTTTAAACGCAGCCCCGTTTGGCCGATAGCAGCCAGCGGTGGTAACTCCGATACTGTAAATGTATCGGCTTTTTCTTCGCTGATGCCTGGCGTGAATGCTATGTAAGAACCCGATACTAGCGTGTTTAGCCCAGTAACACCACTTTGATCAATACGCGGCTTCAC
The DNA here is from genome assembly GCA_964563885.1 of uncultured Neisseria sp. Lineage (GTDB taxonomy): Bacteria > Pseudomonadota > Gammaproteobacteria > Burkholderiales > Neisseriaceae > CAZLYX01. Next base: position 11,413 of record CAZLYX010000004.1, on the reverse strand, counting down.
TACCCAAAACTGAGTATCTTTGCGAATAAGGTCACGTACATCAGCGTTGAGTGTAGCGGTGACTTCGACGCCTTGACGGTTTTCACGTAAACCAATTTTGGTGACGCGACCTACATTTACACTGAGCACTTTAATCACGGTATTGCTGATTTCTATGCCATCAGCGCTGTCCATTAACAGAGTGACTTTGGGGCCGGTATTGCGAATATTTTTCATTAATAACCAGCTGCCCGCAATAAGCGCAATTAATGGCACTAACCACACTACAGAAGTGAAAATGTTATTTTTACGCACGCGTGCAGCAACGGGTTTTGGGGTTTGTTCATTCATAATTATTAGTTTCAGGTAGCCTTCAAGCTTTTATCCCATAATAGGCGTGGGTCAAAAAAATAAGCCGAAATCATGGTAAATATCACCACTAGGCAAAAATACACAGCCGCAGGGCCGGGCGTAATACGAGCAATGGGCGAGTGAAATGCGCTCATAAGGATGATAATGACAAAAATATCTATCATCGACCAGCGCCCAACAGTTTCTGTTAGCCGGTAAAGCAGGGACATGTGTTGCGGTTTCATCGGCAAACCGAAACGGGCAGAGAGTAATAATACAGTCATTGAAATAATTTTGGCACTGGGTACTAAAATACTGGCACTAAAAATAATCAACGCCACCAGTTTATCACCATCGCGCCACATGAAAATGATGCCGCTTAAAATCGTGTTTATTTCTGTTTGGATGGGATTAGCTGAAACCATGATAAACAAGTTGTTGGCTGGAATGTATAAAATGGCTGCTGCGATTAAAAATGCGGTAGATAAGGCTAAGCTTTTGGGGCGACGTGCAAATAAATCAGCACCGCAGACTCCGCATTGTTCTTGAGTTTGGTCGCGAAAATACAGGCAACGGCTACAGCAAATGCGATCATTGCTGGTTGATAAAATAGCATTTTTACCTTGAATACTGTGAATTTGATAATAAACCCAGTGTTCTGGTATGGAAAGAGAAGTGCGAATCAACAAGATAGACAACACAAACATGAGGCCGAAAGCAGGGCCAAATGTGACTTGAGAAACAGCTCCAATTTTGATGTAGGCAACCAATGTGGAGATGAAGAATACGTCTACCATAATCCAATGTCGTAGCCGTGTGAGTGTTCGAGTTGCATACAGTAAACCAGGAACAGTTTTGTTAAACCACAAGGCTGAATAAACATAGATACACAGTAATAAAAATAATACTGGTAGCCCAAAAGTAAGCAAAAACATGGCTTCAGCTAAAAAACCAAAATCCAGCACAATGAGTGTGCGCATCATACCGGGTAGGGTGAGGATGGAAGTCATCCCCGGCAGCTCTACGGTGATGAACATCATGGTGTAGGCAAATGCCATCAAAATGAGTGAGGCCGATGCATAAGCCAATGGCGTGATATATGGGCTGACTTCCACTTGTACTAAACGATGATCACAGCGCGGACAGTCGGCAACTTCGCCTTGCTGCAAACTCGGAATATTAGTGCGCAACCCGCATTCAGGGCAATCAAGTGTGTGCGCCGGCAAAGTTGCCATATTCAGGTGGGATTTAAATTGCCACCAACGCTGATAAGTTTTAATGGGTTTGTGGAGTGACATGTGGAAACATTGCGTTTTATGCAGACAGTGGAATTATCTGCATTATAGCTTAGATTTTTAGGGTTTGTTTTGATTGGTGAAGCTGGCTAAAGCGTAAAGATAGTTTGTCAAGAATATAAGAATAAAAGCAATATAAAAATTCAGGTAGCCATGAGGTGAATCAAGGCTACCTGAATGAAGATAAAGTATATTATAAGTAATAGTATTTAATAAAATTAATAGTTTACAACGCAGCGAGTACGGCATCGCCCATTTCTGAACAAGAAACCAGTTTACAGCCTTCTTCAAAAATATCACCAGTGCGCAAGCCTTGTTCTAAAACGTTTTGTACGGCTTTTTCGATTTGTTGCGCACGCGCTTCGTCGTTTAAGCTATAACGCACCAGCATGGCCAACGATAAAATAGTGGCCAGTGGGTTGGCTTTGTTTTGACCAGCAATGTCAGGAGCAGAGCCGTGTGATGGTTCATACAAGCCTTTACCCGTTTCGTTTAACGAAGCCGAGGGCAGCATGCCGATTGAGCCGGTAAGCATAGAAGCTTGGTCAGACAAAATGTCACCAAAGATATTGCCAGTAGCGATAACATCAAACTGCTTTGGCGCACGCACCAGTTGCATGGCGGCGTTGTCAACATACATGTGGCTAAGTTCGACATCAGGATAGTTTTTGCCTACTTCAATGAAAATTTCTTTCCAAAGCTCGGTGGTTTCCAACACGTTGGCTTTATCAACAGAGCATAGTTTTTTATTGCGCTTTTGTGCAGCCTCAAAAGCAACTTTGGCGATGCGACGAATTTCACTTTCGCTGTATACCATCGTATTGAAACCTTCGCGCTCACCATTTTCTAAGGTGCGAATACCGCGTGGCTCACCAAAGTAAATATCGCCTGTAAGTTCGCGCACAATTAGGATGTCTAAGCCAGCCACAACTTCTGGTTTTAGAGTAGAAGCATTGGCCAATTCTTTGTATAAAATAGCAGGACGCAAGTTGGCAAATAAATTTAAGTCTTTGCGAATGGCCAGTAAACCACGCTCTGGGCGCAGTGGACGATCGAGATTGTCGTATTGAGGGGCACCAACTGCGCCCAGCAAAACCGCATCGGCTTTACGGCATAGGTTTTGTGTGAACTCTGGGTAGGGCTGGCCGTATTCATCATAAGCTGCGCCTCCGAGTGGCGCATATTCATAAACTACATCTAAACCTTGTTGTTTGAGTTTCTCTAACACACGTACAGTTTGGGCAATGATTTCTGGGCCAATGCCGTCGCCAGGCAAAATGGCAATTTGTTTGGTCATTTAAGGTTCCTTTGGATAGAGTAGGTTAAATGTAAAACGATATTTTCATGATTGAAACAATGAGTTTCACAATAACAGCATGCATGCAAAAGGCTACCTGAAAAGAATTACATTAAACTTTTCAGGTAGCCTTTGAATTAAGCGTTAAACAACCAAGGTTGGGTTTGTTTAAGCTGAGTTTCGAAGTTTTTAATTTCAGCGGCGTGCGCTAAAGTAAGACCGATTTCGTCTAAGCCGTTTAGCAAGCAGTGTTTGCGGTGCTCGGTAATCTCAAATGTAAAGGTTTCACCGCTAGGCGTGGTAACGGTTTGCTTCGCTAAATCAATCGCCAATTGATAGCCTTCATTGGCTTCAACTTCTTTAAATAACTGATCAACTATTTCTTCACTCAACACAATCGGTAATAAGCCATTTTTATAGCAGTTGTTAAAGAAAATATCGGCAAAAGAAGGGGCGATTACAGCACGGAAGCCATAGTCATCAAGCGCCCATGGTGCATGTTCACGCGATGATCCGCAGCCAAAGTTTGTGCGCGTAAGCAAGATATTCGCACCTTGGTAGCGTGCAAAGTTGAGCGGAAACTCAGGGTTTAATGAGCGCTTGCTGTTGTCCATACCTGGTTCGCCATGATCAAGATAACGCCATGCATCAAAGCAGTTGGGGCCAAAACCACTGCGTTGGATGGATTTTAAAAATTGTTTGGGGATGATGGCATCAGTGTCGACGTTTACACGGTCGAGCGGGGCAACAAGGGCGGTGATTTGGGTAAACGATTTCATCTTGTACTTTCCGATAGAATTAAAGCGTGTAAAAAATGCCCTAGAAATCAGGGCATTGTTCACAAGAACTTCGACTTAATAAGGTTTTACTTCTTGAGCACCGCTGCTTACAGCTGAGCCCGCAGCAGATACATCTTTACCTGCGCCAGAAATGGTATTACAAGCAGATAATAATGTCATTGCTGTTAATGCGATTAAGGCTAATTTTTTCATGTTAATGCTCCTTTAGAAGATAAAGTACAAGTGAACGTTTGTTTCGTTCAGTAGCTATCATAGCGATTGTAGATTAAAAAAACAAATACTGTTTTCAGGTAGCCTTATCTATTTTGCAGTACAACACAATAAGGCTACCTGAAAGAATGGTTTACAGGTTACGCACATCTGTAAAATGTCCGGCTACTGCTGCTGCTGCTGCCATAGCTGGGCTAACTAAATGTGTACGCCCGCCATTGCCTTGGCGACCTTCAAAGTTACGGTTAGAGGTTGATGCGCAACGCTCTTGTGGCTCTAAGCGATCAGCATTCATCGCCAAACACATTGAGCAGCCTGGCTCACGCCACTCAAAACCAGCTTCAGTAAATATGGTGTGTAAGCCTTCTTTCTCGGCTTGTTCTTTCACTAAGCCAGAACCAGGCACCACTAACACACGGTTAACATTGGCGGCTTTTTTGCGGCCTTTAGCTACAGCAGCGGCAGCACGTAAATCTTCAATACGGCTGTTGGTGCACGAGCCGATAAACACGACATCTACTGGAATTTCGTTTAAGGGTGTGTCAGCAGTTAAACCCATATATTCTAGTGCGCGTTCCATGCCTGCACGTTTAACAGCATCGGTTTCATTGGCTGGGTTGGGCACTTTGCCATTTACGTCTAACACCATTTCTGGTGAAGTACCCCAAGTAACTTGTGGGTTGATGTCGGCAGCGTTAAATTCGAATGTTTTATCAAATTGAGCACCGTCATCTGATACCAGTGTTTTCCAATAGGCCACAGCACTGTCCCAAACTTCACCTGTGGGTGCAAATGGTTTGCCTTTTACATAATCAATAGTCGCTTGATCGACTGCCACCAAACCAGAGCGGGCGCCGCCTTCAATGGCCATATTGCATAACGTCATGCGGCCTTCCATACTCAATGAGCGGATGGCATCACCACCAAATTCAATGGCATAACCCGTACCGCCAGCAGTGCCAATTTGGCCGATGATATAAAGCGCCACATCTTTGGCGGTTATACCATCTTTTAGCTGACCATTAACTTTAATCAGCATAGATTTAGATTTTTTGGCGGTGATGCATTGAGTTGCCATCACATGCTCTACTTCAGAAGTGCCAATACCATGTGCTAATGCGCCAAACGCACCATGAGTAGAGGTGTGCGAATCACCACAAACAACCGTCATACCAGGTAGGGTGGCGCCTTGTTCAGGCCCCATTACGTGCACAATGCCTTGGCCTTTATCTTTAAAAGGAAAATAAGCCAGCGCACCGAATTCTTTGATATTTTTGTCTAAAGTATCAACTTGTAGTTTGGAAATAGGATCTTTAATACCTTCATCCCAATTATCTGTTGGCGTGTTGTGATCGGCCGTAGAAACCACACTATCAATGCGCCACAACGAGCGACCAGCAATTTTTAGGCCTTCAAAAGCTTGTGGGCTGGTAACTTCGTGTACTAAATGGCGATCAATATAAAGCAATACTGTGCCGTCATCTTCTTCACGGACAACGTGGCTATTCCAGAGTTTATCGTACAGAGTTTGTGCGGTCATGATGGGTCTTTATTTATGAAATTTAATTAGAATGAATGGGAATGATATTAGACGTATCGCTGCTAGATTGCAAGTATGGGCTGTCTAAAAACCCACATTTTTTCATAAATTAAACCATTTTTATAGCCGACTTAGACGTTTTGTCTATATTGATGCGAGAAAATCCAATGTGTTCTGTAAGAATGCTTGTTGGTATAGGTGGGTTTCTTGTATTATGTTTCTGTTGAAAATTAATTATATTTAAGGGAAACGCATGAGCCTACCTGTGATGTCTGCTCAATACGCAGCCGATCTAAAAGCATTCGAAACAAAAATATTGAATTGCCAAATGAAAATTGAGGCATGGTTTCGTGAGCAATGGGGAAATCACTATCCGCCTTTTTATGGCTCGGTTGATATTCGCAATAGTGGTTACAAAATGGCTTCTATTGATATGAATCTGTTTCCAGGTGGATTTAATAATTTAAACCCGCATTTTATTCCACTTGCGGCTGTTGCTGCCCAAGACGCGGTTGAGCGTGCATGTGAGACTGCTAAATCGGTTTTAATTATTCCAGAAAACCACACGCGCAATACTTATTATCTACAAAATGTGATGGCATTGAGCAATATCCTTCGTTCTGCTGGTTTTGAAGTGCGCCTAGGTAGTTTAAATCCTGAGATTACTGAGTTAACAGAGTTGAAAACTGCATTAGGCGATACGATAATTATCGAACCTTTATTGCGTACGCGTGATCGCGTTCATCTTGCTGATGGGTTTTCTCCTTGTTTAGTATTGCTGAATAATGATTTATCTGCTGGCAGACCAGAAATTTTGGAAGGCATTAATCAAAAGGTGTTTCCTCCGTTGCATGGTGGCTGGATTACGCGCCGTAAAACCACTCATTTTGGGGCCTATAACGAAGTAGCCGCAGAATTTGCAAGCTTGATAGACATTGATGAATGGCAAATTAATCCTTATTTTGAAAAAATCAGTGACTTGAATTTTCAACATAATGGTGATGATGATGTGTTGGCCGATGCGGTTGAACGTATGTTGGTTAAGATTCAAGCTAAGTATGATGAAAAGGGCATTCAAGATCGTCCATTTGTGATTGTAAAAGCTGATGCAGGTACCTATGGCATGGGCGTAATGAGTGTGAAATCTGCCGATGAAATGCGCAGCCTTAATCGAAAAAGCCGCAACAAAATGGCGAAAGTTAAAGAAGGCTTAGAAGTGAACGAGGTGATTGTGCAAGAAGGCATTTACACTTATGAAACTTTAAATGGCGCGGTTTCTGAGCCCGTAGTTTATATGATGGACAGGTTTGTAATTGGCGGCTTTTACCGTGTGCACGAAGGTCGTGGTGTTGATGAAAATTTGAACGCAACTGGTATGTTATTTGTGCCAGTGGAGCAAAATTTTCCGATGGGCAGCCGTGGCGAAGCTGAAGTAGAAAATTCATGTAGGCGCGTATTTGAACAGTGGGAAACATTAGGTGAAGCAAGAACACACGATGATCCAGATTGCCCAGGTAATCGCCTGTATGTTTATGGGGTAATGGCGCGCCTATCATTATTAGCAGCAGCTCGTGAATTAGAACAAACGGCAGTTTAATATTGTTTAAATAATGAGTTTTGTTGTAAGAATCGATTGTTATAAAAGGCTACCTGAAAGTTTATTTTCAGGTAGCCTTTATTTTCAGGTAGCCTTTATTACACAGTTTAATCTAAAGTACAGATTGATAATTTCGATAAAACCGCTCATGAAAACAGGCGGCTTATTGGGTTTATTATGACCTAAATAATTAACCTTAACTGGTTTTTTTAAAGTCCAATACCATGCGTCCTTGGATTTTACCTTCTTGCATTTCTTGAAAAATATCACCAACATCTTCTAAAGCACGAGAGTGTACTACCGGCACCACGATGCCACGTGCACCTAAGTCAAATGCTTCAACCAAATCTTGACGAGTGCCGACCAAAGTTCCGATTACTTTAATACCATCAAGCACTGTTTTGGGAATAGATAAGTCCATGGTGTCAACTGGTAAAGCCACGGCAATCACAGAGCCACCAGCGCGTACACTGTCAATAGCGCTGTTAAACGCCGCTTTTGCAACCGCTGTTACCACAACAACATGGGCGCCACCATTGGTGATTTCCATGATGCGGGCAGCTGGGTCTTCCTTAGCAGAATTGATGATGATATCGGCACCACTTTCTTTAGCCAGCGCCAGTTTGTCGTCATTAATGTCAATAGCGATCACTTGAGCATTGAATACTTTTTTTGCATATTGCACCGATAAGTTGCCCAAGCCGCCAGCGCCGTAAAGCGCAATCCATTGGCCGGGTAGGATACCCGATATTTTGATTGCTTTATAAGTTGTGACACCCGCGCAAGTGATGCTGCTGGCTTGTGCTGAGTCTAAGCCTTCAGGCACTTTCACAGCGTAATCCGCTGCAACGACGCAATATTCTGCCATGCCACCATCTACGGTAAAACCAGAGTTTTTTACGGTGCGGCATAAGGTTTCACGACCCGTTGTGCAGTATTCGCAATGACCACAGCTTTGAAACAGCCATGCAATGCTCACGCGGTCACCCACTTTTAGTGTGGTCACATCTGGGGCGATTTCTTTTACGATACCAATACCCTCATGACCAAGAATCCGCCCAGGATGTTTGCCGAAGTCACCGGCAGCAACGTGTAAATCAGTATGACAGACGCCACAACATTCTACTTCTACTAAAGCTTCACCAGTACCGATTTTGGGTATGTCTTTTTCAACGATCTCTACCCCAGTACACGTTTGGTTTACGACTGCAGCTTTCATTTTCATAGTAGACTCCTTTGAGTTTGCAAAGAATGCTTGAATAGCAATATCAATATTGCTTGTTTAGTATACGGCTTATGTAGGCATTTGCTGATTGAAAATACTTAAAAGCATTTGAAAACATTAAGCTTATGACAATGTTATTGTATAGCAGAGCTAAAATCCATACCTGTAGAATGCATGATTAAGATGGGCTGAGTCTAATATCATCCAGTGCTTTTGCTGCTAGCAGCGACTACGGTATAATCAGCGTTTTAAAACGTTCTACTGCCTTTTTAGAAAGCTGAATCATGAGCAAAAAACGCGTACTTACCGGCGTAACCACTACCGGCATTCCTCATTTGGGTAATTATGTTGGCGCTATTCGTCCGGCCATTCGCGCTAGCGAAGACGAGAATGCAGAGTCTTTTTTGTTTTTGGCTGATTACCACGGGCTAATTAAATGCCGCGATCCTCAAGTGATTCACGAATCTACTCAAGCAGTGGCCGCTACGTGGCTGGCGTGTGGTTTGAATCCTGAGCGCACTATTTTTTATCGCCAATCTGATGTTCCAGAAATCATGGAATTAAATTGGATTTTGACTTGCATCGCTGCCAAAGGACTAATGAACCGTGCACATGCTTACAAAGCTGCTGTGCAAGCCAATGAAGCTGAGGGCAATGATCCAGATCAAGCTGTAGATTTAGGCTTATTTTGCTACCCTGTGCTGATGAGTGCGGATATTTTGATTTTTGGCGCTAATGATGTGCCCGTTGGCCGCGATCAAATTCAACACGTTGAAATGGCGCGTGATATTGCTGGACGTTTTAATCATGTCTATCGAAACCTGTTTACGCTACCTGAAGCAAAAATTGATGAGCAAGTGGAAACGTTGGTTGGTTTAGATGGCCGCAAAATGAGTAAAAGTTATGGCAATACCATTCCGCTATTTGATAATGAGAAAAAACTGCAAAAAGCGGTTAATAAAATTGTGACCAATTTAAAAGAGCCCGGTGAGCCGAAAAACACCGATGAAAGCCCTTTATTTGACATCTACCAAGCATTTGCCAGCGAGCAAGAAACAGCTGCTTTTGCTCAAGCACTAAACGATGGTTTGGCATGGGGCGAGGGCAAGAAAGTTTTAGGGGCTAAGCTCAATGCAGAGTTGGCCGAGAAGCGCGATTTGTATTATGAATTAATCGCAAATCCAGCACAAATCGAAGAGATTTTGCAGGCTGGCGCACAAAAAGCACGCGTAGAAGCTCGCTTGATGCTAGATCAGGTGCGCGATGCAATTGGTATTCGCAGCTTGTAATCAATGGCTTTAACTTAGGTAGGCTATAAATATATTAGGATAAATACTTAGTCGGAAACAGGGATAATTCCTATCACAGAGAGTGAGTTTATGATTTACGGAAAAATCGTAACTGATCAAATTTACTATGAAGTGTACCCAGGCTTGCTAAAGTTTCTTGAGGACTACTATTCTGATCTGGAATTTGGACTGCAAGGAGATGCATACATTTGGATAAAATCTGGCGAGCATTTGGTGTCGCTTGATACATTTACTAGTATGCGTTTTCAGATTAAATCAAATGGTGTCAGGGAAAATTTTGTTAAAGATGTTATTTCCATCTTAAGCCGAGCCTATGAGATAAACATCTATGAAATACCTGAGCCAGAATATTATGAGTAGGGTTTACAAAATCTGAAGAAGTATTGAGACTAGAACCAAGTATTCAACGCTTACAACATAGCCAATGTTTACGCCAAATAACGCTTACAACATAGCCAATGTTTACGCCAAATAATGATTTATGCTAAAGGCTACCTGAAAGATGTTTTCAGGTAGCCTTTTAGCTTTCAGCCTCAGCTAAAGCGCGGTATGATAGCGCTAGAATTTATTTAGGAAATCAGCATGAAAATCTTGTTTATTGCAGACCCAATGGTGGGCTTTAAAACCTATAAAGACACCACTTATGCCATGATGCGTGAAATGGCGAATCGGGGTTGGGTATTGCACCATACTTTGGCTGGTGAGCTATCAATAGCAAACGGCTTGGTGTTGGCGCAGGCATCAGCATTTGAATTTATTGGGGCTAAAGATAAAAATGATCAGCAATGGTTTCAAGCACAAACATCGGTTCAGGTAGCTTTAAATGAGTTTGATGCTGTGATTATGCGCACTGATCCGCCATTTAATATGCAGTATCTTTATGCAACGCAGTTGTTAACTTTAGCAGCCGAGCAGGGCGCAAAAGTATTTAACAGCGGTCAGTCAATGCGCGATTTTAACGAAAAATTGGCCATTTTAAATTTTAGCGAATTTACTACGCCTACACTGGTGAGCACCCGTGAAAAAGAAGTGCGTGCCTTTTTAGCAGAGCATGGCGACATCATCATTAAGCCTTTAGATGGCATGGGCGGCACGGGTATTTTTCGCCTAACCAAACAAGATCCCAATATTGGCAGTATCTTAGAAACATTAATGAATTTTGACACGCGCACCATTATGGCTCAGCGCTACATTCCTGAGATTGTAGATGGCGACAAACGTGTATTGGTGATTGGTGGAAAAGTGGTGCCGTTTGTATTGGCGCGCATCCCGCAATTTGGTGAAACCCGTGGTAATTTAGCGGCAGGTGGGCGTGGTGTGGCGCAAATATTGACTGCGCGCGATCGTGAAATTGCCGAGAGTTTGGCACCAGAATTGGTTCGTCGCGGTATTTTGTTGGCCGGCTTAGATGTGATTGGCAATAATTTAACTGAAGTGAATGTGACAAGCCCAACTGGTTTTCAAGAAATAACGCAGCAACAAGAATTTGATGTTGCCGCGATGTTTGTAGATGCTGTGGCTGAATGGTCTGCCAAGTAGTTTTAAATTAAACTTTTGAATGAGATATTAGATGTCTGATAACAATTTTGGCGAAACCATGAAAGGTAAGACAGGTTTGGCGCGGGTGCTGAAAGCCTGCGGATATTCTAAAAATGGCTTGGCCTGCGCAATGACCGAAGCTGCTTTTCGTCAACTTATTTGGCTAAATGGTACTCTGCTAATAATACTGATTTTTTTAAACTTTAGCCCAATTACCAAAATGTTGTTGATTATGGCTTCGTTTATTTCATTGATTACTGAGCTGTTTAA
>CAZLYX010000003.1:44107-72975 GCA_964563885.1 uncultured Neisseria sp. | reverse complement strand
TGGTTTGCTTTGCGCTAAAGCCAATTTTTACATCCATATGGGTTATAATCAAATTCTATTTAATAAACGACCCTAATCTCTAAAAATGAGGGCGTATAGGCTAATTATGCAAAATCCTGACTCTAAACCAGTGGCTGAAGAAGACAAGCGTTCTTTTCGCCAAAACAGTATTTATTTACTGCCTAATTCATTTACGATTGCGGCGCTTTTTTTTGCGTTTTTTGCGATTACACAATCAATGCATGGGCGCTATGAAACTGCGGCCATTGCAGTGTTTATCTCAATGCTTTTAGATGGCCTAGATGGCCGAGTAGCACGCTGGACCAGTAGTCAGAGTGCATTTGGCGAGCAACTCGATAGCTTGGCTGATATGGTGAGCTTTGGCGTGGCGCCAGCATTGATTGCTTATAAATGGCAATTATTTCATTTTGGTAAAATTGGTTATTCAATAGCATTTATTTATTGTGCATGTGCGGCTTTAAGATTGGCATTGTTTAATACCACCATTGGCAAGGTTGAAAAAAAATGGTTTATCGGCATTCCAAGCCCCGCCGCTGCTGCACTGGTGGTAGGCTTAATTTGGGTAAACCATAGCTATGAACGTTTACCCGCGGTGGAGTGGCTATGCTTGCTGATTACCCTGTTTGCGGGCTTGTCGATGGTAGTACAGATTCCATTTTGGAGCTTTAAAGAAGTGAATGTACAGCGCAAAGTACCATTCTTTACCATGATTGTGGCAATGTTGGTGTTGCTGGTGGTGGCACTTGAACCTTCTTTAGTTTTGTTTTTGTTTTTCTTGGGTTATAGCTTATCTGGCTATGTGATATTTAGTTGGAAATGGTTGAAAAATCGGCGTGTTGCGTAGGCATTCGGGGTGCGGTTGTATTGGAAACAATATGGCCGCTCTTTTATTTTGTAGTGGTTGAATAAGCGGCTTGAGTTTATGTGGACGATTGAAATTGTTTTGATTATGCTTTTGGTGGGTAGTTTTGCTGGCTTTATGGCGGGCTTGCTTGGCATTGGTGGCGGCATGATTATTGTGCCTGTGGTGTTATGGGTGTTAAAAATGCAGGGCATGGCTGACTTGGAATATGCTCAACATATTGCTGTGGGCACTTCATTTGCAGTGATGGTGTTTACCATGTTTTCTAGCATGATTGCCCAACATAGAAGAAACATGGTGGATTGGAAAGTAGTTAAGCAGATGGCACCAGCAATGGTGATCGGTGTATTTGCGGGCTCATACATTGCCAAATATCTTTCTAATCATGGTTTACAGATTTTCTTTGTGGTGTTTGCTGTTTTGGTAGCTGTGAAAACTTTAATGGACATGAAGCCCAAGCCATCACGCAGCTTGCCTGGGCCGCTGGGTTTGAACTTAGTTGGCGCTGGGTTTGGTGTGATTTCGAGCTGGGTAGGTATTGGTGGCGGCTCGCTATCGGTGCCTTTTATGTTGTATTGCAATGTGCCAGTGCGAAAAGCTGTGGCTATTTCGGCGGCGCAAGGCTGGTTTATCGCGCTGGCGGGCGCAGCGGGCTATTTGGTTTCGGGCTGGAGTGCAGAAGGCTTGCCAGCAGGCACACTGGGCTTTTGGTATTTGCCCGTGGCTGGTATTTTGGCAACGGCAACGATTATTTTTGCTCCGCTAGGTGTAAAAGTGTCACATAAATTACCACCAAAAAAATTACAAATGGCATTTGGTATTTTATTATTGGCTATTGCGGCTCGTATGCTGTGGGATATTGCTGTTGTTTAAATAAGCAGAGGTATTAAAGATGAATCCTCTTATTCAAACGCTCACTACAATTGTGGGTGCCCGATATATTATTACCGATTCAGCTAAAACTGCGCGTTATCGAGAAGGTTATCGTTTTGGTTTAGGGCAGGCTTTGGCGGTGGTGCGGCCTGCTAACTTACTTGAGCAATGGCATGTTCTAAAAGCTTGTGTAGCGGCAGATGTGATTGTGATTACACAGGCAGCGAATACAGGTTTAACTGGTGGCTCAACACCTGATGGCGCAGATTACGATCGTGATGTGGTGATTGTTAATACATTGCGTATGGATTTAATTTATCCAGTGCAGCGTGGTGAGCAAGTAGTTTGTTTGCCAGGCAGCACCCTAAATCAGCTCGAGTTATTATTAAAGCCTATGGGACGCGAGCCACATTCTGTGATTGGCTCATCTTGTATTGGTGCTTCGGTATTGGGTGGTGTGTGTAACAACTCTGGCGGTGCGCTGGTGAAGCGCGGCCCAGCTTATACTGAAATGGCACTGTTTGCCCAGATTAACCAACAGGGCGAAGTGGAATTGGTAAACCACTTAGGCATTGAATTAGGTCATCAACCTGAAGATATTTTGCGCCGACTACAACAGCGTGAATACGATCCTGAAGATGTGGCAGAAATAACAGGCAAAGGGCACGACCAAGCTTATTGTGATCATGTACGCCAAGTAGATGAAAACACAGCCGCCCGTTTTAATGCTGATCCAGCGCGTCATTATGAAGCGTCGGGCTGTGCAGGTAAATTAATGGTGTTTGCCGTGCGCTTGGATACGTTTCCAATTGAGAAAGATACGGCAGTATTTTATATTGGTACCAACGATACGGCGCAGCTAGCAGACATTCGTCGTGCCTTTTTATCTGAGCTTCAAAGCTTGCCGGTATCGGGCGAATATATTCATCGCGATGCTTTTGATATGGCAGCGGTATATGGAAAAGATACGTTTTGGATGATTAAGAAGTTTGGTACCCATCGTTTGCCTAAGCTATTTGCCTTAAAAGCAGCAGTGGAGCGCATATCGAAAAAGCTAAATTTTCTGCCGACGCATTGGTTAGACAAAGTATTACAAGCCATCAGCCACAAGCTTCCTGAGCATTTACCATCAACTTTACGCGATTATCGAGATTGTTATGAGCATCATCTAATTGTAAAAATGAGTGGCAATGGGGTGGCTGAAACCCGTGCATTTTTGGCAGATTTCTTTGCTAACCAAGAAGGTGCTTATTTTGAATGTAACGCTGAACAAACTGAAGCTGCGATGTTGCATCGTTTTGCTGTAGCCAGCGCTGCAGTGCGCTACCGTGCTGTACACAGTGATGAAGTAGAAGATATCGTGGCTTTAGATGTGGCTTTGCGACGCAACGATAGAAAATGGTTTGAAAGGCTACCTGAAAGTATTGATAAGCAAATTAGCCATAAGCTTTATTACGGCCACTTTATGTGCCATGTGTTTCATCAAGATTATATTGTTCGCAAAGGTAATAACTGTACAGCGCTGGAACATGAAATGCTTGAATTACTCGACCAGCGTGGCGCGCAATATCCAGCCGAGCATAATGTTGGCCATCAGTATAAAGCCAAACCAGCTTTACAGCAGTTTTATCGCCAGCTCGATCCTACCAATAGCTTAAACCCTGGTATTGGTAAAACCTCTAAGAAAAAATATTGGGCATAAACTAGAGGTTAATAAAAAGTTAATAGGATGCTTTTAGGCAGCCTTTATATTATTGAGATATGGTTAATGATTTTAAATCTAGACTTAATATTGGTACAAGCTTCAAGCAGATATTTTTATTAATGTGTGTTGTTACACAGTTCTGTTAAGCCGATTGCACTTGCGTAAATCAGGCGTTTGTTACTTGTGAAGATGCTTGGATTCATCGATGATTAAACAATACCGCAGCAACGAGCGGGATCTTTAGGAAAGGTTCTTTCATGAAAATCCAATTTAAAGCTTGGTTATTAACAATAACTTTGGCTGGCATGGTAACTGTGCCTGCACTTGCTGCCAATGGTTTACAGCAAGGTGTTGGCAGTACATTGTTTAGGGCAACCTTAGCCGATGTGGCCAATAACATGATGACTACAAAAAACCAAACAATTGCGGTTGGACGTTATTTAGAAGGTGTATTTGATGTAAAGAGTATCAATGTAAGCGAACAACGAGTTTATGCGCAAGACAATACGTTTACTACCACCGATAGGCCGCGCACTTCGCGGGATAACGAGTATAGGCATCATGATTATCGTGGTGATAGAGATAAACATCGCTATCATTCAGGCCGCGGTAATGATCAAGCATGGCGTTATGGTGGTGGATATACCCGTTATGAAGGCCATGGTGTGCTTTATGAGTCAATCACTTATCCTTATTACGGCGACCGGTATTCTGGTGATCGACATGGTCGCGAAAATAACCGCCATCACTTAGATAATCGTTCGAGAGAAAATCTGCCACGTCGACATTATCCAAATCGCCGTTAAGCTAATAATAAGTTGATAATATCAAGAATAAACGCCCGTTAATACGGGCGTTTGGTTTAGTATTTATATATATATTAAATAGGCTACCTGAAAAACAACCACAGCTGCCAGATTGCCCATGCACAAACCAATAAGCCAGCCACTAATCGAACATTTCGGTTTTGTAGCCATCCTTTTAGTTGTGTAGCAAACAAACCCATCGCCAATAAATTCGGTAAAGTGCCTAAAGCAAACGCCAGCATATAAAGGCCACCTTGCGCAGCACTGCCACTGCCGAGTGAATATAAGGACGCACTGTATACCAAACCACAAGGCAACCAGCCCCATAGCACGCCAACGCCAAAACACGCTGGAACAGATTTAATAGGCAATAAACGGTTTAACAGTGGATTAAGGCGGCGCCAGATGGGCCTGCCTAAGTTTTCTATTTTAGCTACGGTGGTTGATAAGCCTGCCAGATAAAGTCCTAAAAACAGCAATAATAAGTTTGCGGCAACATATAAGCCATTTTGTAACCAGCGTGTTTCATCTAGTGAAATGCCAATTTGTCCGATGGCGCCCATCAAGACACCAATAATCACATAGCTCGTTATTCGACCTATATTAAGCAGTAAAATTAGCCAAAAGCGATGGATATGCGGCGGTAGCTGTAAAGCAAAAGCGGAAGATAAACCACCGCACATCCCAACGCAATGTCCGCCACCAAAAAAGCCGAGCAAAAATAAAGTGAGAACAGTAATTTGTCCGCTCATAGTTTTTTATTTAACCTAATACAGTATCGTGAATATAAAAGTATTGTAACAATAATATCCACCACGCTGTGCGCTTTTGTAAAAGCTAGTAAGTCGTGCATAAAATACTTGTAAATAACATGAACAAGCATAATGATGCATGGGGTAAAGAGTCCGGTTAGCCGGTATTTGATTTATATTTATTGTTGATTTTAGGAGTTAGATTATGGGTTTGTTCAGTTTTATTAAAAATTCAGGCGAAAAACTGTTTGGTAAAAATGCAGAAGAAGTGGCTGCTGCCGCTGCTACTAACGTAACCGATTTAAATGCAAAAGCTTCTGCCGCCATTCAATCTTATGTTGAAAAGCAAAACTTGGGTTTGAGTGGCTTAGGTGTGGGTTTTGATGGTGCTACTGGTAAAGTGGTTTTAACAGGTAATGCGCCTTCTCAAGAAGCAGCTGAAAAAGCAGTATTGGCTGCGGGTAACGTAACTGGTGTATCTGATGTTGACAACCAATTGAGCTTCCCAGCTGAAACTGCGGCGCAATACCACGATGTGGCAAGTGGCGATACTTTATCTGCCATCTCTAAAAAATATTATGGTGATGCCAATAAATATATGAAAATTTTTGAAGCCAACAAGCCAATGTTGAGCGATCCAAATAAAATTTACCCGGGTCAAAAATTGCGTATTCCTCAATAAGTAAGTTGGTGTTTTAAGGCTCCAAGCCAAGTAGGCTACTTGAACAATTTTTATGTGTTCAGGTAGCCTATTTTTTTATAGCGGTTTAAAAATAGATAACCATAATTTTGCAGAACTTGTATAGAGCATGTATCTTTATGATTATATTTTAATATAATTAAGACTAATGTGAGTTAATTTTAATATTTATTGATATTTTATATTTATAAATTGCAAGATTGATGTTTTTTTATAGCAATGGATAAGTGATTTTTATCAGAAAATCTTCTAAAATTCGCTATCTGCTAGATTCTAATAAACGAATAAGGAAAATGTGATGAAGAAATGGCAAAATACGGTTACTTTTAGCATGAGTGCTGTAGCGGCATTGGTGTTGGCGGCTTGTTCACCTTCTGAGCAAAAAGCTACAACGCCTGCTGCTAGTGGAGAACAATCTGCTGCACAGACAGATGTGGTTAAGCGTGTATCAATCGCTACCATTATAGAACATCCAGCTTTAGATAGTATTCGTAAAGGTGTGATCGATGAATTAAAAACCAGTGGTTTTGAAGATGGCAAAAATTTAAAAATTGATTTCCAAAGTGCGCAGGGCAGCACAGCCACAGTGGGACAAATTGCGAAAAAATTTGCAGGTGATAATCCTGATGTAATTGTTGCCATCGCCACGCCAACTGCACAATCTATGGTAGCGGCCACTAAGTCTATTCCTATTGTTTATTCAGGTGTGACTGATCCTGTAGCTGCCAAGTTGGTACCAAGCTGGGAAGCCTCTAAAACCAACGTTACTGGCGTTTCAGATGAATTACCGCTGGGCCCACAAATCGATTTAATGAAAAAAATTGTGCCAACACTTAAATCGGTAGGTTATGTTTATAGCCCTGGCGAAGTAAACTCTACTATCGTGCTAGAACAGCTGAAAACTGAACTAGCTAAATCTGGTATTACCGTGGCAGCTGCACCTGCACAGCGAACCTCTGATGTGCTCACAGCGGCTCGTAGTTTGAAAGGTAAAGCCGATTTGTTTTATACTTCTTTAGACAACAACGTCGTGTCTTCGTATGAATCTATGTATAAAGTAGCAGTAGAAAATAAAATTCCACTGGTAGCCTCGGATACGGGCTCGGTAGTACGTGGTGCAGTGGCTGCTTTAGGTGTGAATTACTATGATGTAGGTCGTAAAACAGGCAGTGTGGTTGTGCGTGTTTTAAACGGCGAAAAAGTAGGCGATATTGCTTCGCAACGCATGGATACATTAGATTTGGTGTTGAGCGAGAAAAACGCCAAGGCAGAGGGTGTAACTTTATCTGCGGATTTATTGAAAGAAGCAAAAGAAATCATAGAATAAATTTTGTTGATGGCTTGAAAAACTCGATTTCAGGTTACTTTAACGCGTATTAAGCGGTGAAGTAACCTGATGCTGTTTTTAGAAACAAGAGATTTTAAATGACGATGACTAATTTTAGGCCTTGTTCAAGGCAATAGAGGCTACCTGAAAAGCCTGCACTATTCAGTGTAACAGAGAAAAAAAATGACTTTAATCGCTTTATTTGGTGGGATTGAAAGTGGCCTAATTTATGCACTGGTTGCACTTGGTGTGTTGATTTCGTTTCGCATTCTTGACTTCCCCGATTTAACTACAGATGGTAGCTTTCCTTTAGGTGCAGCTATTTTTGCAGTATGCGTTACCAATGGTATCAATCCGTGGTTGGCTTGTTTAGCAGGCGCAGCGGGAGGAGCAGCAGCGGGTATGGTGACCGCATGGTTACACGTATCACTAAAAATTTTACAGCTGCTTTCCAGTATTTTGGTAATGGTGGCACTTTATTCAATTAATTTACGCGTCATGGATGCACCGATGATTCCGCTGAATGGCGAACCAAGCGTTTTCTCGCCATTTATAGCCGAAGATTATAGCAATCAATTTTGGGTGCAGCCGCTGATTATACTTGGGTTTGTGGTGGTGGCTAAGCTGTTACTAGATTGGTTTTTTTCTACTGAAGCAGGTTTGTCTATGCGTGCAACAGGTGTGAACAGCCGCATGGCGCGCGCCCAAGGTGTGGGCACTTCTAAAATGATTATTATTGGCATGGCGTTATCCAATGCGTTAGTGGCTTTGGGTGGCGCTTTATTTGCGCAAACGCAGGGCAGTGCAGACGTTGCCAGTGGTATTGGCACCATTGTCATCGGCTTGGCGGCAGTGATTATTGGTGAAAACTTATTTCCAGGTAAACGCATGCTGGTGTTGACTTTATCAGCCATCATTGGTGCGTTGGTTTATCGATTAGTGATTACATTTGCTTTAGGCAGCGAGTTTTTGCAAAGTTTTGGCGTGCGCCAAACTGACTTAAACTTGATAACCGCCGTATTGGTCGTGGTTGCTTTACGCTTGCCTTACATTAAGCGTTATTTTAAAAGGAAACGGTCATCATGATGCTTGCAGATAATTTAAAAGTAACGTTTAACGCTGGCACGCCGATTGAGAATCCAGCGATGCGTGGTATGGGTATACACATTAAAGATGGTGAATTTGTAACCGTTATCGGCAGCAATGGCGCAGGTAAATCAACTTTTTTGAATGCCATTAGCGGTGATTTATTAGTGGATTCAGGCAGTATTCATATTGATGGCGAAGACGTTACTCGATTGCCAGCCCACAAACGAGCACATTTGGTGGCGCGAGTGTTTCAAGACCCTATGGCCGGCACTTGTGAGGCGTTAAGTATTGAAGAAAACTTAGCTTTAGCTTATAAACGAGGTCAAAAACGCAGTTTAGGCTTTGCGTTGAATAAAGAAAATCGAGCGTTGTTTCGTGATAAATTATCTTTATTGAAATTGGGCTTGGAAAACAGGTTAACCGACCGCATGGGTTTGTTATCCGGTGGACAACGTCAAGCAGTAAGCTTGTTGATGGCGAGTTTACAGCCGAGTAAGATTTTGCTGTTAGACGAACACACTGCGGCGCTTGATCCAAAAACAGGTGCGTTTGTGATGGAGTTAACTGATCAGATTGTGCATGATAACAAGCTCACAGCGATGATGGTGACACATTCTATGCGCCAAGCGCTCGACCATGGTACTCGCACAGTCATGCTGCATCAGGGCATGGTGATTTTAGATGTTTCAGGCGAACAACGTGCGGGCATGGATGTTCCTGATTTATTGAATTTGTTTGAACAAACCCGTGGCGAAAAAGTATCAGATGATAAGCTGTTGTTAAGTTAAGAAAAATTGAAGAAATACATAATAAAGGCTACCTGAATGATTTTCAGGTAGCCTTTATATATTCAATTTAATAGCGTTAAATCCAACTGCGTTTACGAAACAATACTAATAGGCTTATGACAATCAGCGCCATTAAACCGAGTGCCATAAAATAGCCGTAGTGCCAATGTAATTCGGGAATGTTGTCAAAATTCATACCATAAATACCCGTGAGCACGGTGAGGGGCATAAATAATAAGGTGATAAGAGTCAGTGCTCGAATTTGCTGATTAAGATTGTGTGATTGAAATGATAAATAAATATCCATCATGCTCAGTATGGTATCGCGAGCAATATCTAGAGATTCAATCAATTGTAAAATATGGTCGTAAGTATCACGTAAGTAAATTTTGGATTCGCCATTAAAAAATTCAAAATCGCCACGTAATAGTTCGTTTAAAATATCACGCATCGGCACTAAAGTACGTCTAATACGTAAGGCATCACGTTTTAGACGGTGAATTTTAATCAACAATTCATCTTGTTTAACAGTAAGCTTGAATAGGGTCTTATCAATATTTTCAACATGTTCGTTATAGTGATCGCTGGTGATAAAATAATCGTCTACTAGGCGGTCTATAAACACGTAAGCCAGAAAATCAACTTTTTTCTGGCGGATATTCATGCGGTTTACCGCTAATTGCTGACGTATTTCAGTGAGTAAACCTATAGGCTGTTGTTGAAAAGTTAGCACAAAATTGCGCCCAAGTATCAGATAAACTTGATCGGCTATAAGCCTGCTGGTGCCGTATTTGAATACCCGTGCCGCAATAAAAATATAATGACCGTAGTCTTCAATTTTGGGGCGTTGTTTGTGGTTTAGAATATCCTCAACAACCAGCTCATGAATATTGTAAGGCGCCAATACATGTTTTAAAGTGCGCGCGTCATTGATGCCAACACAATGCAGCCATTGAATATGTGTTTCATTAGGCAAGGGGATAACAGGTAAGGTGCCTTCTTTATTGGGCAGCACCCATTCTTGTTCAGTATAATCTGCTTGATTATATTCACTGTAGTAAATCGCTCGTTTGGGAGATTTACTAACGTCGCTTCGAGTGTGTGATAGAGTGAGCATATGTAGCTTTTGAAGTAAGTTAATACAATGTTTCGTATCAGTATTTTAGCTTAATTCTTGTAACAACGCGCGCTTGATTCAAACTTATCGGCTTGAGCTAAATATTTCATAAAGACACTTGCGTTTATTGCCTTCTTTGGCTGTTATAATAAAGCCGTTTTTACTTGAAAATGTGCTGGTGTTTGATTACGTATGTTGTTGTTACTGTTAAGTAGTTGATAACGAATGTTTAACACGTAAAATATGTTCAGGTAGCCTTAATAACTTAAAATTGTATTTGCCATTACAAAGGATGGAAGATGAACTTTAACCAATTGTTTAATCCGACTGAATTCGTCGGCCGCCATTTGAGCCTAGAAGACCACCCTGCATTGCTGGAAGCGCTTGGCGCCAAAAGCATGGCGGAATTTGTTGATAGCACCGTGCCACAAAGCGTGCGCATGCCAGCAGAATTAGATTTACCAGATGCTTTGTCTGAAGCCGATGCTTTAGCCAAGCTCAAAGGTATTGCCAGCAAAAATAAAATCAATAAAAGCTATATCGGCTTAGGTTATTATCCAACTCGTTTGCCCAATGTGATTGTGCGCAATGTATTAGAAAACCCGGGTTGGTATACCGCGTATACACCTTATCAGGCTGAAATTGCGCAAGGCCGATTGGAAGCACTGTTAAATTTCCAGCAAGTAGGTATTGACCTTACTGGTTTGGCTTTAGCGGGTGCGTCTTTGCTAGACGAAGCCACCGCTGCTGCCGAAGCAATGGCAATGGCTAAGCGTGTGAGCAAATCTAAATCTAATCAATATTTTGTAGATGAGCGCGTCTATCCACAAACCTTAGACGTGATGCAAACCCGTGCCGAATACTTCGGCTTTGAGCTGGTGATCGGCAACTTTGAAACGGCACAAAATGGTGATTATTTTGGTGCCTTGTTCCAATATGTGGGTAAAGACGGCGATGTGGTTGATTTAACCAACGTGATTACAGCAGTAAAAAGCAAAGGTGCAATGGTCGCAGTGGCTGCCGATGTGATGAGCTTGGTGTTATTAAAATCGCCAGCAGATATGGGCGCAGATATTGCGCTAGGCAACACCCAACGTTTTGGCGTGCCAATGGGTTTTGGTGGCCCACATGCAGCATATTTCACGTTTAAAGATGCCGACAAACGCTCTGCCCCAGGCCGTATTATCGGTGTATCAATTGATGCTTCTGGTAAACCAGCATTGCGCATGGCATTACAAACACGTGAGCAACACATTCGCCGCGAAAAAGCCAACTCTAATATTTGTACTTCACAAGTGTTGCTGGCCAACTTAGCGGGTATGTACGCTGTTTACCACGGCCCAGAAGGGGTAAAACGCATTGCTACTCGCATTCATGCGATGGCTACTGCGTTTGCGGAAGCTGTTTCAGGTAGCCTCAAAGTGGTGCATCAAGTGTTCTTTGATACTGTAGCTGTTGATTGTGGTGCGAAAGCAAGTGAGATTTACCAAGCTGCTTTAGATGCAGGCTATAACTTACGCCAAGTAAGCGACAACGTATTGTCGGTGGCGTTTCATGAAGTGTCATCTGCCGAAGATTTTGCAGTGTTAACCCAATTGTTTACTGGCACTGCAGTAGATTTACCAGCAACAGCTCAAGTTTCTTTGCCAACAGAATTATTGCGTACCGATGCTATTTTAAGCCATCCTGTGTTCAATCGCTATCATACTGAACACGAAATGCTACGCTACCTGAAAAAATTAGAAGATCGCGATTTAGCCATGAACCGCAGCATGATTTCATTGGGTTCTTGTACTATGAAGCTAAATGCAACTTCAGAAATGTTGCCCATTACTTGGCCAGAATTTGCCGAACTGCATCCATTTGTACCAAGCGATCAAGCGCAAGGTTATTTGGAGATGATTAATGGCTTGGAAGACCAGTTAAAAGCGATTACAGGTTTTGATGCTATTTCGATGCAGCCAAACTCTGGTGCATCGGGTGAATATACTGGTTTATTGGCGATTCGCCGTTACCATGCTGCTCATGGTCAGCCAGATCGTGATATTTGCTTGATTCCACGCTCTGCGCATGGCACTAACCCTGCTACGGCACAAATGTTGGGCATGAAAGTGGTGGTGGTAGACACAGATGAGCAAGGCAACGTTGACGTGGCCGATTTGAAAGCGAAAGCCGAACAACACCAAGCCAATTTGGGAGCGTTGATGATTACTTACCCGTCTACCCACGGCGTTTACGAAGAAGGTGTTCGTGAGATGTGCAGCATTATTCATGAAAACGGCGGTCAAGTTTATATGGATGGCGCCAACATGAATGCCCAAGTTGGCATTATGCAGCCAGCTGAAGTAGGCGCTGACGTGTTGCACATGAATTTGCACAAAACATTCTGTATTCCACATGGCGGCGGCGGCCCAGGTATGGGTCCAATTGGTATGAAGTCTCATTTAGAACCATTTGCACCTAGCCACAGCATAGCGCCAGTAGTAGGAAAAACACTAGGCATGGGCGCAGTTTCTGCTGCACCATATGGTAGTGCCAGCATTTTGCCAATTTCTTGGATGTACATCACCATGATGGGCAGACAAGGTATGCGTGAAGCCACTGAAGCAGCGTTATTAAATGCAAACTATATTGCCCAAGAGCTAAACGATGATTACCCAGTGCTGTATACAGGTAAAAATGGCCGCGTGGCACACGAATGTATTATTGATTTGCGCCCATTGAAAGCTGAGAGCGGCATCACTGAAGTAGACATTGCCAAGCGTTTAATGGACTATGGCTTTCATGCGCCAACCATGTCTTTCCCAGTGGCAGGTACGTTGATGATTGAGCCAACTGAATCAGAAAGTAAAGCTGAGATTGATCGCTTTATATCTGCCATGAAGCAAATCAAACAAGAAGTATTGAAAGTGCAAAAAGGCGAGTGGCCGCAAGATGACAATCCTTTAGTGAACGCGCCTCACACAGCGTTTAACATTACCGATGATTGGAATCATGTTTATTCACGCGAAGAAGCAGTTTTTCCATTGCCTTATGTGCGTGAAAATAAATTCTGGCCAAGTGTAAACCGTGTCGATGATGTATATGGTGATCGCAACCTAATTTGTGCTTGTCCTAGTATTGAAGAATACGAAGATTAATTTAAGCATTTTAAAAGGCTACCTGAAAACATATTATGGTTTCAGGTAGCCTTTTTGTTGACGTATAAAGTACATACATCTTGCTCACGAAAATTTCTTATGTAACTTAATATTGATTGCGTATCAATATTAAACCAATCCCAATTGTTTACTTAGAAATCCATGTTTTTATTTTAATAAACCAAGCTATACTAGAGGCCTTGACAAAGGTTCGGAGTAAAAAATGCACAGAATAAATTTGCCGATTAAACGAAGCGTTGTAGTGAGTGTTTTGTTTGGCTTGTTTTCAAGCTCTACTTGGGCAGAAAACATTCAGATTGATGAACCTAATGCAGATGCCTCAGCAACAGCGATTGAAAAGCAATATTGGGTAGATGAGCAACATGGCTCGGCAAAAACTGGCATCAATAAATTAGCTGGCCATGTAAATAGCTGGTTTGGTACCCCAGATCCTAGTCGACCAGCCTCTGCTAATTTGCGTATTATTTTGGATACAGAGTGGAATAAATACGATGACTTCAAAGTTAAGCCTCGGGTTCGTGGTAAGGTAAAACTGCCTGTACTGCAAGAGCGCCTCAGTGTAGTGTTTGGTGATGATTCTCTGGATAACCAATTGGATGATAATACGTTAATACCGCATGATGCCTCTAATGAAGGAAGAGCAAAAACATATGATGCCCGTAAAAATAGAGAACAAAACTCCTCGCTGGCTTTACGTTTGTCTGAGTTCAACAAGCGTGCCGACATAAAAGCAGATCTTGATTTAGGTATTCGCTCAGGCGATGATATTTATATCCGCGCAAAGGCGGGTAAAACTTGGCAGTTAGAGGATGATTACACTACCAGTGCCGAACAAATATATCGTTATGGCTTAGACAGTAAACATTATGTGCGTACAAACTTAGAAGTGAGAAAAAGCCCAGCGGGCCAACCTTTTATCGCCAATCAGTTTCATCTTCAATATACCAACGATAATGAAGAAGACTGGAAATGGGGCAACAACTTATATCGCCAACATGAATTTGAAGGCAATAAATGGGTAAATTACGGCGTGTATGCTGGTGGTTATATAGAAAACAAGAAGGCTGATTTAAATAGCTACGGCCCTTTTGTTGGTGCGCGCCAACCATTTCTGCGCGAATGGCTCTTTGTGCAAACAGAGCTAAATTATTACAATGACCGTAAAGAAAACAGAAAGCACCACGTGGGCGCTTTATTGAGGTTCGAAGCTTTGTTTTAACCGCATTTTATAAATTTAATATTTACTTACATAATGCTTATTATTGGATATTTATTTAAACGTTTATATTGAAATTATTACTACAAAGGCTACCTGAAACATTAATATTGTTTTCAGGTAGCCTTTTATAAATGAATACTAACCTAATGCGTAAGTATTATTTTTTTGGTGCTTTCGTTTGATAGTTGAACTTTCTGTATAAGACCGGCACCTTGGCTGCTAACTACTTGCCACTGCACGTAAGTTGTTATATAGAAATCACCGTCAGCAACATTATTAAACTCAAACCCACCACGAGAATTACATTTGGTTTCTTTCTGTAATTGTGTATATTCAAAAGGGTTTGGATTAAAGTTAATAGAGTTTTTAGATGATTTAACATCATTATAATCCAATACTCCATAGATATGTTGCAAGCGCTCTTCTGTGTAGTGTGTTTTAGGTATTAAGCTAACAACGGTACCTGCTCACGTAATAATACCACCACCATTTTGCCTTAAAAATGCCTCACCCTTTACTGAATTTTTACCTTCTTCTAAGAGTTTTTTAGCTTCAGCGGGATTGAATTGATTATGTAAATTAATGGTTGGAACTTGATGTGCACAACCAGAAAGACTACTAAGAATGATGCCAATTATTAACAGCTTTTTCATGTGTTTCCTTTGATTAGTTATGTTATGTTATGTACTAATACGTTAGTGTGTGCACATTATCAAAAAATATATTGTCACTTGAAGTTACTGAATAAGTCTTTGTTAATAATAAAAAGTATCATTTTTATTAAGATCAATATTAAAAGGCTACCTGAAACATTAATACTGTTTTCAGGTAGCCTTTTATAAATGAATACTAACCTAATGCGTAAGTATTATTTTTTTGGTGCTGCTTGCAAGCGAGCAGTAGCTTGTTTGTCTAGCTTGCAATTGTTGGTAACAACTTGCTCTACGCGTTGCTCTTTGCCATTAACAGTGGTCATGCTGGCTTGTAACAATTGATTACCGTTTACTTTGTCTACGTTGGCTGCATTGGCCGTAGAGGTTGTCCAGCTAATACCGCTGGCGGTAAACACGTTTTGATCAGTCACTTCTTCTACACGACTCAACACAGGAGAAGGTTTATCTTGGAATAAAACTTGTGCAGCTACTATATCATTACCGTTCAAACCATAAGTAACGCGCAACTTGTCAGCACCTTTAGGGCCACATGAATAAGCCACTTCTTTAACAGAATCTACCGTTCTTTTTGGCTGAGCCTGTTCTGCTGGTGCAACTGGTGTCACAGGGGCAGTGGCTTGGGTTACAGGTGCTGCTGGCTGTTCGGCCTTTTTATCTGAACCGAAAGTGCTACAACCGCTTAAAGCGGTCAATAAGGTTACTGCAGAAACGATAATTTTAAAATTTGTTTTCATACTAAAATCACTCCATTGACTTGAATGTTGTTGTAGTGCGGGGACACAATCTTAGGCTAAGGTAGCAGAGAAAAAGTTCCTTGTCTGCTATGGTGAGCTTGTTGAGCGCCTTTGGCAATAGCTGAAAATATGAATGTAAACGAAGCGATAAGGCCTAGTATATTGATTCTTATTGACTTATGTAGCTACTTGGAAAGCTATTGAAATTAAGTAAAATTAAGCAAGTGGGTAGTAAAGATTAAATTAATGAAGTACAACGAGATAAAATAGACTCTTGATGGTGAGGGATAAGTAGAAATTGTTAAATACAAAACGCAAAAAAACATGGTTAAATTAAACCATGTTTTTAAAATGTGGTACGCCCACGGGGAATCGAACCCCGGTTGCCGCCGTGAAAGGGCAGTGTCCTAACCGCTAGACGATGAGCGCAATGATGAGGCAGTTATTTGGTGCACCCGGAGCGATTCGAACGCCCGACCCTCTGGTTCGTAGCCAGATACTCTATCCAACTGAGCTACGGGTGCAATAAAGAAAAGAATTATAAGGCTGCAATGAGATAGTGTCAAGTATATATTCGCATAAGAAGTATAGAAAGAGTAAAATACAAAACCATGATTAGATTTAACGGAATAGTTTATGTTTAGCGAACAACGATGGCCTGCGTTGGCGGCTGCTTTGTCGCGTTTAGATGTGCCTGTAGTGATTGTTGATTTAGAGTCGACAGGTGGCAATACGCTATCAGATCGCATTACTGAAATAGCTTGGTTACGCTTTGATAATGGGCAGATTAGCCATTATGAGCAGTTGGTGAACCCACAACAGCCCATTTCGACGTTTATTACGCGCCTTACTGGCATTAGTGATGACATGGTGGTTGATGCGCCTACATTCTCAATGCTGGCGCCAGCTTTACTCAAGCAATTGCAGGGTGCTTTAGTGGTGGCTCACAATAGCCGTTTTGATTATACGTTTTTGAAACATGAATTTGCTCGTGTTGGGCATGCTTTTGCTGCACCCGCTTTATGTACGGTGCAATTATCACGCAAGCTTTATCCACAATTTTTTAAGCATAATTTAGACAGTATTATTGAGCGCAATGGTATGACGGTAGAAAACCGCCATCGTGCTATGACAGATGTGCTGGTATTGGCGGATTTCTTAGAAAAAAGCTTGGCTGAAAAGTGTGAGGAAGAATGGCTAAATCAAAGTGAGTTGTTGATGATGCCTAAAATTCTGCCTAATTGGCTACCTGAAACGTTGCGCCAAGATTTATATCGTTTGTCTGATCGTTTTGGTGTGTTGGTTTGGTTTGATGATAATAATCAAGCTATTTATGCGGCTGCTCACGAGAAAACATTTTCTGAAGTGGCAGAGCAATTAAATAAACAAAATGTACCGATGTACCTACGCAGTGCAAGTAAGGTTGAATTTTTCCCTGCTTTGGGTCGGTTGCATGCGACATGGTTGAAGGCGCAAATTTTTGAACAGCACCGGTTTTGTTTACCTCAAGGAACCAAAACTTATTTAACCATAAAATTTGCGGCAGATGAAATGGGTGAACTACAGGCGAAAGTTATTCCTTTGGAAAATGGCATTCATGCTGTTCAACCCAAAGGTCTGTTCTTACATAAAAAAGCGGCTAAACGTGCGGTGCTGGCGTGGGCGAATGAACACCGATTGTGTCCAGCAGCTTTGGATGTGTTGCCGATTACACCACCAGCCGGCGAAGCTTGTCCAGTACAGGCAAGTGGGCTATGCGATGGTGAATGCCACACGGTATCTGGTAAGCAAAATCAAGCACAAAAGATAATTGATATGGGACATTTGTTGCCTGTGACCGATTGGGGGCAGGCACATGAAGTTGAAGTGACGGAAACAGATGCTTTAAGTGGTGAAAAAATGGTGTTTCATTGTGTTGGCGGCGCTTTAGCTTTACAGAGTGGGTATTGGTATTTCGATGATACGTTGCCTGCTTTACTCAAGTCTAAATTTAAGCTTGGAGCACAAGTGGTCAAAGTTTTATCCTGAATCTATATTTTGCTTGAGAATAGGTTAGATAAAATGAATAGGCAGGAATAACGAAAAGGCTACCTGAAATTGTATTTCAGGTAGCCTTTTCGTTATTCTAATCAATTACATTAGCTTTAGACGACTGATGCGATTGTCTAGGCTAGGGTGGGTGCTGAGTAAAGAATCCTTAGCATCACTGGCAATGCCTAATGCCAACATTTCTTTTGGCAACTGGCTTTCGCCACCTTTTAATCGTTGTAGTGCGGCAATCATTTTTGGAGCACCTACTAATTTGGCAGCACCAGCATCTGCCCGGTATTCGCGCTGACGACTAAACCACATTACGATGAAGCTGGCTAAGAAGCCGAACACAATTTGCAGCACCATGCTGACTATAAAATACATGCCTTGCGAAGATTCGCCGTTTTCACTACGAGTAACCATACTGGATACGATTCGTGCCAAAAATACCACAAAAGTATTCACTACACCTTGAATTAGAGCAAGTGTGACCATGTCACCATTTCCAACGTGAGCCATTTCGTGTGCTAACACAGCCTCTACTTCGTCGCGAGTCATATGTTCTAATAAGCCAGTGCTCACTGCTACTAAAGAATTATTCTTGCTGGGGCCAGTTGCAAATGCATTTGGCTCAGGCGAGTTGTAAATAGCCACTTCAGGCATTTTTATATTCCATTGCCTGGCTTGGTTTTGTACAGTTTGTACCAGCCACGCTTCTGCTTCGTTGGCTGGTTGGGTAATAACTTGAGCACCTACTGAGCGTTTGGCGATCATTTTTGAGGTCATCAACGAAATTATCGAACCACTAAAGCCGATAACTGCTGAAAAGGCTAATAGTCCACCCATGTCATTTGGATTGCCGCTTAATCCTAATAAACTAAGGATAATGCTGATGACAACCAAAACGGCAATGTTGGTGGCAAGAAATAAAAAAATGCGCTTCACATATTTTCCTTTGATGTGTAATTTTTATGAACGGATAGTCATAATTAAGTGACGCTATTCTCTCAAAAACCAAGCCGATAGAGTAGATGCTCTTGGGCAAATAATTGTTAGGAAATGTTGTCTATTGCTTATATCTTATGCAATACGGATAAAAAAATGCTTTTGATGGCTTTTAACCTCATGTATTTTGTTTACTTTAAATATTGATATAATAATATTTGTTACTGACGTATTTGCCCATCACCTAAAACCACCCATTTTTGACTGGTTAAGCCATTCAAACCCACTGGCCCGCGTACGTGAATTTTATCAGTAGAAATACCTATTTCAGCGCCTAAGCCAAATTCAAAGCCATCGGCAAAACGGGTGGAGGCATTAACGATCACGCTGGCACTGTCTACCATGCGCAAGAAAATCTGGGCATGAGTGTAGCTTTCGGTGACGATGCTGTCTGTGTGATGGCTACTGTGGGTGTTGATGTGCTGCATGGCTTCGCTTAAGCTGTTTACTATCTTAATGGCCAATATTGGTGCCAAGTATTCTGTTTCCCAGTCGTCTGGTGTAGCGGCGATAACCAGTGTGCCCAGCAGCTGTTGTGTGCGTTCACATCCACGTAATTCAACGTTTTCAGCGGCGTAAGCTTGTTGTAAGCGTGGTAATAATTCTTCAGCGCGGCTTTCGTGGATGAGTAACGTTTCCATAGTATTGCAAGTGCCGTAGCGTGAAGTTTTAGCGTTAACGGCGATATTAACGGCTTTATCGCTGTCGGCATATTCATCTATATATACATGACAAATGCCATCTAAGTGTTTGATTACTGGTACACGTGCTTCGGCGCTGATGCGCGCCACTAAGTTTTTACCACCACGTGGGATAATCACATCAATTAATTCAGGTAGCTGTAGCATGGCGCCAACACTTTCGCGATCTGTGTTTTCAATAAAGCACACGGCATCAGCAGGTAAATCATGTTCAAGCAATGCTTGGCGAATAATTTTGGCAATGGCCATATTGCTTTGAAATGCTTCACTGCCACCACGCAAAATGCAGGAGTTGCCCGATTTAAGGCACAAAGCCGCAGCGTCTAAAGTAACATTCGGGCGAGACTCGTAAATGATGCCTATCGTGCCAAGAGGCACTCGCATTTTGCCAATTTTTAAACCATTTGGGCGAGTGCGAAACTCATCCATCTCGCCAACTGGGTCTGCCAATGCAGCAATTTGACGTAAGCCATCGCTCATACTGTCGATGGTTTTTTCGTTCAATTTTAACCGGTCTAATAAAGCAGAATCTAGCCCTTTGGCGGTTGCTTTTTCCATGTCTTCGGCATTAGCGGCCAAAATGGCATTTTTGTGTTTTTGTAATAACTCGGCCATATGTATTAAAGCGTTGTTTTTTTGAGCAGTGCTGGCCGTGGCTAAAGTGTAATAGGCTGCTTTGGCGGCTTCTGCGATTTTAAGAACATATTGGCGGATATCGGTGGTCATAACTGTGGCTACCTGAAAATAATTGGGATAAGTTAGCTTTGTATTGTAGGGTGAGATTGACTGACTGGCAAGTGAAGCAAACTGCAGTGTTGATTATGGTTTTAATACAATGTTAGGGCAATTTAGGTGTAAGAAAACCTAATAATTTTTTAGAATATTTAAAATAAAATCTTGACGTGGCTATCCAGAAAGAATCTGTCTAAATAAAACAATATTTAGCGTGGTTATAGTTAGGGAGAAACAGTGTTTGCAGTTTATCAGCGCAATTCAGCACCACAAGGCTGAGGTTTTAAACAACAATTTGGTGGGCTTGAGGCTACAGTACTTAAGGCTACCTGAAAGAATATTCAGGTAGCCTTATGATGAATATAAATTTAATGCTGGTTTAAATATTAAACAGTCTTGGAGTATTGGGCGTGTGTTTCTTTATGGCGCAAATGGTTGTCGAATACCATGGCGATGTTGCGGATCAGAAAACGGCCTTTGGGTGTAACAGTAAGGCAATCGGCCTCTAATGACAACAAGCCTAGCTCGGTTAGCTGTGCTAAATCCAACAATTCTTCTTGGAAATACTGCCGAAATGAGGTGTTAAGCTGTGAATCGTAATCACTAAAATTTAATCCAAAACGGCACATCAGGTCTTGGATAATATTGCGACGTAATAAGTCGTCCTGGTTTAGCTGATAGCCGCGCATAAGCGGCAAACGGCCTTCGTCTAACGCTGCATAGTAGCGCTCTATATCGCGTTCGTTTTGGCTGTAGGTGCTGCCAATTTTACCAATCGAAGAAACACCAACGGCCACTAAATCACAGTCTGCATAAGTGGAGTAACCTTGAAAATTGCGTTGCAACCGGCCTTCGCGTAATGCAATGGCAAGTTCGTCATTCGGCTTAGCAAAGTGATCCATGCCGATAAATACATGGCCACGTTCTGTAAGCGTATTGACAGCATATTGGAGAATATCGAGTTTTTCTTCACTATTTGGCACGGCACTGGTATCAATACGACGTTGTGGTTTAAATAAATGAGGCAAATGGGCGTAATGATATAGTGCTATGCGATCTGGATCGAGCGACAATACGGTGTCGATGGTGGGTTTTATGCTGTCGAGCGTTTGGTGCGGTAAGCCATAAATTAAGTCTACGCTTACAGATTTAAAGCCAGCTTCGCGTGCAGCATCAATAACTAAACGTGTTTCTTCTACGCTTTGAATACGGTTTACTGCTATTTGAACTTCGAGGTTGAAGTCTTGAATACCTATGCTCATGCGGTTGAAGCCGAGCTTGGCTAAGTGAAACACAGTGTCGCGGTCTACTTTACGTGGGTCTATTTCAATTGAATATTCACCATCCGGCAAAAGAGTGAAATGACGACGAATCATGTCGAAGACGCGTTTGAGTTGGTCATCGCTTAAAAATGTGGGTGTGCCGCCACCGAAGTGCAATTGAGCTAAAGATGGCTTGTTATGCAAGTGAGGTACTAACAGCTCTAACTCTCGTTCTAAATAAGTAATGTAAGCATCGGCTCGACTTTTGTCTTTAGTAATAATTTTATTGCAGCCACAGTAATAGCAGATTGTGTTACAAAACGGGATATGTATATAAAGCGAAAGCGGTTGATTGGATGATGTTTGATTGAGTTGATCTAAAGCTTGTATGTATGCTGTTTCATCAAAGCCCGCATGAAAACGATCAGCGGTAGGATAAGAAGTATAGCGTGGGCCGCTGGCAGGTAAAGAGGCAATTAGCTCACGGTCAAATTCGGGTTGAAATGAGTTAATGATGTGAATGGTTTTCATGTGTCGGATTGCCTATTTAATTGCTCAAAGGCATAAGTTGTTCAAAAGCGTAGGAATTTGCTAGAATACAACTATTAATTACAACACGCCTTGATTTGAGTCAATCTTACTAAAGGTATCGCCACATTTTATAGTTAGGACGCTTAATGTCTAGCTCGAGTACTCCCCCAAAAGTAATAAAAGCATTATGCTCAACCTGTAGCTTACGCGAATTGTGTTTGCCAGTAGGCTTAATGCAGGATGAAGTTAATCAATTGGATGCTGTAATCCGGCAGAGCCGTCGTTTAAAAAAAGGGGAGTATTTATTTCGGGTCGCTGAGCCGTTTAAATCTCTTTATGCGATTCGCACTGGTTTTTTTAAAACAGCTGTAGCCAGTCAAGATGGGCGTGACCAAGTAACAGGCTTTTTTATGTCAGGCGAACTGTTGGGTATGGATGGGATTTGTGCTGATATGCACAGTTGTAACGCTGTGGCATTGGAAGACAGTGAAGTGTGTGAGCTGCCTTTTGATAGTATGGAACAATTAGGTTTAAATATTCCCAGTATTCAAACTCACTTTTATCGATTAATGAGCAGAGAAATCGTGCGAGATCAAGGCGTGATGTTGTTGTTGGGTAATATGCGTGCTGAAGAGAGAGTTGTAGCATTTTTGCTGAATTTATCTCAACGTTTACAATCACGTGGTTTTGCTGCTAATGATTTTATTCTAAGAATGTCGCGAGAAGAAATTGGCAGTTATTTAGGATTAAAGCTAGAAACAGTTAGCCGTACATTGTCCAAATTTAATCAGGAAGGTCTGATTTCAGTAGAGCATAAGCACATACGAATTTTAGAGCCAGAAACACTCAAAAAAATGATATTAGGGTGTGAACATGCTGTCTCATCATAAATAAATATATGAGAATGCCAAACATAATACTTTTTTATTATGTTAATTCGTGCTGTTAACGTGCGGTTAAATAGAATAATCTTCTTCAAGTGGTGAGTATAGCAGGCTATCAATGCGCTCACGGTTAAGCGCCGGAGCAAATAAAGTTATAAAATCATACGCGTATCCACGTAGATAAGTATCGGAAGGTAGAATGATTTTAGTAGAAGAAGGTGCAAATAAATGACGTGTGTTGAGAATCGTTAATTCGTTATCTTCTTGGACGTTATAAGCCTCTTCTGCCATCAAGCCAATACCCAAGCCAAGCTTAACGTAGGTTTTAATTACATCTGTGCCTGTAGCCGACAAGGCTACCTGAAAATCATGAATATTCGCTTGTTTAAATGCTTGAGCAATGCGGTTATTGGGTTCAAAAGCAAAGTCGTAAGTAATAAGTGGATAGGCTGCAATGTCTGATAAATTCAGAGGCCTATCAAGCATTGCTAGTGGATGTTGATTTGGCACTACTACCGCATGGTGCCATTCTGAGCAGGGCAGATAGCGCAAATTGTTTACTGAATGCCAAGATTCGGTTGAGATAGAAAAGTCTACTTCTCCACTGGTGATCATTTGTAGAATCTGACTAGGATTACCCTGTTTTATTGATAGTTTTACATTTGGATAGAGATTCATAAATTTGGCTACCACAGGTGGTAAGGCATAACGTGCTTGAGTGTGAGTGGTGGCTATAGAGAGCGTGCCGCTATCCTTATCGGCAAAATCGCTACCAATATTTCGGATATTTTGTACATCCTGTAAAATACGTTCAGTGATTTCCAACACCATTTTTCCAGGTTGTGAAACAGATACAATACGCTTACCGCTGCGGATGAAAATTTGTACCCCTAATTCATCTTCAAGCAGGCGGATTTGCTTAGATATGCCAGGTTGTGAAGTAAAAAGTACTTCGGCTGCATCGGAAACATTTAAATTCTGGCGGTAAACTTCAAGAATGTAGCGCAGTTGTTGTAATTTCATAAGCTTTGTAATGGCAAGTAATTGTGTGGTTTATACTGCATATTCTTAATTAATGTAACATAATTGCCTATGTGAAAATATTTCTATTGATGTTTTAATAATAAAAAACTAGTTTTAGAAAGTATTTTAAAATAATTACATGTTAGACTTAATAAAATAAAAAAGGATAAACTTGGGTTTTATGTGGTTTTTGCACAACTAAGTGAAACGTATTTTTCTATTTTGTATGTAAATGCATGACAGGAAGTTGATTTTTCGGCATGATTAGTGTTTAGGAACGGGTCGTTTCGTAAAGGCTTTGCCGACAATCGGCTATTGACAGTTTGGCTTGACATTCTTATAGTGCAAACCTGAAATATCCAAGTTGTCGCTCATTTCAAGTGGCGGCCTGTGTATTGTAATTTGTTTCGGTCTAGGCGAGTATAATCTTCAGCTGCCGTTACATAACAATTTTTTGATGAGGGAATAAAATGACCAAACAGCTCAAATTAAGCGCCTTGTTTGCTGCCGTAATTGCTTCTGGCAGCGCAATGGCCGCCGGCCCAGTGCACGAAAAACCGGGTTATACCATCAGCGAGCAAACCAGAGAAGTAGTGCGCAATAACTACAATGAATGCTGGGAAAATAGCTTCTTAAATAAAGATACCAATGGTTTGGTTGAGTGTGGTGATGCTACTGCTCAAGTTGCACCTCCAGCCGCTCCTGAATACGCAGAAGAAGTTGTTGCCTTGTCTGCTAAATTCTTATTTGGTTTCGATAAGTACAACTTGCGCCCAGAAGCATCAGAAACTCTGAATACTTTGGCTCAACGTTTATCTGACAGTAAAGTTGAATCTGTGCGTGTTGAAGGTCATACTGACTTCATGGGTTCAGATAAATACAACCAAGAGCTATCTGAAAAACGTGCTAACACAGTTTCTAATTACTTAGTTAACCGTGGTGTTCCGGCTCAAAAAATCACTGCTGTTGGTCTAGGTGAGTCTCAAGCTCGAATGACTGAATCTTGCCAAGCTGAAGTTGCTAAATTGGGTAAGAAAGTATCTGCTGCTAAGAAACGTGCTGCTCAGATCGCTTGTATCGAACCTGATCGCCGTGTTGACGTACGTATTCGTACTTTGGTGACTAAACAAGTTAACTAAATCATATATTTGATTTTAAACTATACGATTAGGATATTGTCTTAATCGTATAGTGCTTGAATACACAAACCCCTACTTAGGTAGGGGTTTTATTTTGTGTTACTGATATTGATTAAATGTTATGTATTTTTGCATGTATATTGCCCGCAATATGGACAAATTCTTCAATATTGGGTGTTAAATATAGAATCTATATAAAGAATTAAAAAAATCTAATGATTACAAAAGCATAAGCTTTAAAACAAATTAAAGGAAAATTAGAATTTTGGAAAGGAATCAGATTTTGTCAATATGAAATAGGATTTAACTTCACCAAAAAATAGGATGACTTTTTTTGAATCCTATGTAAAAAACATAGAGTGGTTTAGGTTAAATAAGAAAATAAGATAAATAGAAAATTTAAAAAGTTGGTATTAGCCTAGTCTTAATAGTTATGCTTACAACAATCTTAATTTTTATACTAACTCTTTATAGAAGCCCTACTTTATGGCAGAAAAATCGATGCATTCAATGAACGGAAACTCTTAGGTAAATGCTAAGATGATAGAAACGGTTGAAGGTATTCTAAAAAAATAGCTAAGGAATATAAGTGAACAAAAAAGTGGAGAAAAATTTGTGCTTACATAAGGAATGACCTATGTTGTTTCTGATGAACTGAGTACTCATCGTTCAATTACTCAAAACGGTGTGAAGTTGTTCATTATAGATGGAGATTTTTTAAAACAAAAATGAGTTCACAGTTTGCAATAAGGGATTAGATTGAGATGACTGAGTTTGAGTTTATTCGGCGTTATTTTTCGAAACAGCAACATGACAGCAATGTTGTGCTCGGCATTGGTGATGATGCAGCGATTGTGCGACCTAAAGCAGGATACGATTTACACTTTAGTAGTGATATGTTATTGGCTGGACGGCATTTTTTTGAGGATATGAATCCTGAGGATTTGGCACATAAAATATTAAGTGTCAATATTTCAGATATGGCGGCGATGGGTGCGATCCCAAGATGGGTGTTGCTTAATGCAGCGCTGCCCTCATTAGATGAGAAGTGGCTAGAGGCTTTTTCAGGTAGCCTATTTAATGTTTTGTCGCGTTACAACATTAGCTTGATTGGCGGGGATACCACTAAGGGTGATTTGATTTTTAGTGTGACCATTATTGGTGAAACACCTTGTGGCAAAGCATTGCGGCGAGATGCTGCACAAAATGGTGATGATATTTGGGTTTCTGGCGTGCTTGGCTCTGCGGCTGTGGCATTGAGGCATAGACTAGGCGAATTATATTTGCCCGAAACAATATACAAATTGTGTGAACCTGCGTTGCTCAGACCAATACCACGTGTAGATTTGGGGACGTTATTGCTGCCGTTGGCTCATGCTGCTCAAGATATATCAGATGGCTTAGCGCAGGATTTGGGACACATCCTAACAGCTTCGGCTAAAGGGGCAATATTATACGCAGACAAAGTGCCTGTGCTGCCAGAATTACTTTCGTTAACGCGTGCAGGTGGGTTGTCTTGGTCACAATTTTATGATTGTATTTTGGCTGGTGGTGATGATTATGAGCTGGTTTTTACTGCACCACCACAAGTACGGGCTGAAATTGAGCAAGCGGGTGCAGCGAGTGGAGCAACAGTGCGACGTGTGGGACAAATTAACAACACTGGCTATCTGAATATTGTGGATACTGCTGGTAAAGAATTAGTCTTGGCAAAAAAAGGATTTGATCATTTTGGTTAAACAAATACCTGCATTTAAACCTACATTTTCTTGGTTGCTAAAACGACCAATATGTTTACTTGGCTTTGGTTTTGGCACGGGTTTGGCGCCTAAAGCACCAGGAACTTTTGGAACATTACCAGCACTACCATTAGCTGCATTGTGTATGGCATTGGGTATTGAGGGTTTTTGGTTGGCTTTGCTTTGCTTGTTTTTGTTTATTGTGGGGATTAGTATTTGCAACCACACCGAAGCTCAGTTGGGTGTACACGATTACGGTGGCATCGTTTGGGACGAGATTGTTGCAATGATGTTGATATTGGCATTTATTCCAGCAACTTGGCTATGGTGGCTCGTTGCATTTGCTACATTCCGCTTTTTTGATGCAGTAAAGCCACAGCCTATAAAATGGTTTGACCAACAAGTTAGCGGTGGTTTTGGTGTGATGTTAGATGATATTATCGCAGCCTTAATGTCATTATTATTGTTAAAGCTTGGTGCTTATTTATTTTAATATTTTCTCAGGAGGCTACCTGAAAATATGTCAGACTCAGATGAAATACACATTGTTGTGAAGCCACGTTACTTGGCTGAACAAAGTAATATTATTGATGACAAGTATGTATTCGTATACAAAATCATGATTTTTAACCAGAGCCAAGATGCCATCACTTTGCGCAATCGTTTTTGGTTAATAACCGATGCTCATGGCGATGAAGAGCGGGTTTCTGGAGCGGGTGT
This sequence comes from uncultured Neisseria sp., assembly GCA_964563885.1. Lineage (GTDB taxonomy): Bacteria > Pseudomonadota > Gammaproteobacteria > Burkholderiales > Neisseriaceae > CAZLYX01. Next base: position 45,380 of record CAZLYX010000003.1, on the reverse strand, counting down.
GATTGGGCAGCAGCCAACGCTTTATCCAGGTGATGAATTCGAATACAGTAGTGGTGCGCATTTAAAAACCCCATGGGGAACGATGGAAGGGCATTATGAGTTTGAAGATGAACGGGGCGGTCGGTTTTCTATACCGATTCCTCAGTTTGATTTGAAAGCAGATATCACGATTCAATAATTTTTCAGGCAGCCTTAAATTTAAGGCTGCCTGAAAAATTATAAGTGCTAACAAAATTTAGCTAGCCTATTGCACTCTTTAACACTCTGTGCTGAAATGCGTAGATTGTGTTCAATTGTACGCAATAAAGTTACCACCACAGAACGGAGAGTAAGAAATGGACAGCTTAAAAACGTTTTTTGATACGGTAGGCGGCTGGGTTTGGGGGCCCCCTATGTTGGTGCTGCTGGTTGGTACTGGCATTTGGTTGACCATTCGCTTAATCGGTTTACAGTTCACTATGCTGCCTTATGCTTTAAAACAGGCATTTTTACCACACGGAAAAAAGAAAGATGGTACGGATCACGACGGGGATATTTCACAATTTGGTGCATTGATGACGGCGCTCTCAGCCACTATTGGTACTGGTAACATTGCTGGTGTTGCTACCGCGGTTGTATTGGGTGGCCCAGGCGCAGTGTTTTGGATGTGGATGACTGCTATTTTTGGTATGGCCACTAAATACGGCGAAGGTGTATTAGCGGTTAAGTATCGTGTCGTTAATGAGCGTGGCCAAATGTCGGGCGGCCCGATGTACTATATCGAGCGTGGTTTAGGCTCAAAATGGAAGTGGTTAGCGATTGCCTTTGCTTTTTTTGGCACCGTGGCTTCTTTCGGTATTGGTAACTCAGTACAATCTAATTCAGTAGCACAAGCAGTACAAAGTAGCTTTGGCATTGACCCGATGTACACTGGTATTGTTTTGACTGTGTTAACAGGCATTGTGATTTTAGGTGGTATTCGCAGTATTGCGACTGCGGCTTCTATCATTGTGCCTTTTATGGCAATTCTCTATGTTTTTGGCGGGTTAGCTATTATCTTTATGCATATGGATATGGTTGGCCCAGCATTTAACCTGATTTTTAGTGATGCGTTTACTGGTCAAGCAGTAGCAGGCGGTGCGCTTGGTAGCGTAATTCGTTACGGTGTTGCACGTGGTGTGTTCTCGAATGAGGCAGGCATGGGCTCAGCGCCGATTGCGGCTGCGGCTGCAAAAACCGACCATCCTGTGCGCCAAGCACTGGTATCGATGACGGGCACATTTTTAGATACGAT
>CAZLYX010000003.1:9412-44007 GCA_964563885.1 uncultured Neisseria sp. | reverse complement strand
AATTAAATTAATCAGTATTAATCAAGGCTACCTGAAAGATTTCAGGTAGCCTTTTTTGTATTTGATATTTAAAGAGGCGAACAGTTAAGCTTATCTGAGTAATTCTTAAAGATGGTGTGATTGAGATTAAAATATGGTCGTTATAAAAAATATGAAATCTTTTCAGGTAGCTTTAAAGTTTTAAAACGCCCATGGCATTGCTACGTAAAAGTATTGAATTTAGCCCAATACTTTGGAATGTATATTCTTGGCGTTGCAGTATTGGCGTTAAAGTGAGCTTTGATTCAAGTTAGCGTATTCTGAAAAAAATAGCAAAAGATGACGAGATGATGTTCACTTTGCAATCAATGCTAGGGTGTATTTTATCGATGTGATGCTCAGTGAGTAGATGTAGTAGTGTACTTTTTGATATTAATTCTATGATAAATATTGGCTGTCGGCACTTAGAAAGCATGCTATAACCGTTTATCGGTATAGCCATTACTTAACTTCATGGTTATTTTATAATGTCCTTCTACCGCTTATTTGAGTGAAAATATGCAAGAGCCTATTAAAAAAAACACACCTATTTCAGAGTTGGCCGAACAAATTGTTGCCCGTGCTTCTGGTACTCAGTTGACTGCTGGCAATCACATTGAAATTCTGCTTAATAGTGAGGCCAATTTTCCGGCTTGGGAGTCGGCATTGCGGGCGGCGGAACACTCGATCTGTATTGAAATGTATATTTTTGCTGTTAACGATTTTGGCCAGACGGTGCGCCAAATTTTGTTGGAAAAACTACAGCAGGGTGTGGTTGTGGTTTTGGTTTACGACTGGGTGGGCAGTATCTGGGGACATTACCGTGGCTTTTTTAAGCCGCTAGTGGAAGCTGGCGCACATGTGAAGCCTTATAACCCGATTGGCTGGATTAGTGGCATTGGCTTGTTGTCGCGCAACCACCGTAAGTCTTTTATTATTGATGAAAAAATAGCTTTTGTCAGCGGCTTGTGCATATCCAGTGCTTGGAATGGCAAGCCTGAAAGCGGTGTTTCCGCTTGGCGTGATACAGGGGTAATGATTCAAGGTGGAGCAGTGGCGCAAGTGATGGCTGCTTTTGAAGACACGCTGTTGTCGCAAGGAAGCCAGCTACCGGAGCAATTAACTGGTTATGCTGAACGTATTCGCATGCATTTTGCTGAGCAAAGTCCGGGTGAAGCCAATTTGCGTGTCATTGCTACCACACCTGCCAATATCAATATGATGCGGCTCGATTTAAACGCGATTGGTTTGGCGCGGCGTAATTTATGGCTAACAGATGCTTATTTTATGCCCACACGTTTATATGTTCAGGCATTAATTAATGCTGCTAAGGCTGGTGTGGATGTGCGTTTGTTGGTACCGCGAACTTCAGATATTAAATGGATTGGTACGGTTTCGCGCACACAATATCGTCATTTACTAGAAGCAGGTGTGCGCATATTTGAGTGGAATGGCACCATGATTCATGCTAAATCAGCGCTGGCTGATGGAACTTGGGCGCGAGTAGGTTCTACAAATTTAAATCTGTCTAGCTGGTATGCTAACCGTGAATTAGATGTTTCAATTGAAGATGCAGCGACTGTGGCATGTTTGCAAAAGATTTTTTTACAAGATTTAGAAAATGCCACTGAAGTGATTTTAAATGAAGAGCAACATACCCAGCTCATTAAAGAGCGGCAACGTTTATTTAAAAGACATCAGACTTTGCATAAAGGACAGGCAAAAAGCGTGGCGAGGCAAATGATGCAGTTGGGGCATGTTTTCGATCCTTCTTTTTATGGCACCCGTTTGGTGGCAGAGTCTGAAGCGTGGTCTTATATCACTATTGGTATTGTGTTGTTATTGTCGGCAGTATTGATTTTCTTTGTGCAGCAATTGGTCGTATGGCCATTGTTGGTGTTGTTGGTGGTGGGCGGGATGGGTACATTACTGGCAGCATTAAAGCAGTTACGCCAGTTTCGCCGGCAGAAAGTAGAGCAGGAAGCGGCTTCGAAAAAGACATGATAAATTGGGTGATGTATAGACTTTAACAATAGGCTACCTGAAACTGTTTTCAGGTAGCCTATTGTTATTTATCACAAGGTTGAACTAAAACCCACGGCGCCACTACTACTGCCCACATGGCTTGGTTGTTGGCTAGAAAGGTGCGCGCAAGCTCTTCAGTAACCATGCCAAATTTATTTTGTTGCATCAAAGTGGCAATCACGCTGCTGTTGTCATCAGCCACTAAATTGGCAACGGATAATAAATCTAAGTCGGGGCTTATATAAACTGCTGCGCCACGGGCGAAATGGGGTTGCAATTCTTGCCATTCAATCCGTGCGGTTTCAAGATTGAGTTTGTCGCTTAAATGAGGTTCAGTCATACAAAGCCTACATAATATTAAAAAGATAATTATAACGTTAAAGCGCAACACTGTGCGACAAGGGTATTTTTTTACAGAGGATAAATATTTTTTGTAAGTGCTTTACAAGTGAAATGTTATACAGTAACATTCATGTTCTTATTGATTTTGGCAGTTTGATTGTTATCAAATGAAGCTGCCTAGAAGATTGTTTAGTATGAAATCATTGCTTCTCACTGGCTTATGGCAACGTTTGCTGCTGGCTTTAGCTGCGTTAACGTTGTTGTGGAGCGTCTATTTTTGGGTAGTTTCAGCATGAGTATTGGACTTGAAAATCTCACTGTAAGTTATCAGCGCCGTCCAGCGGTACATCATATCAACATGACTTTTGAAACAGGGGCAATGTGGGCAATTTTTGGTCCCAATGGTGCTGGTAAGTCTACGTTGCTTAAAGCAATTATGGGCTTATTAACACCAGATACAGGCAAAGTCATGTGGCATGGCATGCAGCGCTGTGACATAGCTTATTTGCCTCAACAGTCTGAAATAGATCGCAGTCAACCTTTAACAGTATTTGAGTTGGCAGCAATGGGGTTGTGGTATGAAATCGGCTTTTTTGGTCGAGTTACCGCAGCGCAACGACAGCGTGTACGTTTGGCTTTGGCAAGAGTGGGTATGGATGCGTTTGCTGAACGTCAGATTGCTCATTTATCCAATGGCCAGTTTCAGCGAGTATTGTTTGCGCGCATGTTGGCACAGAATGCGCGCTATTTGTTGTTGGATGAGCCATTTAACGCGGTAGATGCTAAAACAACCTTTGCGTTGTTGGAAGTGTTGCGACAATGTAATCGCGAAGGGCAGGGCGTGATTGCGGTATTGCATGATTATGAGCAAGTGCGTGCTTATTTTCCAAATACCTTGTTGATTGCTCGCGAAAAAATTGCTGCGGGCAAAACAGAACAGGTGTTAGTAGATGATTTGCTGGTGCGGGCAAATGCGGCAATGTCACAGCATGATAATGACGAGTGGTGTGCTGCACCATAATCGTTAGCAAAACCATTGTTCAATGAAATCCAGCTGTTCAGGCAGCTTTTTGAAATGTTGAAACATGAATGTGTATGAATTATTAATCCAGCCGTTTGCCGAATTTTCGTTTATGCGTTACGCCTTGGCGTCAGTGGTTTTTTTGGCGATTGGCGCTGCGCCAGTAGGCGTGTTTTTGGTGATGCGGCGTATGAGCTTGATTGGTGATGCGCTAAGCCATGCTGTATTGCCAGGAGCGGCCATTGGCTACATGGTGGCAGGATTAAGCTTGCCTGCTATGAGTTTAGGCGGTTTTGGTGCTGGGATGTTGATGGCGCTCTTGGCGGGCTTGGTCAGCCGTTTTACAAGCTTAAAAGAAGATGCAAACTTTGCTGCTTTTTATCTAACCAGCCTTGCAATTGGTGTGGTGCTGGTGAGCAAGAGTGGCAGCAGTGTTGATTTGTTGCACTTATTGTTTGGCTCAGTGTTGGCGGTTGATTTGCCAGCATTACAACTGGTGGCTGCTGTAGCCAGTTTAACCGTTGTGGCATTGGCGATTATGTATCGACCGCTGATGATGGAAAGTATTGACCCATTATTCTTGCGGGCGGTGAATGGTAAGGGCGGTTGGTGGCACATTAGTTTTTTAATTTTAGTAGTGATGAATTTGGTGGCGGGCTTCCAAGCTTTGGGTACTTTAATGTCGGTTGGCTTAATGATATTGCCGGCGATTAGTGCGCGCTTGTGGGTGCGTAATATGGGCATGTTGTTGTTGGTGTCGGCATTGGTGGCATTGGTATGTGGTATTGGAGGTTTGCTACTTTCTTATTATATTGAGATTCCTTCTGGACCAGCTATTATTTTATGGTGTGGTGCTTGGTATTTGATTTCAGTGATTTTTGGCTGGGAAGGTGGAATCTTGCTTAAATGGTTGCGCCGTGGCAAACACCATATTGTTTAATATAAGGAAAAAATATGAAGCAGTGGAAATTAGGTTTAATTGCAGCATGTTGTTCAGGTAGCCTTTATGCTGCACCTATGGCAGTGGTGGCAAGCTTTAGTATTTTGGGTGATGTAACACAACAAATTGGTGGAGAACGTGTAAAGGTCACCACACTAGTGGGTGCGGATCAAGATGCGCACGCTTATCACATGACCGCCGGCGATGTGCAAAAAATTCGTGCCGCTAAGTTGGTTTTACTGAATGGTTTAGGCTTAGAAAAAGCTGAATTTAAACGGGCAGTGGAGCAAAATAAAATACCGTATGCTGCTGTTTCAGATGGTGTTTCTACATTGAAGATGACTGAAGAACATGACAACCATCATTCTGATCATAAGGGACATAATCATAGTGATTTAGATCCACATGTTTGGCATGATCCGTTGCGTATGTTTACTTATGCTGCCAATGTTGCAAATGCTTTGATTAAAGTTGATCCACAAGGTAAAGCATATTATCTGCAACGCCTTAATACTTATCATGGAGAACTAAAAAATCTACATATTTATGCTAGCCAGCAATTTAATGCGGTGCCAAAAAGTAAGCGCAAAGTGTTGACTGGACATGGTGCATTTGGCTATATGGGTAAACGTTATGATATTCAATTTATCGCCCCACAGGGCTTAAATACTGAGGCAGAACCCTCTGCCAGAGCCGTGGCAGCTATTATTCGTCAAATTAGACAAGAGGGTATAAAAGCTGTATTTGTAGAAAATATTAAAGATGATCGTATGGTTAAACGCATTGCAGCGGAAACAGGAATTAAAGTTCAAGGTAAATTATATTCGGATGCGCTGAGCCAAAAGGGCGAAGGTAAAACTTATTTGGATATGTATCGTTACAACGTAAGGGTATTGAGCGCTGCCATGAAATAAGCTTCGATTGATATAAACAATAAAAATCGCCATAACTTAACTGTTGTGGCGATTTTTTATGAATATTTGAACATTATAGTAATTAGTGAGCTGGGGTTTTTTTGAATATTTTCATCAAAGGTAATACCACCGCACATGCAATTGCACCAACAATAACACCGACCACTAAGCTAGAAAGCATGCTGGTTAGGCCTGCATCCCAATGGTTTATCTGTAGAAAATGATGAAGCCAAGTTGAATTGTGAACAAAAATACCACCGCCAACTAAAAACATGGCAATGGTGCCGATAATGCTTAGAGCACGCATTACCCATGGCATAAAAGCAATAATTCCTTGACCAATTTTAACGCCATTACCGCCTTTTTTCATTAAGTACAAACCAAAATCATCTGCTTTAACAATGCCAGCAACCAAACCATAAACCAAAACAGTCATGCCGATACCAATGGCAGTAAGCATTATAGATTGCGGCATAATGCCTTGGCTTGCGGTAGTAACACCGAGTGCGATAATGATGATTTCGGCGGACAAGATAAAGTCTGTGCGAATGGCACCTTTTATTTTAGCCGCTTCGCCTTCCAAAATATCTGGTGTGGCTTGATGAGATGTTTGCTTGCTGTCATGTTTATGCAATAGCTTATGCAGTATTTTTTCAACGCCTTCAAAGCATAAGTAAGCACCACCAATCATCAGTAGTGGAATAATCAGGCTTGGCGCAAATGCGGACAGCGCCAATGCTAAAGGAATTAATATAGCTTTATTGATGAGCGATCCTTTTGCTACCGCCCACACGACTGGTAATTCTCGTTCAGCATTAATACCAGTAACTTGATTGGCATTCAAGGCTAAATCATCACCTACAACGCCTGCGGTTTTTTTAGCCGCCATTTTTGTCATTAGCGCAACATCGTCTAACATCACAGTAATGTCGTCTAATAGAGTGAAAAGTGTGGCAAAAGCCATGATGATAATCCTTAAATATTTTAATACATGAAGGTTAGACGGCATTTCAGGTAGCCTTTATGCTACCTGAAAGAATGTATTACGTTGTATTTTATACCAGCCTTTATGGCTCGTCTTTAATTCGAGTCACCATTAAAGTATGCAGACGGCGCTTATCAGCGTGTGCTACGTTAAAGTTTAAACCATCGATACTGCATTTTTCACCACGTTCGGGCAAGTGACCAAATTCTTGAATAATCAACCCACCAATTGAATCGACCTCTTCATCGCTATAGTTAGTACCAAAAAATTCATTAAAGTCTTTGATTTCAGTGATGGCATTTACACGGAAACGTTCGGAGGAAATGGTAAAAATATTATCGGCGCCATCATCTTCATCAAATTCATCTTCAATATCGCCGATGATTTGTTCGATAACGTCTTCAAAAGTCACTAAACCAGAAGTGCCACCGTATTCGTCGACCACTACTGCTAAGTGATTACGCTGCTCACGAAACTCTGTTAACAAGGTGCTTAAACGTTTACCTTCAGGAATAAACACTGCTGGACGCAAAAGAGATTTAAGGTTGAACTGTTCAGGATGAAGAGTGTATTTTAATAAATCTTTTGCATGCAAAATACCCAATACATTATCCTTGTCATCCTCAATTACAGGGAAGCGTGAATGAGCAGTTTCAACCGCATAGGCAATAATGCGTTCAATACTGTCATTGGCTTTAATCACATCCATTTGGCTGCGGGTGACCATTGCATCGCGTACCTCAAGATCAGAAAAAATCAGCATTTTTTCTAGCCGTTGCAAGGTTTCTTCATCGAATATTTCTTGTTTGTGTGCTTGGCGCAAAAGCGCAACAACCGCTTCGGCAGAGGTGAGGGTTTCGCCAGAAAGGCGGCTTACCAAGCGTTCAAAGAAAGTCGGTTTCGACGAGCTGTCGTCCATGTTAGATTTCATCCTGTAAATATGGGTTTGCGTATCCTAACTGATTTAACACACTGATTTCAAGTGCTTCCATTGTTTCAGCTTCATCATCGTTTATATGGTCATAACCCATAAGATGTAAAACGCCGTGTACTGTTAAATGTGCAAAATGTGCAGTTGGGGTTTTATTTTGCTCAGCAGCTTCTGTGAATACAACCTGTGGACAAATTATTAAATCACCGCTAAGAATATTGGAATCTTGATTAAACCAAACTTCTCCTTCATTTAGAGCAAAGCTTAAAACATTGGTTGCATAGTCTTTGCCACCATATTGATGGTTATATGCACGCGCTTCTTCTTCATCCAGCAAAACCAAACTCAAGTTGGCTTTGCGGTATTCTTTTTTTAATGCTTGCCATGCCCAACGATAAAAATCATGTGCAGATGGCAGATTTGTTTCATTACTGACGTTGTCTACATGTAATTGAAAACGCTGCTGTTGCTGGGTGAGAAAATTGTATTGTTTTGCTTGTTTCATAACTTTTCAGGTAGCCAGATTAATATATTGAATAGATGGTGTCTTTCGCATTGGACATTTTAATTTAAAAGCCACAAGCCGAAAGACGGCATAAAGAATTGAAAATGAGCATGGGTGGCAAAGCAATGTAAAGCTTGTAATTGTTGAACATAATAAAAGACTTCGTTTAATAGCGAAAAATAATACTGTGCATAATACTGAAATAAACAGCGTCTGAAAACAAATGGATGAGTTCTTATGGGAAAGAGCCACAAAGCTTGATATTGGGAATATGGTGAATCTCTCAATAAGTAGTTAAATATAACAAATATATTATTGTATGCTTACGGGTTATTAATTGCTTAAAAAAGACTTTTAGTGAATTTTTATTTTTCTAATGGCATTGGCATTGTTTATATCTTTGCAATGTATCTAATTTTTAACACTAAATGATGAGTTATTGGCTGTGTAGTGTAAAAACCATTCAAAATCACAATAAATGGCAAATTTAGCCGTTTATCTTGTTGACAGGCCGCTTGTTTGTGCGAATACTGCATTTATCTTCTTTCATTTAAGCAGCCGTTAGAGCTGCTGAAAAATAAAGAAGCTACGGGTTAGTGACTGTTTAAAACTTAAGCAGCATTATTAAGAAATACAAATACATCATTTATTTGGGAGTAATCAATCATGATCGAACGCTTGATTCCTATTTTCGTTGTGGTAGGCGTATTGTCTTCCATTGGTTATTTATCTCTATTAGTTTATGTTATTTATTCAAAATGGGGTTCTTCGGGCAATGTTTTTTCCAGACTTTCCGGTACTAAGCAGCAACATAAACAGGTTGAAAAAAATACGCACCAGTCTGATGATGTGGTGCTTCCCATTTAACATATGTAATTGGCAGATATTTTTTCTAGCTGCTTGCTGATTAAAGAAAACACATTATTTAAGAATGCTTAATAAAATGAATAACTTGATTCCTATTTTTATCTTACTTTTTACGGTTGTTTCTTTTGTATATTTATCTGCCAAAATGTGGACAATGTTTTTCAACTGGGCAAATGAATATTCTGATGATCAGGGTGAGGGCAGCCGCTGCTCAGTAACGGTAGCAGGCCGACAAGGGTAAGCAACTCGCTTTTAATAAATATTCAACTGTTGATGATTTGCTGTGATAGCAGTAATTCATTTGGGAAATGCTCTTACTACAGCATTCCTAATGGCGTGAGGATGAGCGTAGTGACTGAATGGGCATAAAGTGCCAAGCTTAATTCGCTCTGATTGACATAAAAACCGCTTGAATCTTGCATTCAGGCGGTTTTCATATTTCAGGTAGCCTTTATTCACAAAGGCTACCTGAAAGCTTATATAATCAACTTTCCTTTTCAGCTTATGGAATAAGGCTTATTTAGCCCTAGAATAACTTATGAAATACCATGATTTAAGAGATTTTATCAGCCAGCTAGAACAAACTGGCAAACTCAAACGCATTGATATGCCCATTTCACCTAATTTAGAAATGACAGAAATTGCCGATCGAGTCTTGCGTGCCGAAGGACCAGCATTGTTGTTTACACAGGCGGTTCGCGCTGATGGATCGCGCTATGATTTTTCCGTATTGGCTAATTTGTTTGGCACGCCAGAGCGTGTTGCTATGGGTATGGGCGCTAATGAAGTCTCGCAATTGCGTGAAATCGGCAAAACATTAGCATATTTAAAAGAACCAGAACCACCTAAAGGTATTAAAGATGCTTTTAGTAAGCTGCCTTTGTTAAAAGATATTTGGAGTATGGCGCCCAAAGTGGTCAAAAAAGCACCGTGCCAAGAAATCGTGATTGAAGGTGATGATGTTGATTTAACTCAATTTCCAATTCAGCATTGTTGGCCAGAAGATATTGCGCCATTGGTGACTTGGGGCTTAACTGTTACCCGTGGTCCACATAAAAAACGCCAAAATTTGGGCATTTATCGTCAACAATTACTCAGTAAAAATAAATTGATTATGCGTTGGCTGGCACACCGTGGCGGTGCGTTGGATTTTTTGGCGCATAAAAAAGCTCATCCAGGCGTGCCTTATCCCGTGGCTGTGGTCTTGGGATGTGACCCTGCAACTATTCTTGGCGCGGTAACGCCGGTGCCAGATAGTTTGAGTGAATATCAGTTTGCAGGCTTGTTGCGTGGCTCGCGAACAGAGCTGGTGCAGTGCATCGGCAATGATTTACAAGTGCCTGCGCGAGCAGAGATTGTGCTTGAAGGGGTGATTCATCCTGATGAAACAGCGCTTGAAGGTCCGTATGGAGACCACACAGGCTATTACAATGAGCAAGATTATTTTCCAGTGTTTACGGTTGAGCGCATTACCATGCGTGAAAATGCTATTTACCACAGTACCTACACGGGCAAACCGCCTGATGAACCAGCAGTATTGGGCGTGGCGCTGAATGAAGTATTTGTGCCGTTGTTGCAAAAGCAGTTTCCAGAGATTGTAGATTTTTATTTGCCGCCAGAAGGATGTTCATATCGCATGGCAGTGGTGAGTATTAAAAAACAATATTCTGGTCATGCCAAGCGCATCATGATGGGTTGTTGGAGTTTCCTGCGCCAGTTTATGTACACCAAATTCATTATTGTGGTTGATGATGATGTGGATTGCCGTAATTGGAATGAGGTGATTTGGGCAATTACCACGCGCATGGATCCTGTGCGTGATACGGTGTTAATCGACCATACGCCAATTGATTATTTAGACTTTGCTAGCCCAGTCAGTGGTTTGGGCGGCAAAATGGGTCTTGATGCCACCAATAAATGGCCGGGCGAAACCAACCGTGAGTGGGGTAGAGTGATTGAACGTGATCCAGCTGTTGCAGCAAAGGTGGATTCAATGTGGAAAGAGCTGGGCTTATAGGCTTTCAGGTAGCCTTTATTGATACAAAGGCTACCTGAATATTAATCTTGGCAATGATTAAAATGAAGTTGGCATTATTCGATTGGTTGGCGTTATAATAACAGCTCTAGATAAACCACTGGAGAAATCACCATGATTAAAAAAATCACAAGCTTAACCGCTGTGTGTCTATTAGCTGCCTGTTCTACTGCGAAAACAGAACCGCAACCCACCGCCCAAGCTGAGCAGCCATTGCCGCCTTTTGTTTTTGTGAAAGATGTTGCTGGTGCCAAAACCGTTGGTAAGGGCAGTATAGGTTACCGTTTTGTATTGTTGCAACCAAATACCAACCGCCCCGCTGTTAATACGCCATTTGCTATTAGCCATGCTGCTGGCAAGTTGCCTTTTGCTAATGTTAAAAACACTTATCACGGCATCACTGATGAGCGTGGCATGACACCACTGTTTGCATTTGAACAAGCTGTGCCAGAACAGGGTTGGGTGTTGGTGCCACGTGTGGGCGAAGGTATGGAAGGGGGTTGGGTGACGTTGAGTAATCCACAACAACAATTGCTAGTGGGTATACCTTATTCGATTGCAGTATGTGGCGCCAAGCCTTATTGGGTGCATGGTAAAACCAATTCGATTGGTCAAACTGCGCATGTGGCCTATTCTGGCCAAGCACAATCAATGCTGTATCCTTACAGCGCCGATCCAGCAGTGCAGCAAACACGTTTGCAAGCTTGCCCTGCACCTAAAGCCGCTGCAAAGTCTAAGCCAAACAAAAAAAGCACCAAGAAATAAGCGTTTATCTGCTATCAGTTAAGACGATAAAAAGGCTACCTGAAACATATTAACTTCATCGAAGTCTTGTTTCAGGTAGCCTTTACTTATATGAACTAGATATTAGCTAGATAACGTAGTGTCCAATGCAGCGGCAATATCTGTCCAAATGTCTTCTACGTCTTCCACGCCAATTGAAAAACGTAATAAGCCCATACGGATGCCAAGTGATTCCTTCAATTCTGGCGGCATGCCACTGTGAGATTGGCTGTAACTGTGGTTAACCAAGCTTTCTACACCACCTAAACTAGAAGCCATTCTCACCAGCTTCATGTTTTTAATCACGCTGTTGGCCGCTTCTTTGGTGTCTTTTTTTAAATAAATCGATACCACGCCGCCAAATTCCCGCATCTGCTGTTTTGCCAGCTCGTGATGTTCGTGGCTTACTAAGCCTGGGTAGAAAACTTTTTCCACTGCTGGATGTGCTTCTAAGCGTGTTGCTATTTGTATGGCATTATGGCAATGATGTTGCATGCGCATGGCTAATGTTTTAATGCCGCGCAGCACTAAAGCGCAATCCATAGGGCCTGCCACACCGCCCGTGTTTACCATCATATTATGCAGGGGGCTAGCCAAATTTGCGTCTTTCACTGCCACCACACCCATCAAAACATCAGAGTGGCCACATAAATATTTAGTGGCCGAATGAAACACAATATCACAACCCATATCAAGTGGATTTTGCAGGTAAGGCGTAGCAAAAGTATTGTCCATGCCTACTAGTGCGCCATGTGCTTTGGCTTTCGCTGCCAAAAGCGGCACATCAACCAAACGCAACAGTGGATTGCTTGGTGTTTCTAGCCACAATATGCTGACATTATGTTCAGCTAAGATGCGATCAAAGTTTTCAGGTAGCGTTAAATCAGCAAATATTACCTTAACTCCCCAACGTTCATATACTTCGGTGAGCAAATTATAAGAGCCGCCATAAATATCGCCAACCGCTACAATGGTGTCGCCAGGACGTAAAAAAGTACGAAATATACAATCGACACCCGCCATACCGCTGGCAAACGCAAAACCATGGCTACCATGCTCTAGCGCTGCGATGGTGTCTTCCAATATTTTGCGGGTAGGATTACTTAAGCGCGAATATTTATGTGGTACTGACTCACCAATTTCATGTAGAGCAAACATGCTGTTTTGATAAATAGGTGGCATGAGCGCACGATTATGTTCATCAGGGTTATAGCTGGTGTGAATGGCTTCAGTAGCGAAACGGTATTTCATAGTGAGCTCCTAGCAATAAATAGATGGTTTATATTTTACACATTATCAGCCATACAATCAGGCTGGCTGAAGATAAATTATGCTTTCAGCAGCTTAACTATTAAAACATAGTCATAATCAATACCCATCTAATTGCCGTATCATGGCACCATCTATATACTTGCTAACAGTCGACGTAGAATCAGTAGCTTGATTTTTCGGTAGACGCACACACATAAGCGGGAGTAAGAATCCCGAACCTAATAAGGAAAAAAAGCGCATGAACGCTATTGCCGATGTGCAATCGACCCCTGATTTACGCAATGTGCCGATTAATCAAGTTGGCATCAAAGACTTACGGTTTCCTATTCGCCTGAAAACGGCGGAAGGAGAGCAAAGTACAGTGGGTTTACTTACCATGACAGTATTTTTGCCAGCTAATCAAAAAGGCACCCATATGTCTCGCTTTGTCGCGCTAATGGAAAGCCAAACTGAAGCCTTAAGCTTTGAACGCATGCAAAGTTTAACCGAAGAAATGGTGCAGTTGTTAGATTCTCATTCTGGCAAGCTGAGTGTGACGTTTCCATTTTTCCGGCGTAAAACTGCGCCGGTTTCGGGTATTCAATCTTTATTGGATTATGACGTCACTTTAAGTGGTGAAATCAGTAATGGCGATTATGTCCATACTTTAAAAGTGCTCACGCCCGTGACCAGCCTGTGTCCGTGCTCCAAAGAAATTTCAAAATATGGTGCACATAACCAGCGATCACACGTAACGGTCACTTTAACCTCGCATGAAGAAGTGGGTATTGAAGAAGTGATTGATTGTGTGGAAGCTCTGGCCAGTTGCCAGCTTTATGGCTTGTTAAAGCGTCCTGATGAAAAATTTGTTACCGAGCAAGCTTATGAAAATCCAAAGTTTGTTGAAGACATGGTGCGCGATGTCGCCGTTGCTTTGCGCAACGATAAACGTGTTGACTCATTTCAAGTAGAAAGCGAAAACTTTGAGTCTATTCACAATCATTCAGCTTATGCTGTGATTGCCTATCCTTAAAGTTTAAGTTTAAAAAAAGGCTACCTGAACAGTATTCAGGTAGCCTTTGCTATTTAATTAACTACATTATTTTGGCTTGCGGAAGGTGTCATGACAAGCTTTGCAGCTTGCCCCAACTTCACCATAAGCCACTTTTATTTCTTCTAGGTTACCTGCTTGTGCTTTAGCATTTAGGTTTTCCACGGCAGCGTGAAATTTTTCTGCTGTTGCTCGTGCTTCTTCAGGTTTTTCCCAAACGGCTGGCAGTGCATCACCATCTTGATGGGCACCTTTTGAGTCAACTGCATCGCGCTCAAAATGATTGAACGGTTCTTTACTCTCTACCGAGAATTCAGCGGCAGCAGTTTTGAATTTTTCTGCATCATAGGTTTCTTCGCCTTTTACCATTTTGCCCATTGTGCTGAAGTTTGGCATCATCGATTTAAAAGCGGTAGTTCGCGCTTCAGAATTTGGGCCTTTAAGTTCTTCTGCGGTGCTGCCACAGGCTGCTAATGACAATGCTGCTGCTGAGATCATAATGGCTAAAGTGGTTTTAATTTTCATAGATTATTCCTTTTCGTGGTTGTGTTAAATCTTAAATCATTGCGTATAATAACCCAAATCTTGGTTCATGAAAAAGTGGAAGGACAAAAATGGCAATTTTGATTACTGGCGCGTCGGCTGGTTTTGGCGAGGCAATGTGTCGCAGTTTTATAGAAGCTGGCTATTCTGTGATTGGCGCTGCCCGTCGCATAGACAAGCTTGAAGCCTTACAGGCTGAGCTTGGGGAGCGTTTTTTATCTCTCGAAATGGACTTAAGCCAAACAGATAGCATAAAACAAGCATTGCAAAATATCCCTGAGCATTTTCAAGAAGTTGATTGTTTAATCAACAATGGCGGCTTAGCACTTGGTTTAGATGCTGCTGCCGAAGCCAATTTTGATGATTGGGAAACCATGATTCACACCAATATCATTGGGCTTACGTATCTGACTCGGCAAATACTGCCAAAAATGGTGGAACGCAAGCAAGGCTATATTATGAATATGGGCTCTATTGCAGGTACTTACCCTTATCCAGGTGGTAATGTTTATGGTGCCACCAAAGCGTATGTGCGCCAGTTTAGTTTAAATTTACGTGCCGATCTTGCTGGTACAGGCATCCGCGTCAGCAATATCGAGCCAGGTTTATGCGGAGACACTGAGTTTTCCAATGTACGCTTTAAAGGTGACGATGAACGTGTGGCCAAACTCTATGAAAATGTAGCATTTATTCGACCACAAGATATTGCCGAAACTGCGTTGTGGTTGTATCAGCGCCCCAAACATATCAATATAAATGCCATCGAAATCATGCCAGTAGCACAAAGTTTTGGTGCATTGCCCGTTGCACGTGAAGCTGCACAGCCAGAACAAACAATCGCTGGATTTGAGAAACAAAGCATTTCATTATTCCAAAAAATCAAAGCTTGGTTTAAGTAATCATTTGAGTGGGGCACTCATGAAAATGTTCCTCAATAGAATATATAGATAACATTAAACCAAATCAAAAAAAGGCTACCTGAAAGGTTTCAGCTTTTATAGAAGCGATGCTTTCAGGTAGCCTTTTTATATTAAAGCTGTTTAAATAGCGTTATACAATAACAATTTAAATAGGCTACTTGAAAACCATTTATGCAAAACATTAAGCAAAAGATTCTGGCTCAAACCACAGCTCAAGGCGCACAAGTGACTGCGTTGCGCGAACAGGTGTTGGATATCATCTTAAAACAACACAGCGGCGTGATAAAAGCTTATGCAGTGTTGGCGCAAATGCAGCAGGCCAGCGAAGGCGTGGTGGCCCCACCCACAGCATATCGCGCGCTAGATTTTTGGGCGGAGCAGGGTGTGTTGCATAAAGTGGCAGCAGTAAATGGTTATGTGTTGTGTAGCCATGCACAGCATGATTGTAATGTGCATTGTCACAAGCAAGGCGTGCAGCCGCCATATGATCACAGCGCGTTTATTTTGGTGTGTACAGAATGTGGCGCAGTTGATGAACAAACGCTCAACAACGAATGGGCGGCATTGCGTGCTGGTGTTGCTGAAAGTGGTTTTCAGCTCACTGAAGAACATGTTGTGTTAACAGGGATATGTAAAAAATGTCAGTCGTAGAAAAAACCAAGGTTCATTTGTTTTCTGGCTTTTTAGGCACGGGGAAAACCACCGCTTTAAAAAGCTTGATGGCACAAAAAAATCCTGCTGAAAAATGGGTCATTATTGTCAACGAATTTGGAGAAATTGGCATTGATGGCGCGGTGTTAAGTGACAATGGCATTCCTGTTGCCGAAATCTCGGGTGGCTGTTTGTGTTGTGTTGCCGGCCCACAAATGAGCAGCACGGTGCAAAAAATGCTGCACGATGCTAAACCAGATCGTTTGTTGATTGAAGCAAGTGGCTTAGCCCATGCCGCCAGTGTGATTGATGAATTAAAAGCTGCGCCGCTGGGTGAATTGCTGGAAATCGCTGCGGTATTTACTGTGGTTGACCCGCGCCAATTTATTAGCCCAGATTTTGCCAATCAAATGTTATATAAAGATCAAATTGGTGTGAGCGATGTGTTGGTGGCGAGTAAAATTGATTTATGCAGCGATGAGGTGCTAATAACGTTTCGTCAACAAGCTGCAAAACTGTTTCCACCCAAAGCTAAAGTGGTGGAGGTTAGCAATGCGCAGCTTGATATTCAATGGCTTGATATTCCTGTGGTTGAAAAGAGTCGTTATCGTTTGAAAACCCTGCCAGATAATACGATGGGTTTTCAGTCGCAAGGATTTACTTTTGCAGCAGGGCAAGATTTTGATGGCGAACGGCTCACCCACTTTTTTAATAATCTGCCGCAAATGGCTGAAGGCTTAGTGCGTGCCAAAGGCGTGTTTCAGGTGTTGGGTACTTGGGTTTGGCTCAATTGGGTGGATGGGCAGTGGGGTGCAAATCAAGTTGCTTGGCGGCGCGATAGTCGCTTTGAGTTAATTGCTCAATCATTTGATGCAGATTTAATTGAGCAAAAGCTGAAAGAAGCGTTGGAATAAACCAGTAATTTGAATAGAGTTTATTTAATTTAAAAGGCTAGCTGAAGCATTTCAGCTAGCCTTTTAGTTTGTTGAATGAATGAAAACCTATTTGATTTTATTGACATCAAGCAGCACTTGTTTCTATAGTTCACATACACCTCATTTTAAGGTGCAGAAACCCTGAAAAGGAGTGGATGATGGCAACCTTTGAATTGAAAAGAAATGAACTGCGCCAGTTTTATTTTGGCTTAATGAGTGAAGACCAGAAAACCATTCTACGCAGCGAGCAATATACCAGTAAGGCTTCAGCACAAAACGGTATTGAATCTGTGCGAAAAAATGCCGATGTAAATGAGCGTTATGAACTGAAAGAAAATATTTCTGGTAAATTTTATTTTAATTTAAAAGCAGTTAATGGCCTAATTATCGGCTCAAGCAGCATGTATGCCAGCGCACAATTGCGTGATGATGCTGTTGCAGAGCTTAAAAAAAATGCCAAAATGGCAGGTGTTGTAGAAGATGTGTGATTACCTCACCTGAATTATAATGAAGCTGCTTGAATGATGGCTGTAGAGCAGCTTTTTGTGTGTGTGCATGGTTATCAGCTATAATCGCGTTATTCATTTGTATCAAATCTATTAATCACAAGGACACATTATGTTGAGCTTCTATCCGCATCCTATTATTGCACGCGAAGGCTGGCCGTTTATTTTGATTGGGTTGGCATTAAGTATATTGTTTAGCGTGTGGGTGGGTTGGTGGTCGCTTCCATTTTGGGTATTTACAGTATTTGCATTACAATTTTTCCGCGACCCTGCGCGCCCGATTCCACAAGAAGACGATGCCATACTCACACCTGCGGATGGCAGGATTGTAGTGGTAGAAAAAGCAATCGATCCTTACCGCGGCATAGAAGCATTAAAAATAAGTGTGTTTATGAATGTATTTAATGTGCATTCTCAACGTTCACCTATTGATGGTAAAGTAACGCGAGTTGAATACAGTGCTGGTAAGTTTTTGAATGCAGCAATTGAAAAAGCCAGCACAGAAAATGAGCGCAATGCTGTATTGGCCACCACCGCCTCAGGTCGTGAAATCACTTTTGTGCAAGTGGCTGGTTTAGTGGCGCGACGTATTTTGTGTTACGTGAATGAAGGTGATCAGTTGAATCGTGGTGGACGTTATGGGTTTATTCGATTTGGTTCGCGTGTAGACGTTTATTTACCATTAGACGCAGTTGCCAATGTGGTCATTGGTGAAAAAGTGAGTGCCAGTAGCACCATTTTGGCACGCTTGCCATTACAAGCGCCTACAGTGGTTAATACATCAGCACCAGCACCAGCACCAGCTTCTGAGGCGCCAGATATTGCTGAAGTGAAAGAGAATAATGGTAATGCTGAACAAGCTTTGGTAACCGAAGCAGCAGAAAATATACACAATGCAGTAGAAAAAGAAATGGGATCGAGCTAATTCGATTAAGTTTGAAAATAAAAACGGTGTTCAGTGTGACTGAATACCGTTTTTTAATAGATGTTGAAACAAGCCAAGGATAATCAAAAAATGATTAAATGTCATTCATTAGAAGAAGTAAGAAGTCATATCAACAATATTGATGAGCAAATGGTAAAATTAATTGCTTCACGTGGCGAGTTGGTAAAGCAAGCTGCAAGGTTTAAACATGATAGCGATGCTGTAAAAGCACCTACAAGAGTTGAAGAAGTAATTAAGAAAGTAAAAAATAGTGCACGTTTAAATGGCGCAAACGAAGAGGTGGTTGAAAGTATTTATAGGGCGATGATTGATGGTTTTATCAAAGTAGAAATGGAAGAATTTAGCAATAAAAAATAAAAATTATACAAACCATTTAATAAGCGTAAGAATGTTTGCACATAATCCAAGTAAGGCTACCTGAACGAAAACATGATCTGTTTTATATTCAGGTAGCCTTTTCGTATGTTAAAACCTTTAAGTAATCTATAACTTACAGAGCTTGTAAACGGCCACCTAAAGACAATAAAGCGGCTTGCGCTTCGTTCCAAGCCGTCTCTATTTGAGTACAGGCTTCGCCAGTGGCTTTAACGCCAAACTCAATATGCGCTGCGATAACTTGACCTTCTGTATCGGTTTTCCGAACGGTTGGCAGGCTAAATGTTTTGATCCCAGGATATTGGCTTTCTAAATGCCGCATCAAACCAGCGATATGCGATTCTGGCAATTCAAAAATAAGGGTGCTGCGTTGTTGTTGCTCAATTTGATGAAAACGATCTGCATACAGATGATCTAAAACCCATTCAGTCATCGGATGTGCCATCACTGGAAAGCCAGGTAAAAAATAATGCTCTTGGAAAGAGAATCCAGCAATATTGTTATAAGGGTTAGGCACGATGTCTGCGCCCGTTGGAAAATCAGCCATATTGAGACGCTGTTGATGAGGCGCAGAATCCAGAGCATCACCACGCTTGAGTGAGACTTCTTCAATCAAGCGCTGGGCTTCAGTGTGGCGTGTTAAAGGCAAACCGAGCGCTGCTGCTGTGGCTTGACGAGTATGATCGTCTGGCGTGCCGCCAATGCCACCAGTAACGAATGTGGGCAACCCATCTTCAAAACTGCGTTTGAGCTCTGTTACCAGCATTTGGGTGTCATCAGGAAGGTATTGTACTTTAGCCAATTGCAAACCGC
This sequence comes from uncultured Neisseria sp., assembly GCA_964563885.1. Taxonomy (GTDB): domain Bacteria; phylum Pseudomonadota; class Gammaproteobacteria; order Burkholderiales; family Neisseriaceae; genus CAZLYX01. Next base: position 24,650 of record CAZLYX010000003.1, on the reverse strand, counting down.
GTGATTCTAGTGCGGACTTGAAAAAAGCAAAATGTTTATCAATGCGCGTGCCGTGTAAAATCTCATCGCCAATAATAATGAGGCTGAATTCCATGATGATTTCCTGAAAATAAAGTCAAGCCGAAGTATGCAGTAAGCAGCACGGCATGACAAGCTGCGCCAATGATTATCAACGATTGATTAACGCTGGACTAGACTAAAAGCTTAATTCATACAATAATAAATACTTTTACCTTTATCTTTAAGATATCAGGGCGCACGATGTCGCCCGCACTCCTGTCCCTCAGTTAGGAATATTTCGATGAGCAGTCAAAACGACCATACTATTTTGCAACACTTACCTGCCGGAAAAAAAGTCGGCATTGCTTTTTCAGGTGGCTTAGATACTTCAGCTGCATTGCTGTGGATGAAGCTTAAGGGCGCGCTACCTTATGCTTATACTGCCAATCTAGGCCAGCCAGATGAAGAAGATTATGAAGCCATTCCACGTCAAGCAAAATCATATGGCGCCATTGAGGCTCGCTTGGTTGATTGTCGTCTTCAGCTTGCCCAAGAAGGCATTGCTGCCATTCAATGTGGCGCATTTCATGTGTCTACTGGTGGCGTCACTTATTTTAATACCACGCCGCTGGGTCGTGCAGTAACGGGCACTATGCTGGTGTCGGCAATGAAAAATGATGAAGTGAATATTTGGGGTGATGGCAGTACGTATAAAGGCAATGATATTGAGCGCTTTTATCGTTATGGTTTGCTAACCAATCCAGATTTGCGTATTTACAAGCCGTGGCTAGACCAACAGTTTATTGATGAATTAGGTGGCCGCCAAGAAATGTCAGAATTTCTAATCGCCAACGGTTTTGACTATAAAATGTCAACTGAAAAAGCCTATTCTACTGACTCTAATATGTTGGGCGCTACGCACGAGGCTAAAGATTTAGAGTTTTTGAATACTGGCATTCAAATTGTACAGCCGATTATGGGCGTGGCGTTTTGGGATGAAAACGTGGTAGTAAAAGCCGAACAAGTGAGCGTGCGTTTTGAAGAAGGTGTGCCCGTTGCGCTAAATGGCCAAGAGTTTGCCGACCCCGTTGAGCTGTTTTTGGAAGCCAACCGCATTGGTGGTCGACATGGTTTAGGCATGAGCGATCAAATTGAAAACCGTATTATCGAAGCTAAATCACGCGGTATTTATGAAGCACCAGGCATGGCTTTATTGCATATTGCTTATGAGCGCTTGCTCACTGGTATTCACAACGAAGATACCATTGAGCAATATCGCATCAATGGCTTGCGCTTAGGCCGCTTGCTTTATCAAGGTCGTTGGTTTGACTCTCAAGCGCTGATGTTGCGTGAAACTGCGCAGCGTTGGGTGGCTAAAGCGATAACGGGTGAAGTCACTTTAGAGTTGCGTCGTGGTAATGATTATTCATTGTTGAATACAGAGTCACCAAATCTAACTTATCATCCAGAACGTTTAAGTATGGAAAAAGTGGATGGAGCCTTTACGCCTGCTGATCGCATCGGCCAGTTGACTATGCGTAATTTGGATATTATTGATACCCGTGCCAAACTAAGCCTCTATGCTAAAACAGGTTTATTGTCATTAGGCGAAGATTCGGTGTTACCACAATTGGGCAATAAAGAAGAAAAGTAAGGCTACTTGAGCAGGACTTTTCTGAAAAAAACGAAGCATTATGCTTCGTTTTTTAATTTGTCTTAGTCTGAAACAATAAGGCTACCTGAATTTCGTTTCAGGTAGCCTTATTGTTTTAAGAGAGCTTATTCAATTCCATTAGCTTGCATCAGCTTTTCTAACTGAACTTGCATTTTTTTCTGTATCGCCGCTTCTTGTAGCTCTAGTTTAACTTGCTCAAAAGGAGGCGCATTTTCACTTCGCTGTACCGCTGCTACTTTAAATACATAAAATCTATCATTAAATTTAATGGGTTCACGAGTGACTTCTCCACGCGTCATGCTCAAAATAGTGGCTAATTCGGGCGGTAATTGAGAGGGCGAAATCCAGTCTTGATGACTTTGCTCGGAGTTGGGAAAGCGCTTCATGAGCCCTTCAAAAGTTAAACCTTTTAACAGCAGGGATTGCGCTTCTTTTGCTTCAGCTGCGGTATTAAAATAAACCTGTTGTAGTTTGAGCTCACGATTAAACTCATCGTAAGTATTGCGCAAATCAGCATCATTGATGGTGATTTGGCTACGCAAATGTTCAATGTATTGAGCGGCATAAAATTGTGACTCTAGGTTTTTAAGGCCGCTTTGTACTTCTGGCTTTTTATCTAAGCCAGCCTTAAGTGCTTCGGCTTTTAACACATCAATTGTCTGTAATTCACGGATGATATTTTTACGTAAAGCCTCGTTATCTGGCTTAGGTGCGTCAGGGGTATGTGCATGGGCATTAGTTTGTTTTGCCAACACTTGTTTGAGCATACTGTCGATTCTCGCTTGCTCAATAGTGGGCGTGGCTGCAGCAAAACCAGTTAAGGTTAAGCCAATAATAGCGGTGAGGGCGTGGCGTATCATATATTAGGTTCTCGATTCAATTATTTACTGGATTCTATTTTTGCTTTTTCATACAAAGGCTTAATAGCAGCATCAATGCGGTAAGATTGCATTTCTTGACTTAAACTAGGCGCGAGCTCTTCGAACGGTGGCACTTTCATAACACGTTTGTCACTAATATAGAATACAGCAGCAAAATTGTTGCCTAGTATGGGTTTAGTGGTGTATTGACCTTTTTTTAGACTACTGATAGCGCTATAAACTACGGGTTCATTTTTCTCTAAATCTTTTAAGGAAATATAACCATTGTTGATACCACCAGTTTGTTTGACGAGTGGATCAGTGCTGTATTGAATAGCTACATTCTTAAAGCTTTTTTTTGCTTTTAATTCGGTAATGGCTTTTTCAGCATCAGTTGAAGTACTGGTAATGATTTCACCTAATTGAACTTCATCGCTGTTTTTATAAAATTGGTTAATATCATCGTAGGTTTTTTTAACATCAGCTTCAGTTACTGGGTTTCTTCGGACGATGTCTGCTATAAATGCCTGCACCAACATTTCATTTTGAAATATCGACCAATCACTCTTAAAAGCAGCTCTTTTGTCAGCACCTTCTTTTTTTGCTTGAGTTAAAGCTTGGTCAGTTATTTTTTTGTACTCAGCACTTTGGTCAATTTTCAGGCGGCGCGCCTCTTGCTTAATTAGCGTGCGAGTAACCATCTCTTGAGTTATTTTTTGGCGTAGTTGAGGAGTGTCTTGTACTTTGCCTTGGCTTTGAGTCTGCAAGTTTTTAACATGCAAATCGATTTCACTGCTGTCAATTTTAGTACCATTAACAGTTACCAAAGTTTTGGCGGCAAGGCTGCCTGAAAAAGCCATTAATACTAAAGCAAGACTTAGGCTGATTTTATTCATAAAATTCTCTCTGTTTCTATTTAATTAAAATTAATCAAAAAAAGGGAAGGGTTAGCCGCTAAAATACTCATCGGGCGTGACGGCGAAAATACTCAGTGCGTGAATCTGGCCACTTTGGAATAAATCTGACAAAGCATCTTTCACCAATCGTTGTCGGTTTAGGCGTGAAAGGCCGTCGAATAATTCGCTGGCTACTACTACCGAATAATGACCACCACTACTACTGCCGGCATGGCCAGCGTGCTGATCGCTGTCATCGCTAAACTCAAAAACTTTAGGATTGAGCGTAGCCAAACGCGTGCACATTTCTTGTTGCATATTCATGATGGAAACACTTTTTTAAATGGCTTAATCAAAATTTCCTCATAAACACCAGCATGAGCATAGGGGTCTGCTTCTGCCCAAGTTTGAGCGTCGTCTAATGAGTTGAACTTGGCAACAATAAGGCTACCTGAAACTTTATCTGTTTCATCGGGGAAAGGATTGGGGCCAGCAATAAGCAGGCGATTTTCATCGTCTAATTTTTGTAGCCTAGCCAAATGTTCAGGGCGTGCTGCTGTACGCGCTTCGTGGGAATCATCTATATCGGTTGCTAATAGCATGAAATACTGTTGTTCCATCATGTTTTCTCCTGCGGAAGATGACGACTAAGATAAATGCCTTGACCAAGAAAAAAAACAAACATTAAGGCAGTAGAGCCAAAGAGTTTATAATTTACCCATACTTGTTGGTCATTAATAAAGGTATAAGCAACCACAATATTAATGCCACCCATTACGACTAAAAATACAACCCACGCGTAAGTAAGTTTGGCCCAAGCACTGTCAGGCAAGCTGATTTCTTTACCCATAATGGCTTTTAAACCATTTTTTTTCATCAGATGGCCTATTAGCAATGCCAGCGCGCCGATCCAAAATAATAAAGTAGGTTTCCACATAATAAAGCGCGCGTCACGAAAAATAATAGTGGCTCCGCCGAAAACAACGATTAAAGCCAAACTAACCCATTGCATCGTATCGAGTTTTTTATTTTTCCACCAAGTAAAACCAGCTTGTAGCAAGCCAACTACTACCGCGATGGTGGTGGCAAAAATAATGTCTTTAGTGAGAGTGTAGGCCACAAAAAAAAGAATAACAGCAATTAAGTCGCTTATGACTTTCATATGTTTTAGGCACTTATGAACATAAATAAAGGTACTTATCATACAGCGTGGACAATGATTTTGCACCATCAAAAAGAGTAAGGTAATGTTTGCACGCAAATTTTTACTTTAATGCTATATTAGCGTGGTGTCCGCAGATGAAGTCATTGCGATAGTGGTGATAATGCTGCATTTGACAGCCTCTCTAAGCATGAAATACCATTGATAGCTTGGCAGAAAGAAGCATTAAATATATTATGTTGCGTATCTAATATCGCATGGCAGTAGCGCGCTGTCTGTACAACAGGGGATTAAATTTTGAAAATCAATAGCCGTATCAAACTGTTAGTGTCATCTATCGCACTTATTGCATCACTGAACGCTGCCGCCGGTTTGGGTGGTTTGCAAGTGAATTCAAATTTAGGCGAGCCTTTTTCAGGTAGCGTTACTGTTACTGGCAGTGAGGCCAAAGCACTGGCCAGTGGTACAAAAGTTAACTTATATAACAGTAATATTAAAGCAACGGTAAAGAAAACAGGTGATGATCGAGCTGTAGTTACCTTGACTTCTAGTAGTGCAGTTAACGATCCTGTATTGGTTTTTCAAATGGGTGTAGGTTCACAAACCCGTCAATATACCGCTATCCTAGATCCAAAAGATTATGTCTCGGCTAAATCGTCGGCACGCGCAGAAGTGGTACAAAATCAAAATACTGACATGCCTCGCAAAGTGGAGTCCCAAAACAATGCCTCTGTAGATTCGAAAACTACTGCGACAGTGGCACGGGCACAGGCAGCACCATCAAAAACAGAAAAACGCCTTGGTGTTACAGCAGCTAAGGGTCAACATATTGTACAGCAAGGTGAAACCTTAACTGAGATTGCTACCCGCATTCGCCCAGAAAATATGACTACAGCTCAAGCCATGCAACAACTGGTTAGAGCTAACCCCAAAATATTCACTGGAGGCAACGCCAACCGCATTATCTATCCAGGTGATACTTTGTCTGTTCCATTTGCCACAGCGGCAATCAAAGATACAACTACTCCAACAGAATCTGTTACACCGCCGGTAAAAGAAGTGCCTGGTGCAGTTGGAAATATTGCTGCTTCTGCAACCGGTCCAGCCTCTGCAGTTGTCACAGAAGTGATTACGACACCTGCTTCAGTACCTGAAATAGCTTCTACTCCTGTTGCTAGTGCGCCGGCAGAAACAGCATCAGTGCCAGTCGCTCCTACCCAACAGGTTGACCAGCAAGCAGAAGGTGGCTCTAAATGGCGTTATTTGTTGTGGGGCAGTTTAGGCTTAATCGCCTTATTAATTCTGAGCCGTTTATTGGGCAAGAAAAATACTCCTATTGCGCCAGTTACAACAGAAGAAAAGCAAGAAACTGATCCATTTGCAGACGAAGACAATACTCACGTTACACCAGCAACAACTGCAATCGTAACCACTGCTGTTGCGGAAGAAGCTGATGTAGATGATGATTTAATTGTAGATGATGACTTTGATAGCGATGATGTTGATGGTATCTTCTTTGAGCCAGCTACGGGTAAAGATACCCAAACAGAAGCAGGTCAAGAAGCACGTTTGAATTTAGATTTAAATGATCTTGATAAACAACAAAGCACTATTTTAACAGGCGCGGTTACTCAAGATGATGAAACAGCGCAGCGCAAAGATGTTGATTGGGAGAAGCTTGAATCTACTGAGAGCATTTATGAGCAAGAGCCTACTTCGGCTAGAGAGCCTATTCATCTAAAAACAGATGTGGTAGAGCCTGAGTACCATATCAGTAGCTTTGATAATGTAAAAACTGATCAGCTGGCAGCAGAAGATGCTTTGGAGTTTACAACTTCGGCAGAGGCATCGGTAGAACAAGTAGAAAATACTGAATGGGTGAATACTGATTCGGGTGAAGGTGCTATTAGCATAAGCGATACAGATAACTTCGTTGATGATTTGGATATTGGTGACGCAGAGCACGTTATCGAATGGGGAGGCTCGCTTGAAGCCAGTGATTTAACTGAAGAAGTAACACATTCCACTGAGTCTTTTGTTTCTGAATCAGTAGGTATGACAGCACCGCTTGAAGCTAAATACGAACTGGCCGAGATGTATGTAGAAATTGGCGATCCAGAAGCTGCACGTGAAACTTTAAAAGAGCTATTAGAAGAATCTGATGGTGGTATCTTGACAAGAGCACAAGCATTATTGGATAAATTAGATGCCTAATTTGTGCCGATAATTTAAGCCCGAGTCAATATTGCTCGGGCTTTTCGCATTTTATAGCATCCTTCTATCTTTGCTGTTTGCTTAATATGAAACGTGTGTCGCTCGATGAATATATCGCCAGAAACTCTCTATAAACAACGCTGGGCTTTAACACTCAGTTATGATGGTAGCCGATTTTATGGTTGGCAAAAACAAGCTGCAGGCATTGCTACCGTGCAAACCGCATTAGAGCATGCGTTAAGTCAAATTGCTGGCGCGCCGATTAATACAATTGCCGCTGGCCGCACTGATACTGGCGTACATGCTACTGCCCAAATCGTACATTTTGACACACATGTTGTTCGTGCTGAACAAGCATGGGTGCGTGGTGTTAATGCACACTTGCCTGCTGGGGTGGCAGTATTGCACGCACAAGCAGTTGATTCACGTTTTCATGCACGATTTGATGCTTTTGGGCGGCGTTACCGATATATACTACAATCATCGGCAGTGCGCAGCCCTTTGTTGGTAGGTCGAGTAGGCTGGACGCATATGCCTTTAAATATAGATCAAATGCGCCAAGCTGCAACTTTGTTAGTTGGAGAACATGATTTTTCTAGTTTTCGCGCCGCAGAGTGCCAAGCAAAATCACCAGTAAAAACCTTGTATAGTATTTTGCTTTCAGGTAGCCCTGATTTCATGATTTTGGATGTGCACGGTAATGCTTTTTTACATCATATGGTGCGCAATATTATGGGTGCATTGGTTTATGTGGGTAATGGACGCTTACAGGTTGAGGATTTTTTCGCGCTTTTGCAAGAGAAAAATCGTCTGAAAGCACCGCCTACTTTTATGCCCGACGGCCTTTATTTAACGGGTGTAGATTATCCGCCTGAATTTAACATTGCCATGTTGCCCGTGCCGAGTTGGTTGTGGTCTGGAAGTGGCAATAAAAATTGAGTAAAGTTTGCTTGTGCCACTAAAAACCTTTCAGGCAGCCTTTAGTTTTAGAAAGAATGAAGATGAATAAAATCCGCACCAAAGTTTGTGGCTTTACTAGGCCAGAAGATGCACAAATAGCCGCAGAACTTGGTGTTGATGCTATTGGGCTGGTCTTTTTTTCAAAGAGTAAGCGAAATGTTACGCCAGAGCAGGCTCAAGCGATTGTAAAAGTATTACCGCCGTTTGTGAGTGTCATCGCACTGTTTGTGAATGAAAGCGCTGAGCGCATTCATGAGATTTTGAGTTTAGTGCCAATTGATGTCATTCAGTTTCATGGAGACGAAACCCCCGAATTTTGTCGCCAATTTGCTAGACCTTATATTAAGGCTGTTCGTGTACAAAATACGGTAGAAGTTGTGGCCGCGATGAATCAATACCAAGATGCACGCGCCGTGCTGTTTGATGCTTATGTTGAAGGTGAGTATGGCGGCACTGGGCAGAGCTTTGATTGGGCACTGTTGCCTGAAAGCCTCAATGGACATTGGGTATTATCTGGCGGTCTAACCCCTGAAAATGTGGCCGAAGCGATACGGATAACGGGCGCAAAAATTGTGGATATTTCCAGCGGCGTAGAAAGCGCAGCGGGTGTAAAATCAGCTGAGAAAATGGCGCAATTTATTCAGAACGTGCAACATTAAACTTATGCTTTCAGGTAGCCTTAAAATTTTAAGCGACTGTCTGTGCTGTATCAATATTTAAAAGGATCAATAATGGCCAACTATCACTTCCCAAATGAAGAAGGTTTTTTCGGCGAACATGGGGGCGCTTATGTTTCAGAAACACTTATTCCCGCATTGCAAGAGTTGGCTGAGGCCTATAATCATGCTAAAAATGACCCTACTTTTTGGGCAGAGTATCATCATGACTTAAAACACTACGTTGGTCGTCCGAGCCCAATTTATCATGCAAAACGGCTGAGCGAAAAATTGGGCGGTGCCCAGATTTATTTAAAGCGTGAAGACTTAAATCACACGGGTGCGCATAAAATAAACAATACCATTGGTCAGGCTTTACTCGCTCGTCGTATGGGTAAAAAGCGTGTAATTGCAGAAACAGGTGCTGGGCAGCATGGCGTTGCCAGCGCTACAGTTGCAGCACGTTTTGGTATGGAATGTCATGTATACATGGGTGAAGATGATATTCAACGTCAAGCACCAAATGTGTTTCGCATGAAGTTATTAGGCGCTAATGTGGTGAGCGTAGGTAGCGGCTCGCGCACCTTAAAAGACGCCATGAACGAAGCCATGCGTGAATGGGTTGCTTGTGTGGATGATACTTTTTATATTATTGGCACCGCTGCTGGCCCTGCGCCCTATCCAGAAATGGTGCGTGATTTTCAATGTGTTATCGGTGATGAAGCCAAAACACAAATGCTAGAAATAATGGGTCGTCAACCTGATGTTGCCGTGGCGTGTGTGGGCGGTGGTTCCAACGCTATTGGTTTATTTTACCCCTATATTGAAGAAGAAAATGTGCGTTTAGTTGGTGTTGAGGCGGGCGGAAAAGGTCTAGATACGCCAGAACATGCGGCGCCTATTTCTTCTAAAGCGCCCATCGGCGTGTTGCACGGTTTTCGCAGTTATTTAATGCAAGATAAAGATGGCCAAGTGTTAGGCACTCATTCTGTTTCTGCTGGATTGGATTATCCAGGAATTGGCCCTGAACACAGCCATCTTGCTGATATTGGCCGCGTGGAATATTACGCTGCTACCGACGACGAATCTATGCAGGCGTTTCACGATTTATGCCATTATGAGGGCATTATTCCCGCCCTTGAAAGCAGCCACGCGCTGGCTTGGGCAATCAGAGAAGCGCCAAAAATGAGCAAAGACCAAGTGATTTTGGTAAACCTATCGGGCAGAGGTGATAAAGACATCAATACCGTGGCAAAACTGAGTGGAATTAGCTTAGACTAATTTTATGAACGGTTTACTGTTTAATTATTGAAACCTCTTTGTGTATGGTTTTTATTGTTGATTAACATCATTTTTTTAAAGCAACAAAGTCTTTTCAGGTAGCCTATTATCCAGCATTGAGGCTACCTGAAAGCGTATCTTTAATTTAAACAAGGAATACAGCATGAATCATTCAGTGATCACTGTAATTGGCAAAGATCGTGTTGGCATCGTATACGATGTTTCTAAGTTGTTGTTTGAAAATCAAATAAATATTATTAATATTAGTCAGCAATTGATGAATGATTTTTTTACGATGATTATTTTGGTGGATACTGTCAATTGCGTAAAAAGTCGTCAAGAAATATTGGATTTGTTTACTGCCGAAAGCAAAAAATTGGCACTGGATATCCGCATGCAAAATGAAGATATTTTTAACGCAATGCATAGAATTTAAAGGATTGAAACCATGAGTTACAGCATTCAATCTAGCGAGATTTTAGAAACCGTCAAAATGGTTGCTGATCAAAATTTTGATGTGCGCACCATCACCATCGGCATTGATTTGCACGATTGCATTAGCCCCGATTTAGACACGCTTAATCATAATATTTATACAAAAATTACTCGGGTTGGCAAAGATTTAGTGCATACCGCACAATATTTGTCGGCTAAGTATGGTGTGCCGATTGTGAATCAGCGTATTTCAGTTACGCCGATAGCCATGATTGCAGCGGCTACGGGCGCTGATTCGTATGTGAGCATTGCGCAAACTTTAGATAGGGCAGCAAAAGACATTGGCGTGTCTTTTATTGGCGGCTTTTCAGCGCTGGTACAAAAAGGCATGAGCCGCTCAGATGAAGTGTTGATTCGTTCTATTCCAGAAGCAATGCGCGTTACCGACATTGTGTGCAGCTCGCTTAATATTGGTAGCACCCGCGCGGGCATTAACATGGATGCCGTGAAGTTAGCTGGAGAAATGATTAAACAAACTGCCGAAATCACACCTGAAGGTTTTGGCTGTGCCAAAATTGTGGTGTTTTGCAATGCGGTAGAAGACAACCCGTTTATGGCGGGCGCGTTTCATGGCTCGGGCGAAGCAGATGTGGTGATTAATGTAGGCGTTTCTGGCCCAGGTGTGGTGAGGGCCGCGCTGGAAAATTCTGATGCACAAACGCTTACTGAAGTAGCCGAAGTCATCAAGAAAACGGCTTTTAAAATCACCCGAGTGGGTGAGCTCATTGGGCATGAAGCCAGTAAAATGCTTGGTATTCCGTTTGGTATTTTAGATTTATCACTGGCACCCACGCCTGCGGTGGGCGACAGCGTGGCTCGAATTTTAGAAGGCATGGGCTTGAGCATATGTGGCACCCACGGCACGATTGCGGCGCTGGCCTTGTTAAACGATGCCGTAAAAAAAGGCGGCATGATGGCTTCAAGCGCAGTGGGCGGTTTAAGCGGCGCGTTTATTCCTGTGTCAGAAGATGAAGGCATGATAGAGGCAGTCAAACAAGGTGTATTGACGTTAGATAAGCTCGAAGCGATGACCGCAGTATGCTCGGTGGGCTTAGACATGGTGGCGGTGCCAGGAAGCACCAGCGCCAGCACTATTTCTGGCATTATTGCCGATGAAGCAGCGATTGGCATGATTAACAGCAAAACCACCGCGGTGCGGATTATCCCAGTAACTGGCAAAGACGTGGGCGATTCGGTTGAGTTTGGCGGGTTATTGGGCTATGCGCCAATAATGCCAGTAAAAGAGGGTAATTGTGATGTGTTTGTAAACCGAGGTGGCCGCATTCCAGCACCCGTGCAAGCGATGAAAAACTAATAAGCTGATGGTTGTAAAAGGCTACCTGAAACCATTGATTGCATAGCAATATGCAAATTTATTTTCAGGTAGCCTTTGGCTTTATTATCTATAATTAATATTAAAAATAATCATTAACGCTGCAATAAATAGAAAGACAATCAAATGAAAATCGTGATTGCACCCGATTCATTTAAAGAAAGCCTAACTGCTGCTGAAGCTGCTGCTGCCATGCAGCGCGGATTTGCACAGGTTTTTCCTGATGCTGAATATGTAATGGTGCCAATGGCGGATGGTGGCGAGGGCACCAGCGATGCTTTAGTGCACGCGCTCCATGGTGATTGGGTAAACATTACAGTAGAAGGGCCGCTTGGTGAGGTGGTGCAAGCGCGCTATGGTTATTTAAACGAAGACACCGCGGTGATAGAAATGGCTGCCGCCGCAGGTTTAGACAAATTAACGCCAGAGCAACGTAACCCTTTGTTAACCAGTACTTATGGTGTTGGTCAGATGATGGCGGATGCATTGGCTCGTGGTGTGCGCCATATTATTTTAGGTATTGGTGGCAGTGCCACAAACGATGGTGGTGCGGGCATGGCGCAAGCTTTGGGTTTTAGATTGCTGGATAAGCAAGGGCAGCAGTTGGCACGGGGTGGAGCAGCCTTAGCGCAATTGGTGGCTGTTGAATCGCACCATGTATTGCCAGCTTTGGCCAATTGCCGAATTGAAGTTGCTTGCGATGTGACCAATCCGCTATGTGGGGCACAAGGTGCAAGCGCAGTGTATGCGCCGCAAAAAGGAGCTGATGCGGCAATGGTGGCACAATTAGATGCCGCATTAAGCCATTTTGCCGATGTATTAGCGGCACATGGTTATGCTGATTGCCGTGATAAAGCGGGCAGTGGTGCAGCTGGGGGACTGGGCTTTGGATTGATGGCTTTGTGTGCGGCAGAGCTAAAATCAGGCGTTGACATGGTGATTGAGGCAGTGGGATTTGCCGATAAACTTGCTGGTGCTGATTGGGTGTTAACAGGCGAAGGACGCATGGATGGGCAAACAGCATTTGGAAAAGTGCCAGCGGGTGTGTTAAAAGTGGCACAAGCAGAGGGCGTGCCTGTCATTGGATTGGTCGGTTGCTTGGGCGAAGATGTAGAAAGTATCAATCATTTAGGCTTTGCTGCTGTGTTGCCTACTTTATCAAGGCCTGATTCGCTGCCAAAAATTTTGGCCAATGGTGCCAATGAAGTTGAACGAACAGCAGTACAAGTGGCATCGTTATTGGCTTTGGGCTTGAATGGCGCTCAATCTAGTTAAATGAGTAAGTATTTATTCAAAACGACTGGATGCAGTTGAAGCAATCATATTCTAAAAAATGTTATACTTCATTTCTTGTCTTTTCAGGTAGCCTCAAACGAGTTATTTCCTATGAGTAGAATTCAATCGACCTTCCAAGCTTTAAATGGTGCTAAAGCGCTGATTCCATACATTACGGTGGGTGATCCCGATACTGAAACCACAGTGGAGATTATGCATTCACTGGTGGAGAATGGTGCCGATATTATTGAACTAGGCGTGCCATTTTCTGATCCCATGGCCGATGGGCCAACCATTCAACGTGCCGCGGAACGTGCTTTAAAAAAACATACTTCTTTGCACGATGTATTAGAAGTAGTGCGCACGTTTCGCCAAAGCAACAACAACACGCCAGTGGTATTGATGGGCTATTTAAATCCCATTCATAAAATGGGCTATGCTCAATTTGCACTTCAGGCAGCCCAAGCGGGTGTTGATGGTGTGTTAACGGTTGATTCGCCAGTGGAAACCATTAAGCCACTGTATGAACAACTGCAAGCCAATCACTTAGATTGTATTTTTCTGATTGCACCAACCACTTCTGAGGCGCGTATTCAAACCATTGCCAAGCTCGCTAGTGGGTTTGTATATTATGTATCGCTTAAAGGTGTAACCGGTTCGGCCAAACTCGATACTGATGCAGTAGCGCAAAAAGTTGCATTATTGCGTCAATATATTAAATTACCAATTGGCGTGGGCTTTGGGATTAATAATGCCGAAAGCGCGCGTAAAATTGCCGTTGTTGCCGATGCGGTTATTGTAGGTAGCTGCATCGTAAAAGAGATTGAAGAAAATCCAGGCATTGAAGCACAAGCTGTTGGTGTTTTAGCTCAAGAATTAAAAAATGCTATTGCTTAAGTCACATGAGGCTACCTGAACTCTGTGTTTCAGGTAGCCTTTATTAATTGGATTGCGTCGGCATCCACCTTGCCGTACTATCGGTTTCAAATTACATCCAACTCAGCGCCTAACAAGGTCTGAGCTTAAAATAGGAGATAGCCATGAGCTGGCTCGATAAAATATTACCCCCTAAAATCAAACGTGAAGACAAAGGCGCTTCGGCTATTCCAGAAGGTTTGTGGAGTAAATGCCCTTCATGTTCAACTACTTTATACGCTACAGATATACAACAAAATAGTCATGTCTGCCCAAAATGTGGACACCATAATGCGCTAACAGCCCGCGAGCGTTTAGATTTACTGTTAGATGAAAATGGCCGTGAAGAAATTGGCGCTCATATTAAACCTGTGGATATTTTAAAATTTCGTGATACCAGAAAGTATCCAGAGCGTTTAAACGCCGCGCGTAAATTAACGGGCGAAGACGATGCGATGGTGGTTATGAAAGGCATGATGAATGATTTGCCCGTAGTGATTGCTGCATTTGAGTTTCAATTTATTGGTGGTTCAATGGGCTCAGTTGTTGGCGAGCGTTTTGTACAGGGCGTGCGCCGTGCTGCCGCAGACAATTGCAGCTTTATTTGTGTTTCAGCCTCAGGTGGCGCTCGCATGCAAGAAGGCTTAAATTCGTTGATGCAGATGACCAAAACAAGTGCATCATTGCATTTGCTGAGTGAAAAACAATTGCCGTTTATTTCTGTGTTAACTGACCCAACCATGGGCGGCGTGTCGGCCAGTTTTGCATTTTTAGGTGATGTGGTTTTAGCTGAACCCAATGCTTTAATTGGCTTTGCTGGCCCGCGCGTAATTGAGCAAACTGTGCGTGAAACCTTACCTGAAGGCTTTCAGCGTGCAGAATTTTTGTTAGAACACGGCGCCATCGACCAAATTGTTGATCGCAGAGAAATGAAGCAGCGCATCAGTGACCTGATTACAATGTTACGCCGTCAAGCGGCGGTAGAGGTTGCTTAGCATTTTATATCTGTTAAAAAAGCCTGATGCTTTCTGCTCAGGCTTTTTTGTTGTGAAATTGATTATAAATGTGCCCGAATAAGGTGTTTGGCTAGCCTGATTAACACGGTTTAAACATTTGATAACAACGCTTGCAGCAGTTGAAACCAGATTTGAGTGTTGGCTATGTTAAAATTAAAAATATTTTATTTTCAACGGCTAATTTTCTATGTTGAACCCCGCCCGACAACTCACTGAACTGGTGCGCTTATTGCAGGAGCGCGTCTATATTTTCGCTGCCGATCCCGAGCTGATTACTGAGGCATTGCGTCATGCTGCTGGTGGCCATGAAGCCAAACTGAATCGCCGTGCAGAACTGATAGACAGTAATCATAAACTGCAAGATAGCTTAAATCACGTGCGCCAATTATTTGGCTGGTTGCTGTGGGCAGCTACCTTTTTTTGGTTAGCCAGTGGTTTTATTGGCACATTTACGTTGATGCAGCAATCGGGTTTAAATTTCTTTTTGGTGTTAACCAGCG
>CAZLYX010000003.1:0-9312 GCA_964563885.1 uncultured Neisseria sp. | reverse complement strand
ACATTTACGTTGATGCAGCAATCGGGTTTAAATTTCTTTTTGGTGTTAACCAGCGTACTGGGGCTGCATACCTTAATGCTGTTGTTATGGCTGGTGTGGATGGCTTTGCCACGCACAAAGGCTGTAGGCTGGTTAATGAATCCCACTTGGTTAATTCGTGGTAAAGATCCAGTTAACCAAGCTATTTTACGTTTGTATAATGATGAAAGACAGCGCCCAGAAGCACGTTGGCAATTAGCCAAAACCAGCCATTGGCTTTGGTTGTCAGCGTTGAGCGGCATGTTGGTGGCGGCCATATTATTGTTATCGGTGCGCCAATATACGTTCAACTGGGAAAGTACGCTATTAAGTGATGGTGTGTTTGTAAATGCAGTAAATGTACTGTCTTGGCTACCTGAAAAACTTGGTTTTCCAGTGCCTGATAAGCAATCCATATTAAATAGCCGTTTAAATAGTGACATCACCAGCGCACGTCAATGGGGTGGATTGTTGGTGGGCAGCATCGTGTGTTATGGCATGTTGCCGCGTTTTTTGGTTTGGCTATTGTGTAAACAGATGGCACGCGGCACGAGCACTGGCTTATCTTTGGAGCAGCCATATTATCAACACATTATTCAACAATGGCAGCAACAAGTGGTTGATGCAGACATACACAGCGAAAACATTGTTGTGGTGACGCCGAAAATTAATTTAAATGACCAAGCCGTAAAATGGGCAATTTTATTTGAAGGTGCATGGCTTGATTCAGCTTGGTTTAAGCATGTTTTAGGTCAAGACTGGTTGGATAAAGGTGTGGCTGATAGCCGTGATAAAGTGGCTGCTTTAAAAGCTGAATTGCAACAACATTCCGTGCAACTGCTCATTGGCGTACGTGCTCACGCTGTGCCAGATCGCGGCATGCTGCGCCAAATCACAATGCTTGCAGATGCGGCACAGGGTGGTGCAGTAGTTCAGTTGCTAGCAGATGAGCAATTCGTTGGTAGTCAAAATGATTACTTAAACCAATGGCACGATGCATTATTGGAGCGTCAGCTGGCGTGGTTAGACCCGCCACATTTTAGCCAACGGCAGCGTTTAAAAAATCAGTTGGAAAAAGAGCATACTGCTGATTCAGGTAGCCTTTAATCATATAAATAAACAATAAATTTGTGGTGTCCATATAAATACAAAAGGCTACCTGAACAGCAAAGCAGCAATAGAGAATAGACATATTCATCTCTTGCAATCATTAATTTACGGAACAAACCCGTTATGAGCAAACCTTTATCTTTAGCTGTGGTTGGACACACCAACACTGGCAAAACTTCCCTGTTGCGCACTTTATTGCGCGACAGCACGTTTGGTGAAGTAAAAAATGCACCTGCAACCACGCGTCATGTTGAGCAAGGTGCCATCAATGAAGGTAGCGAAACCTTGGTTTTATTGTACGATACACCAGGTTTGGAAGATGCTGGCGGCGTGCTAGATTGGCTAGAAAATCATACCTCCAGCCGCCAAGATGGCATTGAGCGTTTACAGGAATTTTTGGATAGTGCTGAAGCAGAAGGAGATTTCAACCAAGAAGCCAAAGTATTGCGCCAATTATTACAAAGCGATATGGCGCTTTATATAGTGGATGCACGCGAACCAGTATTAAATAAATACAAAGATGAATTAACAATATTGTCTTGGTGCGCCAAACCAATAATGCCCGTATTTAACTTTACTAAAAGCCAAGATTTAAGTGAATGGGTAACAATGTTCACAAGGCGCTCACTGCATATTTATAGTGGTTTTGATACGGTAGCATTTGATTTTGAAGGTGAAATTCGGTTGTGGGATAACTTGGCTACTATGTTGCCAGAGCGAGATATATTAGATAGGCTAATTGAAATGCGCCGCCGCGAATGGCAACAGCTCAGCCTTGAAGCCAAGCGTGATATTGCTCATTTTTTGTTAGATGTGGCTGCGTACAAACAAGAAATTGATGAAGATGACAATCCTGAACCAGTGTTACACACCATGCAAGCTTCAGTACGTCAGCTAGAGCGTCAGCTCCAGCAGCAATTGTTTCAGATTTATCGCTTTTACCACAGTGAAATTGATACAGGCGAATGGGCGCTGAAAGCATTTCAACAAGATCCATTTAATGGCGATTTACTAAAAGAATATGGCATTCGCACCACTACGGGCGCTGCCACGGGCGCGCTCATCGGTTTAGGCGTTGATATGGCCACTTTAGGCGGCTCACTTGGTTTGGGTACTGCTATTGGTGGTGTATTGGGTGGTGTATTGCCCAATATGCAAACGATTAGTGATAAGCTTAGTGGCAAACAAACCTTGCATATTGATCCCGAAACCATCACCTTGCTAGCAGCTAGAGCCTTAGATTTACTGGCTGCGCTACAAAAGCGTGGTCATGCCGCCCAAAATGAAATCACCATGCAAGGCGGCACCGCACCTTGGAAATCTTCTAAATTACCAGCAGACTTAAACAAAGCCCGTAGTCAACCGAAATGGTCTTCATTAAACACCCAACAACCTGAAATCAGCCGCCGTGAACGCTCAGAGGCGGTAGGGCGCTTATTACAGTGGTTAAACTAATAAAGCTAATAACATTAAAAGGCTACCTGAACATCAAATAAGGTTCAGGTAACCTTTGTGCAAAGTGTTTATTAAACAACGATAACAAATAAGTCTATAGATATCAATTTTAAAAAACACTGCTTATTTTGTTGTAAAAAGCACAAGTTTTGGCTTTAAGAGTAAAGCTATTACATTTAATTCTTGACCATAAACTTCCATTGCTTCAAAATTAAGACCGTTCAGTTGTTTTAAAGACTAAACAGATTTCTCGTATTTCTCCTTTGTAGACTTGGCACACATTAAAAAATGTGTGCATTTTTTTGTTTGTTTAACGTCACAGATTTTACTCGTACAGCAAGCAGAACATAAAGTATTTATGATGGCATTTCTATAATATTTAATCCGATTAGAATAATTTTCAAACGCGGATAACCCAAAATAAGCAAGAAGTCATAAATGAAAATCAAGTATGAATAAAAAACAACATTTTTTCATAAATGAATATTATTTTATTCGAAAGTGAGTATTATTGATTGTTATGTGTCTTTTTGGTCTTTATTGAAAATAAAAAAATCATTAACATTGACATGTAATTTTCGTTTTGATATGATTCTTTTCGTTGGGCAGTCATAACTGGCTATTCAATGCTTCTCTATTTCTCCTTTGTAGACTTGGCACACATTGAAAGATGTGTGCATTTTTTTGCCTGTTGGTTACGCATACTCAGCTAATAAGGGGTGTTCTGTGCAAATATGATCAACAATAAAATTAATCTTTAATGTCTAATATCAATTCTTCTTTAACCTCTTCCATCACGACATAACTACGACTTTCGGCGGCGGCGGGCAATTGTAATAAAATATTTCCCAGCATGTTGCGATAAGCAGACATATCTGGCAGGCGCACTTTAATCAAATAATCATATTCGCCTGAAACCAAGTGGCATTCCATAATTTGTGGAATTTTCGCGACTTCACGGCGAAAGTCTTCAAAAATATTCCCCGATTTAGAGCGTAATTTAATTTCCACAAACACCAATAAACTCAAACCCACCGCGTGAGGATTGACATGCGCGTGATAGCCAGTAATGATAGTGTCTCGTTCTAAGCGGCGCACACGCTCCGTTACGGGCGTGGTTGATAAGCCTACTTTTTCGGCTAATTCAGTCATCGCAATGCGGGCATTTTTTTGCAAAATCCGCAAAATTTTGCGATCAGTTTTATCTATATCTTTCATATTGTTTTTACCTTTTTATTTGAAAAATAATGCATTAATATGGTTTTATTATATAAAATAATAGTGAAAAAACCTACTAATTTTTGATTAGACTATAGTCTTTCACTTAGGCATGAAGAACTGGAGAACGCGATGAAGATCATTGTATTGGGTGCAGGCGTCATTGGCGTAAGCACCGCATGGTATCTGAAGCAATCTGGGCACGAAGTAACGGTGATTGATCGTGCCAGCGGCCCGGCAATGGAAACCAGTTTTGCTAATGCTGGGCAGCTTTCTTATGGCTACACCACGCCTTGGGCAGCACCAGGTATTCCGTTTAAAGCGGCCAAATGGATGATGAAGCCACATTCGCCGTTAATTTTTCGGCCTGATGGCACTATGTATCAGCTTAAGTGGATGATGCAAATGTTGAAAAATTGTGAAACTCAACATTACACCTTAAATAAAGAACGCATGGTTCGCGTGTCTGAATACAGTCGCGAAATGTTTGCCCGCTTAGAGCAAGAAACTGGATTGAACTTTGAAGGCCGCCATCGCGGCACGCTACAAATATTCCGTACTGAAAAAGAAGTAGCGGCCTCTATGAAAGACAGAGAAGTATTGGCAGAATATAACGTGCCTTTTCAAGCGCTAACTGCGCAGGAATGTTTACAATATGAGCCAGCTTTAGGTCATGCTGTACATAAATTAGCAGGTGCGCTGCATCTACCAAACGACAGCACAGGTGATTGTTACTTGTTTACCAACCGCTTAGCTGATTTGTGTAAACAAAAAGGAGTTGAGTTTCTTTATGATCACACCATCGAGCGCTTCGATTCGGTAGGAAACTATATTTGTGCCGTTTATGCTAATGGTCAGCGTTTTGAAGCAGATCACTTTGTCTGCGCTTTAGGCAGTTTCAGCCGTAGCGCCGTATTGGAATTGGGTTTAGATGTGCCTATCTATCCAGTAAAAGGTTATTCGCTAACCATTCCGATCACAGATTCCAACGCCGCACCCGTTTCTACAGTATTAGATGAGACCTATAAAGTAGCGCTTACCCGTTTCGATAATCGCATACGCGTAGGCGGCATGGCCGAGCTTTCTGGTTATGAGCTTAAGCTCAATCAGAAAAGCCGTGAAACACTTGAATTGGTCGTAAACGATTTATTTCCAGGTAGTGGCGATTTATCCAAAGCTTCTTTTTGGACTGGTTTACGCCCAATGACGCCAGACAGCACGCCTATTATTGGCAAAAGTGTTTATGAAAATCTTACCCTGAATACAGGGCACGGTACTTTGGGCTGGACCATGTCTTTAGGCTCAGGAAAAATAACAGCAGATATTGTAAGCGGTGTTACACCTGAAATTAAGGTAGATGATTTAGCATTAAGCCGTTATTCACATTAATTCATTAGGCTACCTGAAATACTCTTTTAACCTTGTTAAAAACGTGCGTTCAGGTAGCCTTTCTATTGATAAAAATTACACATAACTATGCGTATCTTTAGATATGAATGGGTAAACAATAAAGATTAAAGTTGATAAAATACACAGCACTTAAAAAGCAGAATAAAGCCAGTACTTGCCAATGATTGAGAATCACAATGATAAATTTTTTGATAGTTGCCTTTGGTGGATTGCTTGCCACTTAGTTAGGTATGATGCTGGTTAAATCTTCTGTGTGAAATATAGATGCTTTTGAACATAATTGAACATACTTGGGTATAAAACATCAGCGTATTAATTTTGGTTTAATAAACAGAGGTTGCTCTAATAAACTGCACTTACATACACCTCTGTGGCTCAAAGCGCTAGTAAAGATAATGATATTGAAGAGGAAAGAATAAAGATGCGTCCTATAATCGCACAAATTCGTTTAGAAAAATTACGACACAATTACCTATTTTTAAAGCAACTTCACGGCAATAAATTAATGGCGGTGATTAAAGCCAATGCTTATGGACATGGTGCAATTCGATGTGCTTGGGCTTTACACGATTTGGCCGATGGTTTTGCCGTTGCCACTTTAGATGAAGCGATTGAATTGCGCGAAGCAGGCATTCAAAATCCAATTTTATTGCTAGAAGGCGTATTTGAAGCCTCGGAATACGCACAAGTAGAGCAATATCATTTATGGCCAACAGTAACCAGCCAGTGGCAATTAGAAGCGTTGCTTGAATACACATGGCAGCAGCCAGTAAAAGTTTGGCTAAAAATGGATTCTGGCATGCATCGTGCAGGTTTTTTTGCGCATAACTATGCTTCTGCCTATCATGCCTTAGCACAAAGCCCGAATGTATCAGATATTGTGAAGATGACACATTTTGCCTGTTCCGATGATCCCGAATGCGGCATGACGCCCTTACAAATAGAAACCTTTGATAGCGCCTGTGTAGATTTAGCAGGCGAAGAAAGCATTTCTAACTCAGCAACCATTTTAAATTACCCCGAAGCATGCCGCGATTGGGGCAGGGCAGGCTTGGCTTTATATGGTGTTAGCCCAGTGAGTGAAACTGATGAGCGCTTGCAACCCGTTATGCGTTTAATCAGCGGCGTATTTGGCGAACGCGTTTTGCAGCCTCATGAGCCAGTTGGCTATGGTGCCACCTTTTACACCAAAAAAGCCACGCGCGTAGGCTTGGTGGCGGGCGGTTATGCCGATGGCTATCCGCGTAGCGCACCCAATAACACCGCAGTAGCAGTTGAGGGTGAGCGCAGCTATTTAATTGGGCGTGTGTCTATGGACATGATTACAATAGAATTAAAAGATTCGCAGCATGGTTTAGGCGCAGAAGTAGAATTATGGGGCGATGTGGTGAGCGTCAACGAAGTAGCAGCAGCAGCGGGCACCATTGCTTATGAGCTTTTATGTAATGTAAAACGTGCAAAGTTTATTTATTTCGATAATTAGTCTGTAATTTGTTTATATCAACATCAAAAGGCTACCTGAAAGCAAAGCTTCAATGAAGTTAAAAGCTTTCAGGTAGCCTTTTATTTGGCTTTGTTTAATTGGTTTTGCGGGTAAAACAGATAGCATTTCAATTCATAAAAACTTGTTAAAAACATAAAGACAGGTTATAAATCTATTTTTTAGGTTAAATTACTTTAAGTAGCTTTATTAAAGAGCCCTCAAAATATTGGACAACATCATTTAAAAGCTGTCATAAATCAGCCAACTATAAGTGAGCGATAAGCAACCTAGTGTAGCTTAATTTAACCAATACAGATTATAAAAAGGCTTTCTAAGCTTAATGCAGAATATAAAGATGCAAAAATTAATAATAAGCCAAGCAAGCCCAGTTCTTAAAGAGCCGCTCTTATTTAAAGCAACATAAAAGCAAACCCAGCAGCATTATAATAATGAACACCAAGCAGTTGTCATCATCCGATTAAAGCGAGCCAACATGAGCGTTCAATTTAAAAACCGCCATTTCCTGAAACTACTTGATTTTAACAAACAAGAAATCCTGTATTTACTAGATTTATCCGCAGAATTAAAATCCGCTAAAAAAGCAGGTTGTGAAACCCAACACTTGCGTGGCAAAAACATTGCCCTTATTTTTGAAAAAGATTCCACTCGCACCCGTTGCGCCTTTGAAGTAGCCGCCTATGATCAAGGCGCCAATGTTACCTATTTAGGACCCAACGGCTCTCAAATTGGCCATAAAGAAAGCATGAAAGACACCGCGCGTGTTTTAGGTCGTATGTACGATGCCATCGAATATCGCGGCTTTGGCCAAGAGATTGTCGAAATACTGGCCAAATACGCTGGCGTGCCCGTATACAATGGTTTAACCAATGAGTTTCATCCCACGCAAATGCTGGCCGATATGCTCACCATGCGCGAGCACAGCGCCAAACCATTAGAACAAATCGCTTATGCTTACGTGGGCGATGCACGCTCTAATATGGGCAATTCACTATTATTGGTGGGCGCATTGTTGGGTATGGATGTGCGCATTGGCGCGCCAGAGCACTTATGGCCGCAACAAAATATCATTGATCAAGTACACGTTTTAGCCCAACAAAGTGGCGCGCGCATACTATTAACCGCCAATGCTCAAGAAGCCGTTCAAAATGTAGATTTCATCCATACCGATGTTTGGGTATCGATGGGCGAGCCCGAAAACACATGGCGTGAACGCATTGATTTACTCAAGCCTTACCAAGTGAATCAAACGCTCATGAGTGCCAGCGGGCAAGCAGACACCAAATTCATGCATTGTTTGCCCGCATTT
Organism: uncultured Neisseria sp.; assembly: GCA_964563885.1. Taxonomy (GTDB): domain Bacteria; phylum Pseudomonadota; class Gammaproteobacteria; order Burkholderiales; family Neisseriaceae; genus CAZLYX01. Next base: position 1,291 of record CAZLYX010000003.1, on the reverse strand, counting down.
CACAATCGCGACACTGAAATAGGCGAATGGATTTATCAAACCTTTGGCTTAGATGGCGCAGAAGTCACCGAACAAGTATTCGAAAGCCCACAATCGATTGTATTTGATCAAGCCGAAAATAGAATGCACACTATTAAAGCGATGATGGTAGCCACTTTAGAGTAAACCAACCAGTATTGCTGTTGCCGTAAGTTATATATATCGTCATACAGTTTATCTATCTATATAGATAAAATACCTAAAGAAAAATGAGCGTTGAACAACCCATGCCAAGGCGTAAACCAAAAAAGTGCAATTAAAGAGTGTTAAATAAAGCATGCACGGTATGCAAAATAACTGAACGTTGTTACAATGCAGCCCAACATGCATTTTAAGGCTATTTGAAAGCACTGCTTCAGGTAGCCTTAATAACATGATGGCGGTTGCGGGCAAAGTGGCACTGTTGTAAAGAAACTAGCCTTAATAAGTGCTCATCCTAATGCTTAAAACCAGCTTGGTTTGGCTATAAAATAAAGCAGCTAAAACACAGTGAAGCCTGATGCAATACCGCTTAAGAATGATTTAAGTGCATAAAAGCAACAAAATAATTAGATTTGTTGTATTTGTGGATAAACAACATTCAGTTATTCTAACCTGCTGTTTTTAAATAACATTGTTAGATTGGCTGTAAAGATTAAAACAAGTTTTAAAGCCAACTAAGTAACTGAGAGGCAATAAAGTTTGTTTTTTTGAAGTGAAGCATTTATATTAGTACCCATGAAATCGCTAACGCTGCGATGAAATGTAAAAGCTTAGATGGATTTCATATATACCCCATTTAAGTTTGTTTCTTAAAACATAGAAAAAGGAATACAGCAATGAAAAAAACCCTAATTGCTTTGACTCTGGCTGCTCTGCCTGTTGCTTCTATGGCCGATGTAATTTTATACGGTCAAATCAAAGCCGGTGTTGAAGTAGCTCAAACTAAAGTTACTGTTGGTGGTAAAACCACTAAAGACCATGCTACTACTGAAATTGCCGACTTCGGTTCGCGCATCGGTTTCAAAGGCAGCGAAAGCTTGGGTTCTGGCCTGAATGCTATTTGGCAAGTTGAAAACGACATCTCCGTAGCTGGCGGCGGCAATTGGGCCGGTCGCGATTCATTCATCGGTTTGGATGGCAACTTCGGTAAAGTACGTGCCGGTAGATTGAGCACCCAACTGAACGACATGGATACTCTGGATCCGTGGGAATACAGCAACAATGCACTGGGCTTGGGCGTTTACACCCGTACCGGTGAGCGTGTAGTTTC
>CAZLYX010000002.1:10860-91162 GCA_964563885.1 uncultured Neisseria sp. | reverse complement strand
CCTTTCAGGCTAATATTGCCACACGTATGCTCGAAAACACAGTTGATGAACATATCCACCCTGAGGCATTGTTTATACAAACCGCTAACGGCTATTGGCTGGCTTGGCATGATGGCACAGCAGCGGTTCTCTCACCAAACACTCCTGCTGGCCAGCCATGTGATTGGGTAGAAGGTGCTGAATCACTGCAAGAGTTGGTGGCAATGCTGGAAAGCGGTGAGTATGATGAAATAGTTGAATTTGAGGGTGATGATGAAGAATGGGCGCAATTAAACAATGCTTGTCATGCCGACCATCATCATCACAAACCACACACTTCAGACTCTTAATAAAGAAGCCTATATGCCCTCCTACTTTATCTATTCCTTAACAGCCATATTACTGGCTTTATCTTTAAGCGGTTGTGTGGTTGCATCTGCAGTAGATTTGGCTGCAACTACCGTATTTACTGCAGGCAAAATAGTTGTAAAGACTACTGGTGCGGTGGTAAACGCGGTGATTCCTGATGGCGATAAAAAGGAAAACAACGAAAATAAAAAAGTGGAACAATCACTAGAACGACCACAATCACAATCACTAGAACAATCACAACAAGCTGAGTAAGCCTACTTATATTTAGCTTCCATTTTTATCTAGACAACAAAAAACTACCTGAAAACGAAAATTTAATCTAGTTAAAAACGTTCAGGTAGCTTTTTTATTACTTATGGAACTACGTAATTTTATTCCAGAATAATCAATCCTGCTCTGATTCTATTTTTTGAGCACCCTCTTTATACGGAATTTGTTTTTGTAGATAAACAATCAAACTACTGAGAATGCCGTTGGTTTGATTTTGCACCAAAAGCTGCTTTGCCTGAGGCATTTCAGCCAATATATTTTCAGGTAGCTTCACTGCTTGAATTTCCATAATTACCGGCGCTGGCAAGCCTTCTAACAACAGATACGCAGGTTTATCACCTTGCGGATGTGCTTTCAGCATTTGCGTATAAGCTGCTGGCGGCAATGCACTTCGGGCTTGCTCAGCACTAAGCTCTTCTACTGACGACCAAGCTAAGGCTAGTTTTTCCCCACTTTTTAAATCTGATAACAGTTTTTGAGCTTTTACCTTAGCTAGCTTTACCGTTTCTTGATTTAAATAGTCGCGCTGAACTTGCTCTTTTGCCTGCTCAAACGTATCAGCACTTTCCTTACGTACTTCTTTAGCACGCACCACCCAAACAATATCTGGCGACATTTCTACCACATCCGAGTTTTGCTTTTTATTCATCACTTCGTCGCTAAACAAAGCCGTGGTTAACGTTGCTGGCAAGCCTGCTTGAGCTACTGTTTCACGTCCCATCCAACCTTGGTATTCTTTAATTTCTAATCCCATCTGTTTTGCAGCCATCTTGAGATCAGTAGGATTATTAAAGGTTAACTCAGCTAATTGCTCTTTTGCTTTAACAAAAGCTTGTGCTGATTTTTGCTGTTTTAGCAGTGTTTCTAAACGTGGTTTTTCTTGTTCGAAAGTAGCTTTGCTCACTGCAGTACCAGCTTTGATAATATGGTAACCAAATTCAGTCTCCACCACATCACTGGTGCCATTAGGTGCCAACGCAAATGCAGCTTGCTCAAACACCTTACCGCGCGAACCATCTTGAGCAATAACACCTAAACTACCACCTTTTTGCGCCGATATATCGTCCTTCGAAAACTGTTTGGCCAGCGCGCTAAAATTATCCGGTTTAGCCTTCAATTGAAGCAGTACTTTTTCCGCTTCAGCTTTTACTAAGTCCTTAGCTGCTGCATCTGCATCAGGTGACACCGCAAACATGATGTGAGCAACTTCACGGCGCTCTGCCGCAGCGTTGGATGCAGTGTCTTTATCGTAAGCCTGTTTTAGCTCCGCTTCACTCACAGTTTGCTTATCTGCCAGCTCTTTTTGAGCCAACTCTAAAAATTCAAACTGTACCGCTTCAGGAACCACATATTGTTTTTTATTTGCAGTGTAAAAAGCTTTAAGCGCTACGTCATCCACTTTAACACCCGCCGCAAAAGCACTAGGTTGAAGCGTAATGGTACGCACCACTCGCTTGGCCATCATTACATTTAGCAATTGTTGAGCTTGCACATCACTCACTAGATTACCAGCTTGGGCAAGGCTCATTAGATTTTGTAATGCAAACTCCTGCTGCAATTCTGCTACAAATTGATCTTCAGTTAATTGGCGTTGCACCAAGAAAGCATTCAGTTTTTCTTTACTAAACTGCCCTTTTTCATCGTGAAACATAGGGTCATCCACAATCGCTTTTTTGACCTGCTCCAGCGATACGGCAATGCCATTGCTTTTCACTCCCTCTGTCAGATAAGCACGTTGTAGGAGTGATTGAAACAGCGATTGAGGCGTACTCTCTACACCTTGCGCCTGAGCGTTTTGCACCGCAGCATTAACATCATTGCTACTCACTTTTTGATCGCCCACTTTGGCAATGTAATCGGAGCCTGGAGCAGCAACAGTACTGACGCCAAACCCTACAAAAGTTAGAGCAATTAAACCTAGCAAAACTTTGGCTGGGCCTTTGTATTTTTCAATAGTATGAAACATATTTCAGTCTTTAGAATCGGAAAGATTAACAGAACGGCATTGTAACCTTTTTTACGCTCCAACGCAGCTTGTTCTCTATTAGGCTGCACCTTAAGCTGTAAGGCTACCTGAAAAAGCCTTATGAAAGCCACACTGGTCATTAAGCAGAGCGGTAAACACAAAAAAGCAAGCCAGATGGCTTGCTTTTTAGAAGTGTCATTTAAAACAGATCTAGGATAAATATTACAACGCGTCTTTCAATGCTTTACCAGCACGGAATTTTGGCGTTTTAGCGGCAGCTATAGTCAACGGCTCACCAGTTTTCGGGTTACGACCTTGACGCTCAGCACGCTCGCCAACGTAGAAAGTACCAAAACCTACCAACGTTACAGTGTCTCCTTTTTTCAGCGCAGCTGTTACGGCATTCATCATACCGTCTAAAGCTTTAGCAGCAGCTGCTTTAGAAATATCCGCTTCTTGAGCGATGGCTTCGATCAGTTCAGACTTGTTCAAGATAAGTCCCTTTCTAGTTATTAACAAAATAATGAAAGCCGCAAAAATCAGGCTATTCGGTACGATTTCTGTATATCAATCACTTTATAACAAGCCTAAAAACGCCATGTCAAGAGTAAAGGTGTGAATTAACTGGTTTTAATCAACATATCCTCTGTTATTCCACACCTTTTACAACACAATTGCATAGTATTAGTGTTTAGTGGCTTTGCGCTGGGGCACTGGCTCCACTACTTCAAGAGCAGGATTCTCGACAGTTGCACCTACTTGCCACGGCTGTGGCTGACGCTCTAAACCCAATTCAAGCACCTCATCAATCCATTTAACGGGATGGATTTCTAAGCCTTCTTTAACATTCTGCGGGATTTCTTCTAAGTCTTTAACGTTATCTTGGGGGATTAAAACATGTTTAATGCCACCGCGCAGTGCGGCTAATAACTTTTCTTTCAAGCCGCCAATGGGCAACACTTCACCTCGCAAAGTAATTTCACCCGTCATTGCCACATCAGCGCGTACTGGTATATCGGTTAACGCTGACACGATAGCCAAAGACATAGCAATACCAGCACTAGGGCCATCTTTTGGTGTTGCACCTTCAGGAACGTGTACGTGTATGTCTTTTTTCTCGTAGAAATCTGGCGCAATACCCAAAGCATCTGATCGAGAACGTACAACACTCCATGCAGCAGAAATAGACTCTTGCATCACGTCACCCAATTTGCCGGTGCGAACAATATTGCCTTTGCCTTTTAATGCTACTGCTTCAATGGTTAGCAGCTCTCCGCCCACCTCTGTCCACGCTAAGCCTGTTACTTGACCGATGCGGTTTTCTTCCTCAGCTACGCCATAATCAAAGCGACGAACACCTAAATAATCATTCAAGTTGTCACTATTAACCATCAATGTTTCAACAGGCTCGACTTTAGCCTTTGCACGTGTTCGGGTTTTGGGCAAGCTTTCTTCTAAGAGCGCAGATTTCATTACTGCTTTACGACAAATTTTGGCTATTTCACGGTCAAGCGAGCGTACACCAGCTTCGCGGGTATAATAGCGCACGATATCACGCACAGCAGACTCTTCTATCACTAATTCGCCATCTTTAGCACCGTTACGCTTCATTTGCTTAGGCACTAAATATTGCATAGCAATATTAACTTTCTCTTCTTCCGTATAGCCAGACAGACGAATAATTTCCATTCGGTCGAGTAAAGCTGGAGGTATGTTCAAGCTGTTAGAAGTTGCGATAAACATGACATCGCTTAAATCATAATCTACTTCGGCATAATGATCGACAAAGCTGTGGTTTTGTTCTGGATCCAAGACTTCCAAAAGCGCACTAGCTGGATCGCCACGGAAATCATTGCCTAATTTATCAATTTCATCTAATAAAAACAAAGGGTTCTTCACGCCCGCTTTGGTCATGTTCTGTAATATTTTACCTGGCATCGAGCCAATATAAGTTCGGCGATGACCACGAATTTCACTCTCATCCCGAACGCCGCCCAATGCCATGCGCACATATTTACGGCCAGTTGCCTTGGCAATAGATTCACCTAATGAGGTCTTACCGACACCAGGAGGGCCAACCAGACACAAAATTGGTCCTTTTAATTTATCAACACGCTTTTGAACGGCTAAATATTCCAAAATACGTTCTTTAACTTTTTCTAAGCCGTAATGGTCTTCGTTAAGCACTAAATCTGCTTTGGAAATATCTCTAATAACTTTAGACTTTTTCTTCCAAGGCAGTTCTAATAAAGTGTCAATATAATTGCGCACTACGGTTGACTCTGCAGACATCGGCGGCATCATTTTGAGTTTTTTCAACTCTGATAAACATTTTTCTTCAGCCTCTTTGCTCATCCCAGCAGTTTTGATTTGGATTTCAAGCGCATCTAATTCGCCTTGCTCGTCTTCCTCACCCAATTCTTTTTGAATGGCTTTCACTTGCTCATTGAGGTAATACTCACGCTGTGATTTTTCCATCTGGCGCTTCACGCGACCACGAATACGCTTTTCCACCTGTAAGATATCCAGCTCGCCTTCCAGCATTCCCAGCAACAACTCCATTCGAGCGGAGACGTTGATGGTATTGAGGATTTCTTGGCGATATTCCAGTTTCAATTGCAAATGTGCAGCAACCGTATCAACTAAGCGGCCATTTTCTTCAATAACTTGAATAGTGCTTATCACTTCAGATGGGATTTTTTTATTTAATTTAGAAAACTGCTCAAATTGCCCCAACAATGTACGGCGCAAAGCTTCTTCATCATTATCTGCGCCAGGTTCATCGGCAACTGTTTCCATTGTTGCGACAAAGTACTCACCATTGTCTTCAATATTGAGCGCACGGGCGCGCTGCATACCTTCCACCAATACTTTTACTGTGCCATCTGGCAATTTCAGCACTTGTAAAACATTGGCTATCGTACCCATTTCATGAAGATCTGAAGTGCCAGGATCTTCTTCGTTTGGATCTTTTTGAGCCAATAGAAAAACAGGTTCATCGTTTTCCATGGCATATTCTAAGGCAGCAATAGATTTGGGTCTGCCTACAAACAAAGGCAGTACCATATAGGGATAAACCACTACATCACGTAGTGGCAACATCGCTAATGCGCTGTATTCATCAAGACTGTGTGTTTTAGTTGCCATATTTTCTCTGCTTTATTTCAAGCTATAAAAGTGTAAGTATGCGAGTCAAGTTGGGTTCTTGTTATATTTTTCAAGTTAGAAAAATATAAATCAAATAGATAAAACTTTAACCTGCTCACTATTTTATTTTTTCACCATTAATTTACAAGTCAAATTCTAACTCATCTATAGCTTTCAGGTAGCCTATTGTTTATTTGCGTTCAGTGCTTGAAAATAACACGAGTGTTCTCATTTATACAACTTAATAGTGTTGCATTTAATTGCTTAAAACCTAGCTTGACACAAGCACCACTAATGGTTAACCCGCATAGATAAACATACTTATTTGCGTTAGAATAACCTCTCATATTTTCAGTGCCATGCTCAATATTATAAAGGCTACCTGAAACATACTTAAGGAAAGATTATGGACGACACTTCATCCAACGCTCTCAATACCGAAGAAAACACTTCACTCATCGAGTTTCCGTGTGACTTTCCGATTAAAGTCATGGGCGTATACCATGATGAATTTAGCGTCATTATTTTAGACGTTGTTCAACAAAATGCACCGCACACATGTGCGCATCACATTACCATTCGCCCTAGCAGTAAAGGCAACTATTTGGGCGCAACCGTTATTGTTAATGTAGACAACCAAGAGCAACTTGATAATATTTATCGTTCACTCACTTTTCATCCTCTGGTTAAAATGGTTTTATAAGCATGAAAATTGTACCCTTAGGCTTGGCTGATTACTTACCTACTTTTGAAGCAATGAAAGTATTTAATGATACTCGTAACGATGAAACAGAAGATGAGCTGTGGCTAGTTGAACACCCGCCGGTATTTACCCAAGGCTTGGCTGGCAAGCCCGAGCATTTGTTGATAAGCGGTGACATTCCCGTGGTTCAAATTGATCGCGGTGGTCAAATCACCTATCATGGGCCTGGCCAATTGATTGTCTATACATTAATTGATTTTAAACGCCGTAAAACAAGTGTACGCAGCATCGTAAATGCATTAGAAAATAGCATCATCGAAACATTGGCAGAATATAATATCCAAGCCAACGCTGATCCTAGACGCCCCGGCGTGTATGTAGATGAACAAAAAATTGCTTCACTAGGATTGCGTATAAAAAACGGATCGGTTTATCACGGCCTTGCTCTAAATGTTGATATGGACTTAACACCGTTCCAAAACATTAACCCTTGTGGCTACTCTGGTTTAGAAATGACCCAAATCGCTAATCATGTGCAACCCGCTCCAACAATAAATAACGTAGCTGCTGTGCTTACACGCCACTTAACTCTCAACCTTGCATTGAAAGAACAATAATGAGCGATACACGCGACATCAAACTAAGCAATCTCCAAGGCGTTAAGCATCGAGGCGCTGATAAAACTGCACGCATTCCCATTAAAATAGTGCCACTGCAAGAAAAGTTGAAAAAGCCATCTTGGATACGCGCCAAGTTACCAACGGGCAGCAAGTTTTTTGAAATTAAAAATATCTTACGCGACCAAAAAATGCATACTGTTTGCGAAGAAGCTTCTTGCCCAAATATCGGCGAATGCTTTAGCAAGGGTACTGCTACTTTCATGATTATGGGCGATATTTGTACCCGTCGCTGTCCATTTTGCGACGTAGGCCATGGCCGCCCCAACCCATTAGACACTGAAGAGCCTAAAAACCTAGCTGAATCGGTTGCGGCGATGAAGCTAAACTACGTCGTTATCACCTCTGTAGATCGTGACGATCTGCGCGACGGTGGTGCTCAACATTTTGCCGATTGCATCACCGCTATTCGTGAAAAAAGTCCACAAACTAAAATTGAAATTTTAGTGCCTGATTTTCGAGGTCGTTTAGATATTGCGCTAGATATTCTGACGCAAACCCCGCCAGACGTGATGAATCACAACTTAGAAACCCATCCTCGTCTTTATAAACAAGCACGCCCAGGCTCAGATTACCAACACTCACTCGACTTATTACGTCGTTATAAAGAGCTGAAACCCAATATTCCAACTAAATCTGGCATTATGGTAGGCTTAGGTGAAAACGATGACGAAGTCCGAGAAATCATGCGTGATATGCGCGCCCACAATATTGAAATGATTACCGTAGGCCAATATTTACAGCCCTCAGACGGTCATTTGCCCGTATTACGTTATGTTACTCCAGACCAATTTAAAGAGTTTGAGCAAGAAGCTTATGCTATAGGTTTCACCAACGCTGCCATCGGTGCCATGGTTCGCTCTAGCTATCATGCTGATGAGCAGGCAGAAATTGCTTTAAAAGAAAATAGTGCATCGATTTAAATAAAAGGCTACCTGAAACAAGTAGTAGCGTATTTTATTGAGCTTCACAGTAATACATTAATTTATGCGATAATTCGCATTGCAACCAATTTGAAATCATATGGGAATATTCATGTCAGACGATAAAAGCAAAGCCCTCGCCGCCGCCTTGGCGCAAATCGAAAAAAACTTCGGCAAAGGCTCCATCATGAAGATGGACGGCAGCCACAAAGATGAAACGCTAGAAGTTATTTCTACTGGTTCACTTGGCTTAGATTTAGCACTTGGTGTTGGCGGCTTGCCTCGTGGACGGGTTGTAGAAATTTATGGCCCGGAATCTTCAGGTAAAACAACGTTATGTTTAGAAGCCATTGCCCAATGCCAAAAACTAGGTGGCGTATGCGCCTTTATTGACGCAGAAAATGCTTTTGACCCTGGTTACGCTCGTAAACTGGGTGTTCAAGTGGAAAACTTATTGGTTTCTCAGCCAGATACTGGTGAACAGGCATTGGAAATTTGTGACATGTTGGTTCGCTCTGGTGGCATTGATATGGTGGTAATCGACTCTGTTGCCGCTTTGGTTCCGCGCGCAGAGATTGAAGGCGAAATGGGCGACACTCACGTTGGCTTACAAGCTCGCTTAATGAGCCAAGCCTTGCGCAAGCTCACTGGCCACATTAAAAAAACCAATACTTTAGTGATGTTTATTAACCAAATTCGCATGAAAATTGGCGTTATGTTTGGTTCGCCCGAAACCACAACTGGTGGTAACGCGCTTAAATTCTACGCTTCAGTTCGCCTTGATATTCGCCGTATCGGCCAAATTAAAAAAGGTGATGAGGTTGTTGGCAATGAAACCCGCGTTAAAGTAATTAAAAACAAAGTTGCTCCACCTTTCCGTCAAGCGGAATTTGATATTCTGTATGGCGAAGGCATTAGCTGGGAAGGCGAATTAATCGACTTGGGTGTGAAATTTGATATCGTTGAAAAAGCAGGTGCTTGGTATAGCTACAATGGTAAAAAAATTGGGCAAGGCAAAGACAATGTACGGGTATGGTTAAAAGAAAACCCTGCAATCGCCAACGAAATTGATCAAAAAGTTCGTCAGAAATCTGGTATTCAAATTGATATTACCGAAGGTAAGGTTGATGAAACTGATGGCGTCAAGCCCGAAGAATAATGCATTAATCTAAATATTTAAAACTAAAAGGCTGCCTGAAACAATAGTTTTTCAGGTAGCCTTTTTTGTTTATAGCTCATTTAAAAATCAAGCACGTTATACAGCTGATGAACACCACTTCCAAACAAACTCATTTGTTTCTTAATTATGTTCAGGTAGCCTCAACATAGCGAAAAACAAATGGCTTTGTTATACTCGAAAACATATTTTATTTTTCAGGCAGCCTGAGATGATTACCCTGCAACAATACCATCAGCAAGCCGCGGAAGGCTATAACCGCATTCCACTGGTTCAAGAAGTGCTCGCCGATCTTGATACCCCGCTTTCACTGTATTTAAAACTCGCTAACCAACCTTATTCATATCTGCTTGAATCGGTGGTTGGCGGCGAACGCTTTGGCCGTTATTCGTTTATTGGCCTACCCTGTAGCACTTATCTAAAAGCCAACGGCAATCATCTTGATGTTTACGAAAATCATCAAATTATTGAAAGCCATGATGGCAATCCCTTGCATTTTATTGAAGCTTTTCATGCTCGCTTTAAAACGCCTGAAATTCCCAATCTGCCTAGATTTACAGGCGGATTAGTTGGCTATTTTGGTTATGAAACCATTTATCACTTTGAACAATTTGCTCATCGTTTCAAACACGCTGACAAGCCCAACACCATTGGCACGCCTGATATTCTACTCATGCTGTCGCAAGAATTAGCTGTGGTTGATAATTTGAGTGGCAAAATCTACTTGATTGTTTATGCTGACTCAGCCAAGCCTGATGCCTACAGAATTGCACGCGAACGCTTGGAAGAATTACGCATTATGCTGCGCCAAACCTGCGCCATTCCTTTGTCGCTCGGCAGCCCTAAAACCGAACCAGTAAACGAAACTGGCAAAGCACGTTATAAAGAATATGTGCGCACTATTCGCCAATATATTCTTGCAGGCGATTGCATGCAAGTCGTGCCAAGCCAACGTATTAGCATGGAATACAACGACAATCCGCTCAGTCTTTATCGTGCTTTACGCACATTGAACCCATCGCCGTATATGTTTTATTATGATTTTGGTGATTTTCATATTGTTGGCGCATCACCTGAAATTTTAGTACGCCGTGAACGCGACAATGTAGTTGTCCGCCCAATTGCAGGTACTCGCCTGCGCGGTAAAACACCTGCCGAAGATGAAGCGCTCGCGGCTGATTTATTAAGCGATGCCAAGGAAATTGCCGAGCATGTTATGTTGATCGACTTGGGCAGAAATGACGTTGGCCGCATCAGTAAAACCGGCCAAGTTCGAGTTACCGAAAAAATGATTGTTGAAAAATATTCTCATGTTATGCACATCGTATCCAACGTAGAGGGCACGCTTAAAGATGATGTATCAAACATGGAAGTACTCGCAGCCACGTTTCCAGCAGGTACACTTTCTGGCGCACCTAAAGTGCGTGCATTAGAAATCATTGAAGAGTTGGAGCCAAGTAAACGTTGTATTTATGGGGGCGCCGCTGGCTATCTTGGCTTCAATGGCGATATGGATTTATGCATTACCATCCGCACTGCGGTGATTAAAGACAATATTCTTTTTGTTCAAAGCGGTGGCGGCATTGTGGCCGACTCAGAAGAAGAAGCCGAATGGCAGGAAACACAAAATAAAGCCCGTGCTGTGTTGCGCGCGGTGCAAATGGTGCAAGAAGGTTTGGACAAATAAAATAAGTCAATATTAATATTAAAAAACTGTTTAAAATCAACACCCTTGATTTTTCAACTAATTTAATGTTTAGATTTCCACCAAGCGTTCTCCATTTACAAAGCCTTGATACACTATATGACAATGCCTCAACACGAAACTGCTTTAAAAAATGCCAGATGGTGGCAACGACACCCTGAGAAAGCCATTTGGATTAGGCTTACTTATTTTATAAGTGGCCTATTTTTAATGACTCTTGGAATCGCCATTACCACCAGAGCCGATTTAGGCATCTCACCTATCGCCAGTTTGCCTTATGTTATTAGCTTGCACACTCAACTAAGTTTTGGTGCTTGGATATTCATTGTTAATTTTATCTTTTTCACATTAGAAATTGTCTTGCTGGGCAAAGCTTTCCCTCGTCTACAATTTTTACAAATTATTCCAGTCATGCTGATGGGTGTATTCACTGATTTTAGTATGATGTTGACTCAAAATATACACATTGAAGGCTACCTGAAACAATTGATCTACTGTATAGCAGGCACATTCATCATTAGTTTTGGTGTTTATCTAACTGTAATCGCCAAATTAGTGCTCAACCCTGGTGAAGGCTTAGTAAAAACCATTGCGCTTAAAGCCAAACAGCTATTTGGCAATGTAAAAATTATATTTGATTGCAGTTTGGTTTCTTTATCAGTGCTGCTTTCTTGGCTTATTGCAGGGCAAATTGACAGTGTCCGTGAAGGCACGCTCATTGGCGCAGTTTTAATTGGCTTGTGCGTTAAGTGGCTAATGAAACATGTCCAATTAGATCGTTTCTATTGACCTTGGCTTTATCAACTTATAAACATTTGCTAACCAAGTGAAACCAATACTATTGGGTAATTCAGTAATGGTATAACTCAAAAAAAATCAAGCTACTTTCGTCTATTGAAGCTAACCTTCCCTCATAAAATTTGTTACAATAAGTCCTTTATTTATAAGCTTTTGCAGCCTTTCTCATGAATTCAATCCAAACTGCTATTCTCCCACCTGCTATGCTTGGCATACTTGGCGGTGGCCAGCTCGGCCGTATGTTTACGGTAGCAGCCCAAACCATGGGCTACCACGTTACTGTATTAGACCCAGATCCTAATGCACCTGCAGCAGCCTATGCTAATCGCCACTTATGTGCTGCATTTGATGATGCACTGGCTTTAGCTGAATTAGCCAAATGTGCCGCCGTAACCACTGAGTTTGAAAATGTTAACGCTGATGCAATGCGTTTTTTGGCTAAGCATACACGCGTATCGCCCAGTGGAGATTGCGTAGCCATTGCACAAAACCGTATTCAAGAAAAAGCATGGATACGTAAAGCGGGCTTAAATACCGCGCCATATCAAGCTATTTGTTCAACACAAGATATCAGTGAAAAATGTATTGAGCTGCTACCTGGTATTTTGAAAACCGCTACTTTAGGCTACGACGGCAAAGGTCAAATTCGTGTGAAAACACTGGAGGAACTACAATCTGCGTTTGTCGAACATGGCGGAGTAGATTGTGTGTTAGAAAAAATGGTCGATTTACGCAGCGAAATCTCTGTGATTGTCTGCCGTTTAAACACCAACAACATCTGCACTTTTGATCCAGCTGAAAACCACCATGAAAATGGTATTTTGGCGTATTCAATTGTTCCCGCTCGCTTATCTCAAGACCTCCAGCAACAAGCGCAGCAAATGGCTTGCCGCTTGGCTGATGAATTAAACTATGAAGGCGTGTTGGCAGTAGAATTGTTTGTTGTTGGCGACACCCAAGAATTGGTTGTTAACGAAATTGCACCGCGTCCGCATAACAGCGGTCACCACACTTTAAATGCTTGTGCTACCGATCAATTCCAACAGCAAGTGCGTATTTTATGTAATTTACCGCCAGCCAACCCACGTTTACTCAGTTCATGCTGCATGGCCAATATATTAGGCGATGTTTGGGGTGAAAACGGCAGTGAGCCAAACTGGCTAGCGCTACAAAGTAATGCCCAATCCCATTTGCACCAATACCACAAAAAAGCTGCTCGAAAAGGCAGAAAAATGGGGCATTTCACCGTTTTGGCTGAAGATGCCGATCAAGCCTATAAAACGGCTCAAACTTTGCATCAAAGCTTAACCCGTTAAACCAATCGAGTGTGTACCACATGAGCATCATTACCCATCTTCGCCCTGCCCGACCTAGTGATTGCGAGCATATTTATAACGCACACCAATACTCCGTGCGTTATACCTGTGTTCGCAGTTATAACGACCAGATTTTAGATGCATGGCTAGAATTACTGCATCCAGAAAGCTATTTGGACACCATGTGCGATCGCCAAAAAGCGCTGTGGGTAGCTGAATATCGAGGGCATATTCAAGGTTTTTTCCAATTAGATTTCCAAGAAGCTCAGCTTGATGCTTTATATGTCCATCCTTTTGTTCACAATCAAGGTTTAGGCACTGCACTGCTACAACGTGCCGAAGAGCTATCAACACAAGCAGGTTTAGGCTTTATAAAGCTTTACGCCTCGCTCAATTCAGTAGTGTTTTACGAATTAAATGGCTATCAATCGCTTGGTAGTGCTGCGTTGCCATTAAACCGAAAAATCAGTGTTGAATGCGAGCTACTTCGCAAATATCTATAAATAAGAACCCTTAAGTATTTTCAGGTAGCCTTTTGCTAATTTTTTACGTTGGTATTGAGGGCTTAATTTAAATGCTGAATAATTTTAGAAAGAGTGACAAGTGTCAAATATAGTGAGTAGTAATCGTCGTATGCTAAACATGATCTATGGTTTAGCTTTTACAGATGGCGTTGCATTGCTTGGTTTGGTGTTGATTGCAGTGCCTCTCAAACGATTAGCTGGATGGCCAATATTGGTATCTATTTTGGGGCCAATCCATGGTGTTTTATTTATTTCACTGGTAACAGTTTTAATTTACTCTGTTATTAAACGAGTATTGCCAAGTTTAATGGCGATTAAAATTATCTTGCTGGCATTTATCCCACTGGGTGGATTCTATGCCGATTATTTAATTAAAAAATATATCCAAAAAAATGAAATTTAACCATAGAAACCATAATACACAACAACATTTTACTGAATATTAGAGGTTTTATAACAAGTATAAATGTGTCGTGACATTCATGGATACACTATTTAAAGCCTGTAAAAATACAAACGCAAGCACGGTATTTGAGTGTGTATAAAATAATGCAAACCAATTGGAGCAAGTATGTGGCGTACCTTAATGTGGTTACAAAAAAACTTAACCTTGAGCATTCCATTAGCGATGCTACTCGGGCTAGGTTTTGGTTATGCAATTGAAAACGCAAGTTTTCTAAAGTCGCTAATTCTACCGCTCACCTTTCTGATGGTTTATCCAATGATGGTGACAATGAATATGAAAGAGCTGTTTAAATCTGGTGGTGCACCAGTACAATTAACAGCCATTTTAATCAATTTTATCTTCGTTCCTGCATTAGGTTATGGATTAGGGCTTTTATTTTTCAAAGATCAAGCCCTGATGCGCTTGGGTTTGTTATTGGTGAGCTTACTGCCCACTTCAGGCATGACCATTTCTTGGACAGGCTTTGCTAAAGGCAATGTACCCGCAGCCGTTAAAATGACAGTAGTAGGTTTAATCTTAGGCTCATTGCTAACCCCTTTATACCTGTCTGGATTATTAGGTGCAGTAGTTGAAGTACCTTTATTAGACGTATTTATACAAATAATAATGATTGTATTTGTACCTTTGGTTTTGGGTTACTTCACACAAAGATGGCTTGTTAAAAATAAGGGTGCAGAAACCTTCAATAAAGACATCAAACCAAAATTTCCGCCGCTATCTACATTGGGTGTATTAGGGATTGTTTTTGTATCTATGGCTTTAAAAGCACACACCATCATTGATCAACCATCGGTGTTATTACAATTGTTGCTGCCTTTAGTGGTGATGTATGCAGTAAACTTTACATTATCAACTGTGATTGCCAAATGGCGTTTTAATCGTGATGATGGCATCGCTCTGGTTTATGGCACTGTGATGCGTAATCTTTCCATCGCTCTAGCCATTGCTTTAGGTGTTTTTGGCACCGAAGGCGCCGAAGCAGCTCTATTAATTGCTTTAGCTTATGTAGTACAAGTGCAAGCAGCGGCTTGGTATGTGAAATTATCACCTAAACTATTTCCGAGCTCTAACTAAAGCACTTTTTCGTTGGAACACTGTTAATAATAGACACTCCACAATCTAAACAACGCTGTCAAACAAGACTTATGTTTTAAGTCTAACCAAGTAAATACTTAACAAGCTACCTGAAACGTTTCAGGTAGCCTTTTAAAACTGTAAAAACAAAACTGATGTAAAGCTGCTTTATTGCTTGTATCACGCTTAATGATTTAATTCGTTTCGCTCACTCAGAATCGTCTAAATAAAAAACCTGTGTCACGCCTATTTAATTAAGCGCCAACACAGGTTTATCTTACTAACAAACTTGAATTAAAAACCGATATGCTTACGGTTTTTTTCTAGCAAGCTAGCGGCCATTGCTGCAGGATTTGCTGGCTTAATACCATCACGTAAATCTTCTGCCTTATGGCCTGTATTCGGCAAGTAAAGCGCACATACAGAAGCCGTTGCGCCTTTTTTAATAGCGCCGTCTAACAACTGTGCAGGAGTAACATTATTAGGTTTCAGCGCTTCACCTTTAGCACCTTTTAAAGCGATATCGCCTGCTTTATCGCAGAGTAAAATATCCACTTGTGCACCTTGCTCTTGCATTTGATTGGCTAAAACCATCGCCATGCCTTGAGCCATCGTGCTGGCCGAAGTTAGCGAAACAGTTACCTGTTGTTTGTCTTTTGCCATACCATAACCGGCAATAGTTGCTAAAAATAGCGCAAGGATTGTTTTTTTCATGGTGAGTCTCCATTAAGTTGAAAGTATGATCACTATACCTAAATATAAGCCAATTAGATATCAAACTTATGTGAATTTATAAATTTACTCAACTTGTTTATTTATAATCGAATATTATTTAATGAACAAATCTGCTTCATATTTGTATATATTAAAAGGCTAGCTGAAAGCAAACAGAGTCACTAAAATTCTGTTTTTTCAGCTAGACTTTTGATTCAATTACTTTTTAATCAACAATACGCCACTTTCTATATGATGAGTAAATGGAAATTGATCGAATAGTGCAAAGCGTTGAATGCTATGCGTTTGTGTCAGTGTATCCAAATTAGCACGCAAGGTTTCTGGGTTGCATGAAATATAGATAATATTTTCAAAACCTTGTAGTAGTTTCAATGTTTCGTTGTCAATACCAGCTCGTGGTGGGTCGACAAATACCGTTGAAAATTCATAATCAGTTAAATAGATTTTTTGTTGCTGCAAACGATGAAATTCGCGCACAGCTGAATAAGCTTCGGTAAACTCTTGTGCTGACAAACGCACTATATCAATGTTATCAGCACCATTAGCAGCGATATTTTCTTGTGCGGCGTAAACTGATGTTTTGGACAATTCGGTAGCCAAAACACGCTTAAAGTGAGTAGAAAGCGGCAGCGTAAAATTGCCATTGCCACAATATAATTCGAGCAAATCTCCGCCTAAACCTTTAGCGGCACTGCATGCCCATTCCAACATATCTCGACAAACATAAGCGTTAGGCTGAGTAAACCCACCTTCAATTTGACGGTAACTAAATTCTCGCCCGTGAACAGTTAATTTTTCAGTCACATAGTCTTGTGACAACACCACTTTTTGCCCACGGCTGCGGCCAATAATATAAACATCTAATTCACGCGCCAATTTTTCGGCTTCAATACGCCAAACCTCATCTAATGGCGCACGATAAATCAGTGTAATCAGCATTTCACCACTGAGTGTAGATAAAAACTCTACTTGAAACAATCGGTTTGTTAAACACAGATTATTAGCTATCGCTGCTAATAGCCGCGACATCATGTTATTAATGCTTTCGTGTGCTGTCGGAAAATGATCAACGCGTATCATTGAAGCGCTACTGGGTTTTTCACCGCGAGCAAACATGGCATAAAAAATATCCTCATCCTCGTGCCACAAACGAAATTCTGCCCGCATACGGAAGTATTGTTCCGGTGAAGCAAATACCTCAATTCTAGGTACAGCAATATCACTGAACAATTGGCTCAAGCGTATTTTCTTCTCTTCTAATTGCTGACAATATTCGGGACTGCTCATGAAAATTCCTCAATAATTAATGTGCGATTATAGCTGAACTAGATTATTTACGGGATGCTGTAAAGGTTATTTAAACTCTACTAGCATTAAAAGCTTCTAAACAATAAAAGGCTACCTGAAAGCTCAATTTTAATGAAATTAAAGTTTTCAGGTAGCCTTTTATTCGCAACAAGGTTTAATCACCCATATGTGCCAGCAACTCTGCTTGATGCTCTGCACTCAATGCATTAGTCAGCTCGTCCAAATCGCCGTCCATAACAAAATCTAGCTTATGCAATGTGAGATTAATACGATGATCGCTCACACGGCCTTGTGGAAAGTTATAGGTACGAATTCGCTCGCTGCGGTCACCACTGCCAATCAAACTTTTACGCTCAGCCGCTTCTTTATCATGGGCTGCTTGTTTTTGCATGTTGTTCAAGCGCGAAGCCAACACTTTCATTGCCTGAGCTTTGTTAGCATGCTGAGAGCGACCATCTTGGCATTCAACCACCATACCACTGGGCAAGTGAGTAAGGCGTACCGCTGAATCGGTTTTATTAATATGTTGGCCACCAGCACCAGATGCTCGAAAAGTATCAATTCGTAAATCGCCTGAATTTATTATAATGTTTTCTAACTCGTCTGCTTCTGGCATCACAGCAACCGTGCACGCTGAGGTATGAATGCGGCCTTGGCTTTCGGTGGTCGGCACGCGTTGAACACGGTGACCGCCCGATTCAAACTTTAATTTGCTATATGCGCCCAAGCCGATAATGCGTGCAATCACTTCTTTGTAGCCGCCTAAATCACTTTCGTGAGACGACACAATTTCAACTTGCCAGCGGTTTCGTTCTGCAAAGCGGGTATACATGCGCAATAAGTCGCCAGCAAATAATGCAGCTTCGTCACCACCAGTACCAGCACGTACTTCAATAAAAATATTTTTATCGTCATCTGCATCTTTTGGCAATAGCAGTTTTTGCAGCTCAATTTCTAATACATTCATTTTGACTTTTGCAGCCTCAATTTCTTCAGCCGCAAAATCTTTCATATCGGGATCACTCAGCATGGTTTCAGCTTCAGACAAATCACTTTGTGCCAATGTATATTGCTGGAACACGCCTGCGATTGGCGTTATTTCAGAATGTTCTCGAGTAAGTTTACGATAGTTGTCCATGTTGTCGGTGGCTTCGGGTGAACCTAAGAGATAAGTCACCTCTTCCAGTCGCTCAGTCAAACCTTGTAGTTTTTGTAAAATCGATGGTTTCATAATCTGTTTATCGTTCAATTCATTAATAAGCTACCTGAAAGTCTGTAGCTGAATATAGGCAGATTTGCCTATTGAGATTGGCAAACCAATACTGCGCGAATCATACACTATTCGTTAAATACACTCTAGAATTTCCAGCAGTGTACTGGTTATATTTCACAACAATATCAGCTGTTTCGCCCTTATCATAAAACATAAAAAGCCTTTTGCATAACAAAAGGCTTTTAGTAATTTAAACTAAATCGAAAATAATTAGCTGGTTTCTGGAAATACTTTTCCAGATGCTTGTTCTGTTGCTCTTGAATAAAAGATAGAAAAGCAAAACCAAATAAAAATAGTATAAATCGATAGCTTTGCTAGCAATAGAATAATAAAGAATAGTTTATATTTCATAAAGGCTTCTCTACTGATAAAAGCCAGAATAATCATGCCCACAACACCAAAAGAGGTAATTAGATTTAGAATCAATCCAACGTCATTCCAGAAAAAAGAAACATTAAATAAGGTATTTAAATCTACAAAAGAACCGTAGCCGATCAAAGTGGCATATGTATTTTCAGGAATATGATCAATCGCATATTGTACAATCTCAGTTCTAAAGCCCACACCAGAATGGTCGGCATCTTTACCAAAACGCGGCATAATATAGTTTATTACCGACAAATACATAAAGGGTGTCGCCATAACAGCAACAGCAATTTTAGTGCTTAATTTTTTGTGAATCAACAAGGTTGCCACATAAGTGGATGTGAAAATAAATCCAAAAATAGAAAAAGTTAGCAAAATAGACATTAAAACTAAACCATCAAATAACGTTATGCTAAGATCCTCATTTAAATTTTTGCGAACGATCTGTAAAATGGCGTAGGTAAGAAACACAAATGTTGAATAGCTGCCAGGCTCATTAAACAAACCTGTTGCACGAATAAGCTTAATATTCAGTGCGCTAAACGTATAACTACCACCCAATGCGCGTTGCGATTCTCCAGTAATAGGTTCAAGATAATCAAGAAAATTACCTGTTGCATAGTAAGTGATAAATTGCACAAAGAAAAACAGCAAATGAATGCTTAATACTATCTTAAGCCCAGACTTCAATAAATCTGGCCTGCTGTGAAAAAGATAACCAGCATGAATAATAATGGGCAAAAAGAAAACTAATGCTGGTATTCGTTTTTCAAATACCGCAGTTTGATAAAAAAGACCAATCACAATACTGCTGATTGCAAGATACGCAAAAATAAAAAGCACTTTTTTCTGATTGACAATAATTTCAGAGAAGTTAACTTTTCTGTAATTATAAATCACAAATACTACACTCATACACGCTGCCAGTAGTGGAAATACCGGCGCTCCAACTTGATAAAAATAATAAGAATCAAGCGTGATTAGAAGTAGCCATAATGTTGTTAAGGCGAGTTTCATTTTCTAAAACCTTTTGTTTTTATATATAAACTACATACTGTTATCAGAGTAATTGATGATTCCGTAAAACCTGTGTTATTTGGGCTATCGGCCATTGCTGACTAGCACTTAAATGCATTAAAGCAACTGCTGTTTCTATGTTTGCTTTACCACCCACAATCACGCCAGCTTTTCTTAAAGCACTCCCCTGAGCATAGGTGTCAGCAGCGGATCCTTGTAAAACTTGGCTGATATTCAATATGTGCTTCCCCGTTGCAGTGTATTTTTTTACTGATGAGATTAAGTGTCCTGAAGCCGGAGCATTGCCATGGCCATAAGTCATCAAGACGGCAGCGTCTGATTCAAAATCACTTAAGCTTTTTGCAATCATATCTGCATTGCATCCTGGCGCTAACCAATATACAGCAACTTTAACTGTATTTTTTAGCTTGAATGCAAAGGTTGTTGATGCATCATCGTGTTGGCTTAATGAATCACCATTCCAATCAGTCCATCCCTGCTGCTCAGACCATGCTCCAATAGCATTGAAATGAGCATTAGCAAATCCTGTTGCATTTTCGGTACTGATTTTACTGATTCCTACCGCTGGATAAAGTTTCCCATTAAAAGCAACTGCTACTCCCATCCATTCTTTCTGAAAAGCGGCTACTGCCACAGCAAGATTTAAAGTAGCATCACTTTTTACTGCATCAAATGGCCATTGTGAGCCAGTTAATACGATTGGTTTGTGTAAGCTTTGAATCGCTAAAGCTAAAAAATTTGCTGTATACGCCATGGTGTCTGTGCCATGTAGTACTAGAATGCCATCATATTGACTAATTTTTGTAATAATAAGCGCTACCCACTCTTGCCAATGGCTAAGTTGGATTGCTGAAGAATCAATCAATGGATCACAAATATGCCATTCAAATTCAAATTGTTGTTCAAAAGGAAGTAATGCTTTACTGGCCAAAGCTACATCAGGTATAAGACCCTCCAAGCTTTGTCGCATACCTATAGTGCCACCAGTATATAAAACACCAATACGTTTTTTCATTATTATTCAATTGGGCTATGGGATACTAAGCGCGAGCATTATTTATTTTCATTTTTTTATTTCGCAGCAAACAAAGCATGTCTGCCGCTACGTGAGCAGCGGCAATCGCTGTTATTTCTGCATTATCGTATGCAGGCGACACTTCGACCACATCCATGCCAACAATATTTAGCCCACCTAGTTCCCGCACAATCCCTAACGCAGTATGTGTGCTTAAACCACCTGGTACAGGCGTGCCTGTACCAGGTGCAAAAGCAGGATCTAAACAATCAATATCAAATGTAATATACACAGGATGATCAGCAATTGTTTCGTAAATACGCTTAACGGTTGCTTCTATGCCATTTTCGTTCACCCATGGTGCAAAAAGCATATTCATTCCCATAAAATCACTATTCCAAGTTCTAATGCCAACTTGCACTGAACTTTTAGGATCTATGAGCCCGTTTTTAATTGCCTTATAAAACATCGTACCGTGATTCAAAGAATTTTCTTCGTCATCTGGCCAAGTATCGCAATGCGCATCAAAATGTAACAGGCTTAGAGGTTTACCATATTTTTCAGCATGAGCCTGTAGCAAAGGATAAGTAACGTAATGGTCCCCACCTAGTGTTAACATTTTTGCATTGCTATTTTGAATAATGTCACGCGCATGTTGAACGATACTTTCTCGAATAGTCCACGGTTGGTGCGCATCAAACCAACAATCACCGTAATCAATGACAGCCAAATCATCAAACGGATCAAAACCCCAAGGAAAAAGATTTAATTCTGCCAATTGCACGCTTGCAGCACGAATTGCTGCTGGTCCTAAGCGAGCACCAGGGCGAAAAGTAGTAGCTAAATCTAATGGCACTCCCGAAACCACTACATCAACATCTGTTAAGTCACGGGTATATTTGCGACGCATGAAAGATAAAGCGCCAGCATAGGTATTTTCAACCATTGAACCTTTTAGGCCTTCACGACGAAAAGCGCCATCTCCGAAAATGTTATCAGTCATGAATAGTCCTTATTCTCAGTCTATTTTTCAGGTAGCCTTTATGAAATATAGCAACAAGACTTCCAAATCTACTGAAATTCTTATTGCTATATTAAGCTATTTTTTCTTTTTCAATTCTTTAGCAGCACGTCGAGCAGCACGCGATTGTTGTAAACGTTCTCTAAAAAAACGAATTCTCTGGCGCTTTCTCCACCACACATAAGCTAAAGCAATTACACCCAAAGCAATCAAACCAAATAAACCATACTGAAACTGATGTACTTTTCTCATCAGCCAATCAGTTTGTTCTGCACCATAAGAACCTAAATAAACCCAAACAGGTACAGAAACAAGTGCCGCCAAACCATCCATTAAGAAAAAACGCAGATAAGAAACTTTACGGCTAATGCCTGCAGTTATATAAATTGGCGTGCGCAACCCCGGCAAAAAACGAGCAATAAATAAAACTCGATTACCATATCGGTCAAACTTCTCTTGGACTTGAACATAACGTTTAGGGGTCATCACCCGAGCTATGATGCGCACTTTGAGAATCTTATGCCCAAAAATTCGCCCTGCGGTAAACATTAAACCATCGCCCACTAATACACCAACCATACCTACTACTACCATGGTATGAACGTTGGTATATCCCAATCCTGAAATAACGCCACCTGTTACCAAGGTAATGTCTTCCGGGATAGGGACACCAAATCCGCAAGCTACCAATACAAAGAAAACAGCTGCATATCCATACTCTGTAAAAAATGCTTCTAACAAGACAAACATGCCAGCCCTGCTTCCTTTTTCGATTAAAGTATTAACAAGATAGAACCGTTATTCTAAAGTTCAAGTATTCGCACAGCTTTATATTATGCGCAACACTCATTATAAACGTATTTAACAATACATTTATTACTTTTTGCCACCTTGAATAGCTGCTGCGATTCGTTCTGCACTATTCTGAGCCCAATCTGCCTGCTTGGCTTCGACCATAACACGCACTACCGGCTCTGTTCCTGAGGCACGTAAAACCACACGTCCTTTTCCTTCTAACTCTTTCTCTACTTCGGCCAATACTGCTTTAGAGGCAGTCTGCCAGTCTTGTCCTTTTTCAATCCTTACATTAATCATAGTTTGTGGGAATGCTTGCCAATCAGCTAATACACTGGCTAAATCCTGATTTAGCGTACTCAATCCAGCCAAAACTTGTAATGCCGATATAATACCATCACCAGTATTATGTTTATCCATACACAAAATATGCCCAGAAGCTTCGCCGCCAATTAACCATCCACGTTGATTTAATTGCTCTAATACATAGCGATCACCAACTTTTGCACGACAAAATGCTACACCTTGTTCTTTTAAAGCCAACTCCATCGCCATGTTAGTCATTACGGTACCAACTACGCCACCAATTTCAATTCCTTCTTTGGCTCGAGCTTTAGCCACCACATAAATTAAGCTGTCACCATCGTAAACTTTGCCATGTTTATCAACCATAATAAGTCGATCGCCATCACCATCTAAAGCAATGCCATAATCAGCTTCATTTTGTAACACTGCCGCTTGCAATGTTTTAGGGTAAGTAGCACCTACTTTATCATTAATATTATAACCATTTGGTTGGTCACCAATGCTAATCACATGCGCGCCCAACTCATGGAATACTTTAGGTGCCACATGATAACCTGCACCATTAGCCGAATCGACGACCAGTTTTAAACCACGCAAATCTAAATGATTTGGAAACGTTGATTTACAAAATTCGATATAACGATCATCCGAACCATTGATACGACGCGCACGACCTATACAGTCAGAAGATAAAGTTTGTAAATCTCGTTCTAATTCAGCTTCAATTTCAAGCTCAAGTTCATCGCTTAACTTAACGCCGCCTTCTGCAAAAAATTTAATGCCATTATCAGAGTAGACATTATGTGAAGCCGAAATCATCACACCGGCAGCCAAACGTAAGGCACGAGTTAAATAAGCTACACCCGGCGTAGGCAATGGGCCAGTTTGAATAATATCCACTCCTGCAGCAGTAAAGCCAGCTACTAACGCAGCTTCAAGCATATAGCCAGAAATTCGAGTATCTTTGCCAATCAACACGGTAGGTCGTTGTGCTGCATCATGTTGCACCAGTACTTTACCAGCCGCATAGCCAAGTCTTAACACAAACTCTGGCGTAATTGGTGCCTGTCCTACTTCACCTCGCACGCCATCTGTGCCAAAATACTTTTTTTCCCTAACCATAACTACTCCAAAATTTATTTTTAAATTCTAATATCGATAAGCACTTTGTTAGCTGCAACTGCGATGCGTTCTATCAATTAAATACTGCTCGCAAGAAAAATAACCTATGCGATGAATTATCGCATAATCAAATAGAAAACGACATGAGTAGAAACATCAGGCAGCTTATACAAATAAACGGCATCAAGAGTTGATTTAACAGAATCCACCGTGGTCAAACGGCAATTAAGTTCAGATGATTTGTCCGCCTAATGCTTGCCAAACCTTGAGCGCATCAACTGTTTCTTTAACATCATGCACCCTCACAATCTGTGCGCCTCGCGCCACTGAAGCTAATGCGGCAGCAACACTACCACCAACACGATCGGATGGCGCATTCTTACCAGTCAACTCACCTATCGTACGTTTACGTGACATGCCAATCAATAAAGGCAAGCCACAAGCTTGAGACAAATCGCTTAGATGTTGCATTAAAGCAATATTATGCTTTAGCGTTTTACCAAACCCAAAACCTGGATCTAAAACCAAGCGTGTCTCATCAATCCCTGCCTGCTTGCAGATTTCTACTCGCTGATTTAAATAACGTGCTACTTCCTGCACTACATCATCATAACTAGGGTTATGCTGCATTGTTTCAGGTAGCCCTTGCATGTGCATTAAGCAAACACCAATGCTTTGCTTTTGAGCCAACAACTCTACAGCCCCCTCGTCACTTAAAGCAGATACATCATTAATAATGTCCACTACGCCAGTAGTTAACGCTTTTCCCATGATAAATGTTCGTCGCGTATCCAAGCTAATTGGCACATCCCATTTAGCCAGCTCATCTAATATAGGTGCCAAACGTGCCCACTCCTGCTCAGGAGAAACATAATCTGAACCTGGGCGGGTAGATTCTCCACCAATATCCAAGATATCTGCACCCTCTTGTAATAACTTTTCTGCATGCACCAAAGCAGATTCAGTCGATTGCGAATAAACGCCGCCATCTGAAAAAGAATCTGGAGTCGCATTGACGATACCCATTACCTTGGGTTGTGATAAATCTAAATTAAACCGGCCACATTGCCACTGCATGTTTATCACTTTTAAAATTATACTTAACCATCATAAAGGCTTACTGAAAACTTAAACTAATTTTTTATATAGAAAATCGGCAGCTTAATAAGCTGCCGATTTGTGCATCATTAAATTATCATGCTTTATCGCTATTTTCTGGCTTAACCGTATCTTCCGGCAACAAGTCAGATAACTTCGGCTCTTCTTCTGAAATTACGTCTGGCATAACCACATCATCTGCCTCTGTACGAACATTGTGACTATAGTCTTTAGGAGGGCTTGGTTCTTTGCCTGCCATGATCTCTTTAACTTGATCCGCATCAATTGTTTCCCAATCCATCAAGGCTTTACACATCGCCTCCATTATATCTCTATTTTCATTTAAGACTTTGTAAGCAACTGCATACTGCTCATCCAAAATGCGACGAATTTCAGAATCCACTTGTTGCATCGTATTTTCAGAAATATTTTGTGAATGAGTAACTGAGCGACCCAAAAACACTTCACTTTCATTTTCGCCATAAACCATAGGACCTAATTTATCACTCATGCCGTAACGGGTTACCATTTCACGAGCAATTTGAGTAGCGCGCTCAAAGTCATTCGAAGCCCCAGTCGAAATACGGCCTACAAATAAATCTTCAGCAATACGGCCACCAAACAAAATCGCAATCTGGCTTAGCATTTGGTCTTGATACATACTAATGCGGTCACGCTCAGGTAGCTGCCAAGTTAGGCCCAAAGCTCGACCACGCGGCATGATAGTAACTTTATGCACAGGATCAGTAAAGGGTAAACTAGATGCTACAATCGCATGGCCTGATTCATGATAAGCCGTCGCTTTTTTCTCATCTTCATGCATCACCATTGAACGACGCTCAGGGCCCATGTAAATTTTATCTTTAGCGTCTTCAAAGTCACTTTGGTCTACTTTGGTTTTATTACGACGCGCAGCATACAATGCCGCCTCATTGACTAAGTTGGCTAAATCAGCTCCTGAAAAGCCAGGTGTACCTTTTGCTAAAATTTTTAAATCAACTGACCCATCTAAAGGAACTTTTTTAGAATGCACACCCAAAATTTGTTCGCGACCACGAATATCTGGCAACGGCACCATTACTTGACGATCAAAACGACCAGGACGTAGCAGAGCAGGATCCAGCACATCTGGACGGTTGGTTGCAGCCACTACAATCACTGTCTGGTTACTTTCGAAACCATCCATCTCAACCAATAGTTGGTTTAAAGTTTGTTCACGCTCATCATTACCACCGCCCAAACCAGCACCACGTTGGCGGCCTACCGCATCAATTTCATCAATGAAAATAATACAAGGTGCGTTTTTCTTCGCCTGCTCAAACATGTCGCGTACACGACTCGCACCGACACCAACGAACATTTCCACAAAATCTGAACCTGCAATACTGAAGAAAGGTACTTCTGCTTCGCCAGCAATCGCTTTGGCCAATAGTGTTTTACCTGTACCTGGGCTACCTGCAAGCAGAACACCACGTGGTACACGTCCACCTAAGCTCTGAAAGCGAGTTGGTGCTTTTAAGTAATCTACAATTTCTTGCACTTCATCTTTAGCTTCATCGCAACCAGCCACATCGGCGAACGTTACCTTATTAGTGTCTTTATCTAACAGCTTGGCACGGCTTTTGCCAAAAGAAAAGGCACCGCCTTTGCCGCCGCCACCACCACTTTGCATGCGTGTGAAGTAAAAGAACGCACCAATCAGTAGCACCACAGGCAACATGCTAAACATTAGGCTGGTGAACATGCTCGGTTTATCTTCCGGCGTTACTTTTACACGAACATTTTTTTCAAGCAATGTAGTGACTAATTTGTCATCTAATGGTGCGTTAGTATAGAACGCGCTTTTATCTTTGCGTTCGCCTTTGATTAAATAACCGCCCACCAACGAGCCTTCAATATTAACGCTGCTGACGTCGCCAGCATTAACTTGTTGGATAAATTGAGAGTATTCAATTTGTTGCTGATCTACTTTTTTCTCTGTCACCGCATTGAATGCAAACATCAAAGCGACGGCTAAAGCAAGCCAGACTAATAAATTTTTAATGGTATTCCCCACTTGAGACAGGCTCCAATTATTAAAGAGAAAAAAAAACCAAAGGCGAATTGTAATTCAGGCTGCACTCATTGTCAGTGTTTATTTTTACCCAATAGATAAATTTCACTAGAACGATTGCGAGACGCTTCGGGCTTCCGAGTTTGCACAGTAGTAAAAATTTCACGCATGGCTGTTACGTACTCTTGATAGCCTGCGCCTTGAAAAGCCTTCACCAGAAAGTTACCGCCCGCTTTTAAATGTTCAGTCGCAAAATCAAGTGCTAATTCACATAGATAAAAACTCTTCGCTTGATCAGTAACTGCATTTCCGCTCATATTGGGCGCCATGTCACAAATTACAAGATCTAATAGTCGATTATCAAGTAAGGTTACAAATTCCACCAATACTTCCGCCTCTTGAAAATCACCTTGAATAAATGATACGTTGGGTACTTCATCCATGGGCAAAATATCTAAAGCAAAGACTTTACCACTTGCGCCAACCAATTTTGCTGCTACTTGCGACCAGCTTCCTGGGGCACTACCCAAATCTGCAATCACTGTGCCTTGGCGTATCAACTTGTCTTTAGCATTTATTTCGAGCAGCTTATATGCCGCTCGAGCACGATAACCATCTTTTTGCGCTAGATGCACATAATGATCATTTATATGTTCGTTTAACCATGCTTTGGAAGATTTTGATCGCACTGCCATTGTGAAAGTGCCTTATGGAAACAAAGAGGGCTATTGTACGTTATTTTCTCCCCCCAATGTCAGCGTTTGACGTACAATAACGTTTTTAAATATCCTAAACATCTAGCATCCCATGACAGAGACATTAAGCACCAAAGAAATTTTGGCATTAAGAGCACAAGCTCACAATTTAAATCCAGTGGTAATGATTGGCCAGCATGGTCTAACAGAATCCGTTATTAAAGAAACCGATGCTGCGCTTAATGCTCACGAGCTAATCAAGGTGCGTATTTTAGGCGATGATCGTGAAAACCGTTTGGCCATGTGCAAAGCTTTGTCCGAATCAGTTAATGCTCATTTTATCCAGAATATTGGCAAGCTGCTGATTTTATGGCGTAAAAAACCTGACGTTTAATTAATAGCAGCTAATATAAAAAGACCTTGTCATTCAAGGTCTTTTTTATTTAATTTTTATTTAAACTTTATAAAGGCTACCTGAAGCTTTATTTGCCGTCAAAACGGTTTAAACGCCAAAACAATACCGTACCCAAGATGCCGCATAATAAATAAATCATACTAGAAATGCCATGCCAGATTCCAAATGAACCGCCAACCAATGACAACATCCAGTTGGTGCTGCCCGCTTTATGTGCTTCGATTACTGGCGTCACCACAAATTCATTTATGGCCAGCAAGACCAATAAGCCACTCACCCAATAAACTATTTTGCCACCTTGCCGCATTATGCTTACCCACACCAGCAACCAAACCGATAAGCCCACATACGCCACAATATGAAACAATTCCCCAGCAATGTTTCCCGCTTCCATTTTAGGTAGATATCTAAACAATACTGGTGCCGCAACATAGCCAAAACCCAGTTGCGCCCCCAGCCATATTGCTGCGCCTAAACTTGCCAATCTTGTCAACACTGATTTACCCTTAATTTCCATATAATCATGAGTCTATACTAAAGATGCCTGCATACAAATAATGATTATAAATGGTAAGTTCCAAATTTTGATATAGCATATTATATAAATTTAACAGCATGGTACAATACTTTTAGATTTAATGATTCGCTAGCTGACTAAAGGAGAACATTAGCATGAATGTATTACAAGAAATCAAAAATGAGCATCAGCAATTTAGAGATTTAATTGCTAAAATTGAAAAGGCTAAAGGCGCTAAAAAAGCCACTTTATTCAAAGAGCTTTATGCTGGTGTTATAGGTCATCATGAAGCAGAAGAACAAGTTCTCTTTAAAGATGTTAAAAAAATGTCTGACAAAAAAGGACAATCAATCGTACTTGAAATGATTGAAGAACATAGCTTAATAAATTATCAATTTAGCTTAGTTCAAAAAACAGCTATTGATAATGAAAGCTGGGACGCTAAATTTTCCGTACTCAAAGAAATTCTAACCCATCATTTAGATGAAGAAGAAAAAGAGCTCTTTAAACAAGCCAGAAAAGTGTTAACTAAAAAAGAAATCACTGAAAAATATCAACCTTTTGAAGATATCCAAGAAAAACAGGAAAAAAAGCAAACAAAGAAACTAAATAAATGATTATTTCCAAATCATTTGCAGAAGTTTAAAAGGATTCGAGCGTGAACATCGAATCCTTTTTTTATTACATTAGTTTGATAAAATTCAATACTTAAATCGCAAGCTAAACTTTATCAACATATAAGTACCAAATAATCCATTAGATATACTGATTATTTAATAATATTGACATGGCCATCAAGCACAGTTTTTAACAATTCAGCGTTAAATAGTAATTTATCTGGTGGTATAGCCACCATTTGCAAAAATTGTCTGCCCAGTAACCCACCAGCCATCAGAAACTAAAAATAGCACTAATGGTGCAATGTCTTTAATATCTGTCAGACCGCCTAAAGCTGATGCGGATTTGTGATAAGCAACCGCCTCTTCAGCTTCTTGACCATAGAAAAATGGCGTATCCATCGGGCCTGGTGCAACAGCTGTTACAGAAATACCTCGCGAACCAAATTCTTTAGAAGCCGCTCTGGTGAAATGTTCAACTGGCGCTTTTGCACCTGCATAAAGAGAATACAAACCTGTATAAGCAGCTAATAAAGAAGTGACAATCGTACAAATCTTGCCATTATCATTTAAGTGCTTACCTGCTTCTTGTAAAAAGAAATATGCTTGTTTTGCATTTACATCCATCATAGTGTCATATTCTGATTCAGATGATTCTGTAATTGGTTTTTTTAATACCATTCCCACGGTGTTAATTGCAATATCAATGCCACCAAATGCTTCTTTTGCTTTTGAAAACAAATTGCTTATATTTTCAACTTTTGTTAAGTCTGATTGAATCAGAATAGCTTGAGTACCATTCGCTTTAATATCTGCTAATGTTTGCTCTGCTTGCGCTTTGGCCTCATCACTATGGTAGTGAATAACAATCGCTTTTGCACCTGCTTCAGCAAATTTTTGAGAGAGCAAGCCGCCTAGGTTTTTGGCGCCACCGGTGATCAATACAACTTTGTCTTTAATGCTGTGATCCATTTTAAACCTCCACAATGTATATGATAAATCGTCTGGATTAAAAGCGTTACGCATCGAAAAATTTCGATAATTTGATTGTATTACTTTTCTAAAGCATAACAATTAGCTGTTTTTTAGCTATACTGTTTGTAAAATAGAAACAATACATTGGGTATTTATGGACCGTATAGATCATATGCGCATTTTTGTTCGTGTCGCACAAACCAGAAGCTTTAGCAAAACTGCTGAAGAATTAGGCTTATCACGAGCAAGTGTGACTACTGCTATACAATTATTAGAGCGTCGCTTAGGCGTAAGCTTGTTGCACCGCACCACTCGTACGGTGCAATTGACAGTAGATGGCGAAAACATGCTAGAGCGTATTATCCATTTACTACATGATTTTAATGAGTTGAATGTGCATACGAGTCAATCAAATCATCAGCTAAGCGGTCATATTCGTATAGAAGCACCTACGCGGATGGCGAGGCTTTTACTAATACCTTCTTTACCCAATTTTTTGGCACAGCATTCACAACTACATGTCGAAATACGCAGCACAGAACGCATGGTTAATTTAATTGAACAAGGTGTAGATTTAGCCATTAGAGTTGGTGATTTTAAAGATAAAGAAATGCTGTTAAAACCATTGGGTAATGTTGCTCTTATTAATTGTGCCAGCCCTATCTATATAGAAAAGCATGGCATACCAAAAAGCACACAAGAACTTTCTCAGCACTGGGTTGTTCAACTTGCATCACAGCATTCTGGAAAAATTTACCCTTGGGAAAAACTATCTGGCCAAGAAATACTTGTGCTTCATCCACCCTCTAGAGTAACGGTAAACAATGCAGAAGCTTATATTGCCAGCGCAGTGGCGGGGATGGGCTTGATTCAAATTCCTGCCTATGACGTACAAACAGAGTTAAGCTCAGGAAAGCTGATTCAAGTATTGGCAACAGACATCATTCCAATGATGCCGCTACAAGTCGTTTCGCCCCATGTAGAACGCTGGTCATCTAAATTAGAAATAGTTGTGAATTGGATCCAGCAACTCGTGCAGCCTATTTGTAAGTAACATTTTTGTTTACTAAGATGATACAAGCAAGCCACGACCATTGTTTAAACGCTTATTTTTGAATTTCTCTACACGCCAATTTAACGCGGTGTAGTCTGCTAATCTACATTCAGCACACTATCTTGTTATAACCATAACGCCATATAAAAGGCTACCCGAATGCGGATTGAACGTTTTCAGGTAGCCTTTTTGGAAACAGCACTGTTTAAAGTAATATCTTTATCACAAACCAACCTTCATCCATAATCAAAACTAATATAACCACCCTACTACACCCATAATCTATTTAAAAATTCTGAATGTTGACCGTTTATATAATACTTATAAACAGCATAATTTAAATACGCTCAAAAAACCTACTATAAAATGCCAGCGCTGTTAAAATAGCGCTTTATGTTAACTTATTAAAAAGCTACCTGAAAGCTTGCAGTACATCTGTAAATAAGCTTTCAGGTAGCCTCTTATTGCTCATGCCAAAATCTTCATTCGTTTTACCCAAACCTGCTCAAAAATCTCTGTGGCAACAATTATCTCAAGGCTATTTACCGTTGGCGCTTACCGAAAAGCTGCCAGCAAAGCCCATGAGTATTGTGCTCACTGAAGATGCAGAACAAGCGCTGCGTTTACAAGCGGCGTGGCACTTTTTTGCGCCCGATGTCAAAACCATTTTCCTGCCCGATTGGGAAACCCTGTCCTACGAGCGTTTTTCGCCTCATCAAGATTTGATATCTGAGCGTTTGGCCGCTTTATGGCAATTAAAAAATGGTTTAGTCGACGTATTGTTTGTACCTGTCGCCACGGCGATGCAAAAACTTTCGCCAGTCTCTTTTATGATTGGGCGCACGTTTTGGCTAAAAGTGGGGCAAACTCTTGATATAAATGCCTTACGCGAAAGCTTAGTTGAAGCGGGTTACAGCCATGTAAGTAATGTTGTTGCTACTGCCGAGTTTGCTATTCGCGGTGGTATTTTAGATGTGTTTCCAATGGGCAGCGAACATCCCTATCGGCTCGACTTATTCGACAATGAAATCGACAGCATTAAAACCTTCGATCCAGATAGCCAACGCACGCTCGCACCCGTGAGCGAAATTCGCCTGCTACCTGCTCATGAGTTTCCAACCGACACTGATTCTCAAAAAATCTTCCGCAGCCGTTTTCGCGATGAAATCAGCGGTGACCCTTCGGTAGCCACCGTTTATAAAGCCGTATCAAAAGGTTATTTTGGGGCGGGTGTTGAATATTACTTGCCTTTATTTTTTGAAGACGAGTTAAGTAATTTATTCGATTATTTAGGCAATGAAGCCTATGTGGTGTGTATTGGTGATATTCATGCTGAAGCATCGCGCTTTTGGGCTGATGTTAAAAGCCGTTTTGCCATGGCTCAAGGCGATGAAACATATCCGCCTTTACCGCCGCAACATCTTTATTTAAGTGAAGATCAATTCTCAGGCTACCTGAAACCCTATCCACAAATATGGCCGCAGCTTAATGCCGACGAACAATTGCTGCCCAATGTTGCCGTAGATCGCCAACACGAGCATCCACTCAAAGCGCTTGAAAACTTTCAGGTAGCCTTTAATGGTCGTACTTTGTTGTGTGCCGAAAGCCTTGGTCGCCGCGAAACCATGCACGGCTTTATGCAACAACATGGTTTAAAAGTAAAAACTGTAGATGATTGGCAAGCCTTTTTAGCCAGTGATGAAGCCTTGTGTTTAACCGTTGCCCCACTCTCTTTTGGCTTTAAGCTACCTGAACAAAATTTGGCGGTGATTACCGAAGCCGATTTATATCAATACGTTGCCCGCAGCCGCACTCGCACTCGCCGTAAGCATGCTTCAATTTCAGACAGCATGTTGCGCGATCTGGCTGAAATCAACATTGGTGACCCTGTAGTGCATGAAGATCACGGCATTGGCCGCTATATGGGCTTAGCCAACCTTGATTTGGGCGACTGCGACAACGAAATGATGTTGCTCGAATATGCTGGTGAAGCACAACTTTATGTACCGGTATCACAGCTACACTTAATCAGCCGCTATGCTGGCCACGCACATGAAAACGTACACCTACACAAACTTGGCAGCGCTGCGTGGGACAAAGCCAAACGAAAAGCAGCCGAAAAGGCACGTGATACTGCCGCCGAGTTATTAAACTTATATGCACAACGCGCTGCGCTGCAAGGTCATAAATTTGAGTTGGTAGAATTAGATTATCAATCTTTTGCTGATGGATTTGGCTACGAAGAAACAGAAGACCAAGCCACCGCCATTAGCGCTGTTTTGCAAGACCTCACCCAAGGCAAGCCAATGGATAGGCTTATTTGTGGCGACGTTGGTTTTGGCAAAACCGAAGTGGCGCTGCGTGCGGCTTTTGTGGCAGTGATGGGCGGAAAACAAGTGGCGATACTCGCGCCAACCACCCTTTTAGTAGAACAACATGCTCAGAATTTTGCTGATCGATTTGCCGAATTTCCAGTAAAAGTTGCGCAATTGTCACGCTTTAACACCAGTAAAACCACCAAAGAAACGTTGGCGGGCATGGCGGATGGTTCAGTTGATATCGTTATCGGCACGCATAAGCTAGTGCAGCCTGATATTGTTTTTAAAAACCTTGGATTGGTGGTAATTGATGAAGAACACCGCTTTGGTGTACGCCAAAAAGAGCAGCTTAAACGCCTGCGCGCCAATGTTGATATTCTCACCCTCACCGCCACCCCTATTCCACGCACCCTAAGCATGGCGCTTGACGGCTTGCGCGATTTTTCCTTAATCACCACTGCACCCAACCGCCGTTTGGCTGTAAAAACCTTTGTCAAACCTTTCAGCCAAGGCACCATTCGAGAAGCCATCTTGCGCGAGCTCAAGCGCGGCGGCCAAGTTTTTTTCTTGCATAACGAAGTTGACACCATAGAAAACGTACACGAAAGGCTGGCTGAGCTGATACCCGAAGCCCGTATCGGTGTGGCTCATGGTCAATTGCGTGAACGTGAACTAGAACAAGTGATGCGCGACTTTTTACAACAGCGTTTTAACGTATTGCTGTGTTCTACCATTATTGAAACAGGCATCGACATTCCCAATGCCAACACCATTATCATCAATCGTGCCGACAAATTTGGCCTCGCTCAACTCCATCAATTACGTGGACGCGTTGGTCGCAGCCATCATCAAGCCTATGCGTATTTACTCACACCAGAATACATCACCAAAGATGCTGAAAAACGGCTTGAAGCCATTGCCGCTGCCGATGATTTAGGTGCAGGCTTTATGCTCGCCATGCAAGATTTAGAAATTCGCGGTGCGGGAGAAATTCTAGGTGATGGTCAAAGTGGTGAAATGATGCAAGTTGGCTTCACGCTTTATACGGAAATGCTCAAACAAGCAGTGCGCGACCTTAAAAAAGGCCGCGTGCCCGATCTTGATGCGCCACTCGGTGTTACCACTGATATTAAATTACACAGTGCCGCTCTGTTGCCAGAAAGCTATTGCCCTGACATCCACGAACGCCTGATGCTTTATAAGCGCCTCGCCACCTGTGAAACACAAGCCGAAATCAATACTGTGCACGAAGAACTCGTCGATCGTTTCGGCTTGCCCGAGCAGCCAGCAACCACCTTGCTCGAAAGCCACCGTCTGCGTTTAATAGCCAAAGAAATGGGTATTAATACCATAGACGCCACCAGCGAAGCGGTTACCATTACTTTAGGCAAAAACCACACCATCGACCCAGCGCACATCATTTTGTTGATGCATTCAAACAAAAACTATCGCTTCGCTGGGCAAGACAAGTTGCGGATAAACACCATTAGCGATGATATAGCTACTCGAATTAAAACAGTACGAGCCATATTGAAACAATTAGCAGAACAATGGCAAAAGGCTACCTGAAACATTTCAGGTAGCCTTTAAATGCAGCAATTAGGATGATTGTAACCTCGCGTCTATTACGCAGGCGTATATATAAGCGGAAGTTTTGATGAGTCTGAAATATCATTTTCAATTGCCGCCTGCTTACAATCAGCATATAACCAAACGCTTTAGCGCTTTGACGAATAAATTTGTACACTAGCCTGCCAATCCAAAGGTGAAGGATGAACGCAGCCTTATAAATACGAAGAAGTGATTTAGGCTATCTCAAATCACTTATACTAACGCTGCTAGATTCAATTTCGACAGTCGGCATTCTAAGTGCAATTATTTACATTCGTTGTCTAAATAAATTTTAAATAAAGTCATTATGAAAAAACTACTATTAGTATTTATTATCTTTTTTAATACTTGGGTTTTTGGTCAAGACTTAAATCAAATTGAGAAAAAACTTTTTGATTTAAATGTAAAACGAGTGTTTTGGAGTTACGACCAAAGTCTTTCAGCTCATGATTCTTTGGATAATTATAATGCCGAAATTAAAGACTTTATTTTGGACTTTAGTTCTAAACATAAACAAACTCTAAACCATCCTTTTAAATCTGTGAACCAAGGTTTTGATATAGTTTCGTCTGCTGATGGGCTTTTCAGAATTTATTCTTGGAATGAATTTGCAGGTGGAACAATGCAATTTTATCAAAATGTATTTCAATACAATATTGGCGGCAAAGTTTATTCAAAATTGAACGAGAAGAGAAACCAAGATTCTGGTCATCGGTTTTATGACTTAAATGAAGTTTCTGTAGATGGCAAAAAGTATTATATAACCAGCAGTATTGTGATTGGAAGTTCTGCTGTTTACTATTATCAAGCAAAAGTTTTTTCGATTAAAAATGGAAAACTGAATGAAAACGCAAAATTAATTAAAACAAAAACCGGTTTAAAAAACACGTTAGGTTACGAAGTAGATCTTTCTAGCTCGGCGAATAGAAATAGAAATGATGGCGTAGTAAGTATGGACTATATGGAATTGATTTATGACAAAAAGACCCAAACAATTGTAATTCCGTTAATTAAAGCAGACGGCAAAGTAACCAAGAACAAAATCAAATATAGGTTTACAGGTAAATACTTTGAAAAGATGTAAGCTAATGAAAACTGAGCTCATCACAAGCTTTAGAAGTTTGAAAAAAAGAATAAAAAATACTAGCATTTTTTACATTTGCAATTTTGTAACCGCTTTTGAAAATGCAGGTTTTAAAGTGATTGATGGTTTTTAATCTACTTATTAAATGGCGCATAAATAATGAAAATTTGGATTATCATGAATTGTATAAGTTGTCCTTTCAATCCTGTCTCTCATTACCATAATAACCAGCCAAAGCTTTTACCCTTATAAAATAAAAAGGCTACCTGAAATAAATGTTTCAGGTAGCCTTTTTATTAATATTTACTATTATTGTTTTAGAACCAAGAATCTGTTGATACTGCTTGTCCACTGTTAAACTTAATAAACCCCGCCACCACTCGATAAATAAACCAGACACTTACCGTTAAAAAAATCAAACCACCAATGCCAACAAACATAGCAACGCCGCCGATAACAAAGCCTAATAAAGCCACCCAAAAAGTTTTTATCAGATATTGAAAATGACTATAATAAATCGAACCCACCGCTTCTTTGCGTTTCTGATAAGCAATGAATAGGCCTATGATTAAGGTAATAACCAACATAAAAGCAACGGCATACAAAATATAAACCGTCATCGCATAAGAGCGTAGATTAGAATGCACTGGTGGTTGGCTGAATTTTGTAACCTTTTTATTCATCTTGCATTCCTATAAAAATAAGATTTAAACATCAGTAGCCACATTAACAGTTTGCGGGTTTAAACTTTTGAGCGAAGCTGGCACAACAGCAACAAGAAAACCACGTTTGCCAGCATTAATGTATATTTTTTCCAAATCCCAAACTCCTGCTTCAACATACACTGGCAATGATGTTTTAGTACCAAAAGGGCTAGTGCCACCCACTAGAAAACCCGTCCATTTGTTTGCTTGCTTTGGATCGGCTGGCTCAATATGCCTCATGCCTAATTCTCGTGCTAGATTCCGTGTGGAAATGTGTTTATCACCAAACATCAACACGATTAAACCTTGTTTGTGTTCATTTTGCAGCACAATGGTTTTGATTACCTGATGCTCAGGCACGCCCAAACATTCTGCCGAGTGTGCAGTGCCGCCGCGTTCAATATAAGGATATAAACAGGGTTTAAACTCAATCTGATGTGCCCGCAAAAAGCGTATGGCAGAAGTAACAGGATAATCTATTTTACTCATTGTTTTCAGGTAGCCTTTAACTTATATTATCTTATGTTAACATAGCAAACTGAGTAAATAACCAACAATGGAATAATTTGAAATGACTATTCAATATCATGGCCAAAGCCCTCGCTTATCAGAAGCCACAGTAGTAAACGGCTTTGTGTTTCTTGCGGGCATGGTGCCCGAAAATACGGATGTTGATACAACCGAGCAAACCCAAGATGTGTTAGCGCAAATTGATAAATGGCTAGCAGAATGCGGCTCTGATAAAAACCACATTTTGGAAGCCACCATTTTTCTGCCTAATCTAGCCGATTACGATGCCATGAACATCGCTTGGGATGCTTGGGTGAACCCGCAACATTCACCTGCACGTGCATGTATCGAAGCTAAATTAGCTAAACCAGAATGGAAAGTAGAAATTAAAGTTTCTGCTGTGCAAATTCAAAAATAAATTGTTTTATATACCGTATATAGCAGATAAAGACAAAAAGGCTACCTGAACACAATGTTTCAGGTAGCCTTTGTAAATCAAAACTGCTCATCCTATTAAATTGCTCAAATATACATTAGCCATTTAATTCAATCAAAAACCAACACCCAATGGTGCCATGCCAAACAACACACGGTGTAGCCAAAAAGCGAACAACGCCCAGCCAATCGTGCCAACTAGAATGGTAATCAACGTACCCGCGATAGTTCCGGATGCGTACACAGTACTCATTCGCTGATCACGTAGGCGCGCTGCATAAAAGTCAAAAATAGCCCACAGCAAGAAAGATCCGAAAAGTAACACATCGGCCAGTGTGCCGTTAGCCAGCAAATGCGCAAAAGCCCAAACCACCACGCTAATAAGCATCGGATGGTGCAGCCAAGATTTGATACTGTTCCGTGGCACATAAACGGCTGCTAGCAACACAAAGGCGATTAATGTCAGCAATGCTGCGGTGTGACGCATGCCCAAAGGCGATACCCACAACACCAGCGTAGTCTGCCGCGCCAGCCAGAAACCCCAAACAATGAGCACAAAACCACCCAACGAAACCAGAGAATACAGCCCTTTCCAAAGCCCAATACCAATGCGTGAAATGGTGCGTTCGCGCCATTCATCTGCGATGATGCGCACAGAATGTACGCCAAGAAATAGCAACAGTCCAAGCAAGAGGATAAACATAGGACCCCTTTTAAAGTTGTAATCAGCCAACTTATAAGTTGTTGCCATAAAACTGTCGCGTTTTATAGACAACTGATGCACAAATAATTACATTTCATAAACAACCGCTACCAATCAATTAATTGAATGTACAAGTAAATCTTTAGTCATCACAAAAGCAGAGTAACTGTAATCATTTCATTTACTAAATTTCTTCACGGCCATTAAAATATTCAGTCGCACCTTCATCGAAAAAACTATACAAAATTGCCTGTGCTGCCACTTGATCAAGCACATTTTTTTGTTGACGACCAAACACTTGTGCTTCTGCCAACAAGCTTTCCGCAGCCACTGATGATAAGCGTTCGTCTACCCAATACACTGGTTTATTAAAACGGCCATGCAAACGACGACCAAATTTTCGACAAAGCTGTGTTAGCTCATGTTCGGAGCCGTCGAGATGAAAAGGCAAGCCCACCACCAATTGTTTCGGTTGCCACTCATGTATCAGCTTTGCAATGGCTTCAAACTTGGCGTCGTTACTGACTCCAGCAACCATTACCAAGGGGTGTGCTAAACCCACTTCTGCATCCCCCTCAGCCACACCAATTCTAACTTGGCCAAAATCAAACGCAAGTGTAGTGCCTTTAGGTGCTTTAAGCATGTCCAGCGGGCCCTATCAATGCCGAAGGTTCTATACCTAATTTGGCAAATGCGGCTTGATAACGTTCTTCGTGCGGCGTGTTAAATAGTATTTCCTCATCAGCTAGCACAGTTATCCAAGAATTGTCCGCCAGCTCACGCTCCAATTGTCCCTTCTCCCAGCTTGCATAACCAATAGTAATAATGGCTTGGTCTACGCTGTTATCTTTAGCAAGATTTTCAATGATGTCACGCGAAGTGGTCATGGCAATATTGTCTGTAACCATTAAGCTGCTTTGCCAAGAACCAACAGGCGTATGCAGCACAAAACCGCGGTCAATCTGCACAGGGCCACCCATCATCACCCATTCTTTACGAAAACGCTCAGGTGTTTCGCCGCCAGCGGCTTCAAACACCAAATCCATGGTCACCGGAGAAGGCTTATTAATCACCACGCCCATTGCGCCTTCTTCGTTATGTTCACACAAATAAACCACACTACCTTCGAAGAAAGGATCATTCATCGAAGGTATGGCCATAAGAAAATAATTCGCTAAATTCATCGCTTATCCTCTTTCAAAATATATGGTTTTAACATAAAGCCAAATCCATTGTTTACAAGGGCTCAAAATACTTACTGAATTACGATAAAATCGGCAACACAAATAGCCTTTTCGCCCTGCCTTCGCTATAATCAACAATCGCATTCATATTTCAGCTCTGAACCCCTATGTTACACTACCCCTTGTTGTTTACCGTACTTCTTGCCGTATCTTTCCCTGCCTTAGCAGAACCTAATCCCGCGGGCGCTGTGGGCGATCTTCAAGAAATTCAACAAACCATTAGTGCTACTCAAAAAGATCTCAATCAAAAGCAAGCTGCACAAAAAAGTACTCAAGCCACTCTTGATAAAACCCGCAATGCTTTAAATAAAGCGCAACAAGAATTAAATAAGCTTGATCAACAACAACAACAAACATGGCAAAAGTTTCAAACCCTACAAAATGAATTAGGTAAACTCAAAACCGAAGTGACAGGCACGAAAGCCCAAGTAGCAAGACTATTATCCGGGCATTACAAAAATCGCCAGCCAAACGCCGTAATGTTGTTTTTAAAAAATGCTGAGCCT
Organism: uncultured Neisseria sp.; assembly: GCA_964563885.1. Lineage (GTDB taxonomy): Bacteria > Pseudomonadota > Gammaproteobacteria > Burkholderiales > Neisseriaceae > CAZLYX01. Next base: position 50,547 of record CAZLYX010000002.1, on the reverse strand, counting down.
AGCCAAAAAACACGCTACTTGCAATATGCTCGCTACATTAACCAAGCCAATGAAAAAGTAATCGGTCAATTAGCTCAGCAGCAAAAAGAATTAAGTGTACAAGAACACAATATCGAAGCCCAACTAGAGCGTCTAAAAAAACTTAAAACACAAAAACAACACGCAATGAGTAAGCTGGGCCGTGATAACGCTGCCGCACAAAAAATCAGTAACAACTTATCCGTCGATATTGAACGGCAAAGTAAACGCATAGCCAGCTTAAAAACGGATGAACAACGCTTAAATAATATATTGGCTGAAATCACCAAGCGCCAAGCTTTGCAACGTAAAAAAGAAGCCGCTGCTCGTAGCAAAGCAGCCCAATCGCGAATTACTGCTGCCAACCAAGCTCGCGCTGCTGCCGCTCAAGCTAAGAAAAATAAACAATCTACCAAAAAACAAGTTAATAAGACTTCTAGCACCAAGCCCATCAAAGCTACTCCACGCAAGAACACGCAAATATCTGCGCCACACTCAACCCTCACTACCGAAGACCGTAACTTGCAATCACCAAACGGTACAATCGAACCGATACGCACCAGCTTCAGCCGTATGCAAGGTCAAATGCGCAAACCGACTGGTGGTAATATTAGCGGCGGATTTGGGCAGGCGCGTCCAAGTGGCGGCATCTGGAAAGGTATATTTATTGCCACCGGCCCCTCTTCTGTACAAAGCATCGCCGCTGGCACTGTGGCTTATGCAGCTTATTTGCAGGGTTATGGCAACACAGTCATCGTAGACCACGGAGATAGCTATTTGAGTGTATACGCTGGCTTAAACAACCTCAATGTAAGTAGCGGTAGTCAAGTGGCTGCCCGTCAAAACATAGGCACCAGTGGCACTTTGCCTGATGGAGAGCAAGGCCTGTATTTTGAAGTCCGTTATCGCAACCAAGCAATGAATCCTTTGTCTTGGGTTCGCTAAATATTGCTCTAGTTAGCACTTTTTTACGCTTAAGCAGGCTTGCCGCAAATGCTTAAATCACATACAGTTTGAACCTTCATTCAGGCTCCCTATAATAACAAGTCTGAATTTCATTACGAGAAAGCAAAAATGGCCAAATCTACTTTGAAAAAAGTTGCCTTATATACCCTCGGCGCATTCAGCGGCGTGATTTTGAGTCTAAGTGTTCAAAGTTTTGCCGCCAGTAAAAGCCAAAAAGAAGAAGCCCTGCCTGTGCAATCTATCCGCACCATGGCTGAGGTTTACGGACAAATTAAGGCAAATTATTACCAAGATAAAACCGACGAAGCATTACTAGAAGGTGCCATGAAAGGCATGGTAGCTGGTTTAGATCCTCATTCAGAATTCATGACCCAAAAAGATTACGGCGAGCTAAAAGAATCTACCAGTGGAGAATTCGGTGGATTAGGCATGGAAGTTGGTTTGGAAGATGGCTTTGTTAAAGTTGTTGCCCCTATTGAAGATACCCCTGCCGAGCGGGCTGGTGTAAAAAGCGGTGATCTCATCGTTAAAATCAATAATGAATCTACTCGCGGCATGAGTGTTACTGATGCAGTTAAAAAAATGCGCGGCAAACCCAACTCAGACATCACCTTAACTTTGTCACGCAAAGATGCAACTAAACCAATAGTCGTGAAGATAACTCGTGCAATTATTAAAGTGAAAAGTGTTCGTTATAAGCTGATTGAACCCAATTACGGTTATGTGCGCATCACCCAATTCCAAGAGCGCACAGTGCCATCGTTAACGGATGCAATCAATGCTTTATATAAAGAAAACAAGGGCGATCTAAAAGGATTAGTACTCGATTTACGTGATGATCCAGGTGGTTTGCTCAATGGCGCTGTTGGTGTTTCTTCGGCATTTTTAAAACCTAACCAAGCAGTTGTCAGCACCAAAGGTCGCGGTGGCAAAGAAGGCATGAACTTGAAAGCCACTCCAGAAGACTACATCATGTCAGCCGGAAAAGATCCTTTAGTCAACTTACCAGCCAGTCTGAAAGATATTCCACTCACTGTATTGGTGAATTCAGGCTCCGCCTCTGCTTCTGAAATTGTTGCTGGAGCTCTACAAGACCACAAACGTGCTGTTGTCGTTGGTACCCAAAGTTTTGGTAAAGGCTCAGTGCAAACTGTTTTACCTTTATCAAATGGTGGCGCAGTAAAACTAACGACTGCGCTTTACTACACACCAAATGATCGTTCCATTCAAGCACAAGGCATTGTGCCAGATGTAGAAATAAAAGATAAAGCTCGCTTATATGAAAGCCGTGAGGCAGACTTGCGGGGGCATATTGGCAATCCGTTGGGCGGTAACGAAGTATCTGGTCGAGTAGTCGATATGCTTGATGAGGAAGCAGCTTCACAGCCTCAAACTGAAAAAGAAAAAATGGAGGAGTTGTCTAGCCGCCGTGAGCCAAATCCGGCGAAAGACAACCAATTGCGCAAGGCTTTAGATTTAGTTAAAGCACCTGCTGAATGGAAAAAATCATTGGGCTTGGCTGCAAGCCGTCCAACACCGAAGAAAGAAAACAGCAGCGAGTAAGTATTTATCTTCTCGACTGCATCAACAAAGGCTACCTGAAATCATTCAGGTAGCCTTTTTATAATAAAACATGACCACTACGAATATATTATTTCAAATACAACCTTCAAATAGCATTAGCTAATTTATTATAAAATAATAAACACCAAAAAAATTAAAATATTTTTAAAAAAGAAGGATTTACAGAAAATAACTTTTTGTTAAAAATATCATTTTTATAAGTAAACCACCAATCCTAATGCTTTAATTACACAACAAAATGATTAAACACTAGCCATAATACAGACCTAAAATCAAACTAAAATCGCATTTCCTTGCTTCCACATATTTAATTGAATTGTTTTTACCAGTGATATAAATCTGGAGCAAAACTTAGATGGCTTACTATGTCATTAAGAATGCCGTTATTGCCTCATATTTTTATGCGTTCTAGTTTTGCAGGCTTTAGTGTGTCTGATTGCGTATTAGTCATGATAAACTTGCTGTCGCGTTGTTCGTTTATCTTTATGTGCATAAGCTTACCAACGCAATAAGCAACATTAGAATACTGATTTGTGAAGCTTGGAATAGTATTAGCAAAAAATAGGGTATCTGCAGTATTGAAAGAGCCTACCGTGCCGCCGTTCGTAGACTTATTTATAGAAATATTATTACTGCATATTTAAATTAATTTATATTTATAAAGAGAATCAATTTATGGAAATTACATTAAATGGATATTACACGCTGATATTTGCAACATTAGTGCTATTGCTTGGACGTTTTCTGATTAAGAAAATTAAAGTTTTAGAAGACTTCAATATTCCAGAGCCCGTTGTAGGTGGTTTGGTTGCTGCGATGATCGTTTACGCTCTTAATGTGATTTGGGGTTATAGCTTTAATTTCCACCAAGGACTACAAACAGCTACTATGTTGATGTTTTTTGCGTCAATTGGGCTAAGCGCTGATTTTGGTCGGCTTAAAGCAGGTGGTACGCCACTAATAATTTTCACTATCGTGGTATCTGTGTTCATTGTCTTGCAGGATATTGTTGGCGTAGGAATGGCGAGTATGCTTGGGCTTGATCCTTTGCTTGGGTTGGTGACTGGTTCTATTGCCCTGACTGGCGGACACGGCACGGCAGGCGCGTGGGGCGTTGTGTTAGAAGAACAGTATGGTGTTGTTGGAGCAACAACATTAGGCATCGCTGCTGCAACCTATGGATTGGTAGCAGGCGGGGTGGTTGGCGGCCCTGTAGCACGTAGATTGATTCAAAAGCTTGGACTAAAGCCCACACCAGTGAATCCAAATCCAACTGAGGTAGAAAAGCTCGCAGCCGAACAATCTTTATACAGTACTAAACATAGTGAGAATGAGGTTCGTGGAAATGAAGAAATGTTTGAAAAACCAGACAATATTCGCCTTATTACTGCATCATCTACTATTGAATCGTTAGCCTTGTTCGCTGCCTGCTTGGCTTTTGCAGATATTATGACCATGCTGGCAAAAGGCACTTGGATTGAGTTACCAACATTTGTTTGGGCGCTCGCAGGTGGCGTGGTTCTTCGTAACACACTGACCATAGTTTTTAATTTTGATATGTTTGACCGTGCCATTGATGTGATTGGTAATGCTTCTTTGAGTTTATTTTTAGCGATGGCGCTTTTATCATTAAAACTATGGCAGCTGACTGAGTTAGCAGGCCCAGTGTTGATTATCTTGCTAGTACAAACATTAGTGATGATTATGTATGCTTACTTCATAACCTTTAGAATTATGGGCAAAGATTACGATGCTGCTGTTTTATCAGCCGGACATTGTGGTTTTGGTATGGGCGCAACCCCGACTGCGATTGCCAATATGCAGGCAGTAACCGATCGCTACTTGCCATCACATAAAGCGTTTTTGATTGTACCAATGGTGGGCGCATTTTTTGTAGATATCCTCAACGCAGCGATATTGCAGATATTCACTAAATTGCCATTTTAGTAAACTGATGATATGACAAAATGAGGCCATATAGAAAAAAAAGAAAAAACCGTTTAGCTTATGCTATGCGGTTTTTTTAGACAAAATTGTTAGGGATGAGATTACTTTCAAAAAATTCTTTTCTCGTCAAGGAGCAACATGGCGCCGATATAGTTTAATAGCATTGCTTGTGCCAGACTAGGGGAAGCCCCCACTAACTGTCGGCAGGCAAAAAATATGTTTTCACGATCAAAGATCGAAAGCACATCTAAGCCTTTTAAGGCTACCTGAAAGCTTGTTAAAGCTAGCTCAGTCGCCGCCGCTTGTGGCAAACCGTTGAGCAACACTGCTTGATTAAAGTCTCGCTCTACGGCATTGGATTGCATGTAAACGAACGATAAAACATCATGCACCTGCTCTGCATGCGTCAAACAGCTTTCCTGGCCATAAGTTGGTACAGGCAAACGTAGAAAAGCTTCAGCGCAAAGATAAGCATAATATAAAATATCTGAATCAGCGGTAGAAGCGGCTACTTTGTTAAGCAGCTCAACGCGCGTATCAACCTGCAAAGACGCAGCTTTTAATACTAAAGTTATCCAAAGCAATGCTGCATCTACTTGCGGTGGCTCAGCAATTAAATCAGCAATATTTGTTTCAGACTCGGCTTCAGGTAGCCTCACATCTTGCTCACGATTTAAGCAGCACCAAGCCAGCATCAAGCGCTCAGTTTGCCCTTCACCATAAACCGCTTCTTCCCATACCAATGGCAGCTTTTGCCAGATAATTGTTTCTTGAGCTGGATAATCTTGTATTATTTTTAACAAACAATCATATATTGGCTGACGCCTTGTTTGAGTGACTTCGCCCTCATACTCCCCTGCCAGTATCGTCCATTTATCTTGCTCAGCTCCCACAGCAGAGTTAAGCCATGCAGCGCCATTTTTTGCTGCTATCCGACTTTTCTTGGCCAATGCCCTTTTCATTCTTGGACCATAAATACGCGCTTTACTGGGGCTAACTCGCTCGATACGTTCTAATAAAGTTGGATGCGTAGCAGATAAGCGCTCAAACAGCTGTGCTTTTTTGACACTACCAAACATAAAATGAGCAAATTCAGCAGCGTGATAAGATGCTAATCCGTATACGGGCTCCATTGATATTTTATGCAATGCGCCAGTCAAACCTTCGGTGTCACGCGCAAACTGTACTGCGGAAGCATCAGCCAAATATTCTCGCTGCCGACTCACCGCCGCTTGAATCCAACTGGCAAATAGAGAGCCAAGATAGCCAATGCACAACAGCAAAAAACTTACTAAAATTAATGGCAGCGACAATAAACCCAGCGCCAGCCAGTTTTCTAGATTTTTTTTCGTAAAATAATCAGCTCGAGAAGAGTTGCTCAAGATACGCTCGTTATAAGCACTCATATCTAATAAGTCAGAAAATTTGAGTTGATTAAGATCAAGCAAAAAAAAGCCAATTGAACTTATGCCCTGTAAGCCATACAACCAACCTGATAAACGCATATTTAAACGCACATCGCCGTTAAGAATATGACTAAACTCATGCGCCACAACGGCTTGTAATTCATTGCGATTAAACGTTTGCAAAGCACCCCGAGTAATACCGATAACGGTATCACGACGGCTCATGCCTGCGGCAAAAGCATTGATTGAAGCGTCGGGCAAAATATAAATTTTAGGGACGGGCACGCCAGAAGCAATGGCCATTTCTTCAACAATATTCACCAATCGACGTTCATTTAACGTGGCTTGCGCAGGAATAAGCCGCTCTCCACCTAATGCTTGTGCCACCACATAACCACCTTCTGCCAGCTTGCCCATGCGCCAGATCACCATACCAGCACAAAGCGCCAACATAGCTAAAGCAGCATACACATAATAACGAACGGGAGCATTCACTCCAAAAAACATGCGCACTGGCAACCAAGCAGAAGCACCAATAGTAAGTGTTACCGCGATTGCATACAGCATTACCAGCCAAGTGGTTCGCCAGCGAGCTTGAGATTGGTGTTTAAAGAAACGCATAATAAAACCAGCTGCTAAAGTCTGATTTTAGGCGCATGTTGAATCGTGGCCGTATCATCAAATTGTAATGGTACTGCATTTTTTTTGTGCCCAAAAAAGTCTGCTAATAAGCTGGCTGGAAAACTTTGGCGAGTAACATTGTAATCAGTAACCGCATCGTTATAAGCTTGGCGAGCGAAACCAACTCGATTCTCTGTGGTTTCCAATGATTCAGTTAAGTCGGCCACGGTAGCTGCAGCCTTCAACTCTGGATAAGCTTCCATCACTACATTTAAATTTTTTAACGCACCACTCAATAATGATTCTTGTTGCATCAGCGAAGCCAACGCCGCAGTATTAGGCGAAGCGGCAGCGGCTTCCAAGCTTTTTTCTGCAGAGGAACGAGCACGAACAACCGCCTCAAGAGTACCACTTTCATGCACTAAATAAGCTTTAGCAGCTTCAACCAAATTTGGAATTAAATCATAGCGGCGCTTTAGCTGCACTTGAACTTGTGCGAACGCGTTGAGATATTCGTTTTTTCGTGCCACCAGTCGGTTATAAATCACAATCGGCAAGCCTACAAAAACAGTTAATAAAACCAGCAAAATCATCCAACCCATGAGTGTTTACCCTTATATTTTTTTCAATAACTTAAGTATAAATCAAGCGTTGTCATAATCAAATGAGGAAATGATTCAAGCCGTTTATTTAGCTTATTCTTACTCTAAACTCTGCGAAACAAAGAATAACAGTCGTGCAATGTTGCATTTTTGTCTACATTGTCTTGTCTTTCTTAACATATTACTACTGAACCTAGCCTTGACAGCCATGTTGCCTTACCTTACTCTAAGTTCATTAATATGTGATACAAAGCTTTTTTGATCACTTTCTTTAAGGAGCTGAAATGAAAAAATATTTTACGATGATTACCATGTTGATGGCACTTATTGCCGCACCAGTAATGGCTCACGCTGCAGACAATGCCACCTTAATCGCTCAAGACGAAAAGCTAGCACCCGATGTTTATCAGAAGCTATATCAACGCTGGCAACATCCAGTATTTCTCAACATTAGCCAAAGCGAAAGCCGTCACTTAGCCTCAGTTGAGCGTTTGCGTGGTGCTGCTCTACTTATTTCTGCAGCTGGTAAGTTTAGCGATCCCGATACGCAATCTCTTTACAACAACTTGATGACTAAAGGTGAAAAAAGTCTAATTGATGCATTACAAGTCGGCGCTACCATTGAAGACAAAGATATTTTTGATTTAAATAATGCGATTGCCTCAAGCAATAATCCTCGCGAACAACAGGTTTACAATAATCTCCTACGGGGCTCATACAAACATCTGAATGCTTTTGTACGCACCTTGCACGCAGAGGGTTCTGATTATCAAGCACACTATCTGAGCCAAAAAGATTATGATGAGATTTTGAATAACAAACGCTAAATTAATTTTTTTTAATATGACGCAAAAAGGCTACCTGAACATATGTTCAGGTAGCCTTTTTAATATTTAAGTTAAGCATTTATAGTCAATAAACTTAATCTGCCTTAACGCGAATTTGGCGTAGAAACCGTTTAGTGCGTTCATGTTGCGGATGCTCGAACAACACTTTGGGCGCGCCCTGCTCCACAATCACACCCTCATCCATCACTACCACAGAATCTGCCACATCCATTGCAAATTTGATTTCATGCGTTACCACCACCATTGTCCAACCTTCTTGCACCAATGCTTTCATCGTATTCAATACATCTTCTATTAGCTCAGGATCAAGTGCTGAAGTTGGCTCATCAAACAGCATTAACTCAGGCTGAATGGCCAAAGCCCGCGCAATACCAACTCGCTGTTGTTGGCCACCAGATAGCTGAAAAGGATACAAATCAACTTTATCACTTAACCCCACTTTTGCCAGCAGTTTTAATGCTTCAGCGCGCGCTTGTGTTGGCTGCTTGTTTTGCACCAAAACAGGGCCTTCCATTACATTTTCTAATGCCGTTTTGTGTGGGAATAAATTATATTGCTGAAACACCATACCCGATTTTCGGCGCAATGCCAAAATGTCTTTTTTAGATAATTTAGCACCAAAATCTATTTTTAATGGCTGAGCGCCGTCAAATTCAATCGTGCCTTGTTGCGGAATTTCTAACGCATTCAGGCAGCGCAGCAGCGTGGTTTTTCCTGAGCCCGAAGGGCCTAAAATTACCACTACTTGGCCTTTGTTAATCTCTAAATCAATGCCACGCAAAATATGATTATCACCAAATGCTTTATGGATATTGCGGATTTTAATCATTATTTTGTCCTTTATCGAGCAATGTAACGGTCTAGCCGTACTTCTAAACGCGATTGAATCATAAACAACACAAAACAAAATGCCCAATAAATTAAACCTGCTTCAATATACACAGGCAAAAAATCATAGCTGCTGTTGGCAACTTGTTGCGCCACTCGAAATAATTCAGTAATGGTCACCACTGATGCAAGCGAAGTGTCTTTAAATAAACTGATGAATGTGTTTGACAACGGCGGTACTGACACACGAAACGCTTGTGGCAAGATGATGCGGCGAAAAGTTTGCATGTAAGTCATACCAATAGTAAAACCTGCTTCCCATTGACCTTTTGGCACCGACAAAATAGCAGCACGGATGGTTTCTGAAGCATAAGCACCGATATTCAGTGAAAAACCAATAATGGCGGTTGGCAACGGGTTTAAGGTAATACCAATGGCAGGTAAACCATAAAACACAATCATCAACTGCACCAACAACGGCGTGCCCCGAATAGCAGAAACATAAAATCTTACTAAGCCCAACACTATGCGGTGTGCCATACCTGCTACAGGCACTGTGCGCACCAATGCTACCGCCAAAGCAATCACAATGCCGATGGAAAACGATACTAGCGCCAAGGGCAAAGAGTATAAAAAACCTGCCTTAACCATAGGCCAAAACGCGTTTATGACCAAGGTCGCTCGCGCCTCGGTCATAAACGGAATCGTGGTCAATAAATCATTTAACACTAACGTCTTCACCAAAAAATTGTTCGCCAAGTTTTTTCAACGTACCGTCAGCACGTAATGTTTCTACGGCTTCGCTTATTTTTGCCAACGCTTCATCATTGCCTTTATTAACAATAAATCCAGCACCAATTTTTTCATCTTCACCAGCACGCCAAGCCACTTTTAAACCAGAATTTGGGCTCTTTTTTAGATAATCAAGAAATGCCAACGAGTCATTGAGGGTTAAATCGGCACGCTTTTGCTGTACCAAAATCAGTGCTTGTGCCATGCCATCTACTGGCACAACTTCTGCGCCTGCTTTAACAGCCATTTCACCATAATTACTGCTCAAAGTTTGTGCTGTTTTTACACCTTTAATAGATGCCAAATCTTTCAAGCGAGTTTCATCTTGGCGCACCAACATCATCGGGCCAGAATAACTATAGTCAGCAGATTTATCAAAAACAGCCCGACGCTCAGGTGTGGTTAAACTTACTTGATTCGCCACTGTATCAAAACGACCTGCTTTCAAGCCTGCTAACATTGCATCCCACTGGGTTTCTTTAAAATCAACTTGCACGCCAAGCTTTTGCGCCACTGCGCGAGTCACTTCAACATCATAGCCAGTGAGCTTGCCGCTCTGATCATGGTAAGTAAACGGTGCATAAGTGCCTTCTGTGCCAACAGTGATGGTGCCTTTATTATTAATGCTCTCTAACAATGGGCCCGCTGTTGCACTGGCTGCTGGCGATGAGGCAGTTGACGAAGCTGTATTGCTACCAGCTTGTTGGCCACATGCAGCCAAAACCAATGTAGCCATGCTTCCGAGAATGAATTTTTTTAGCATAATAACTCCTAAGTGCTTGGTTTTATTTTTTATTTGATTGGTTAATCGAGCTTAGTTTATTAAAATATGGTCATAAAGTATCGAAAGGTATTCTACGACAAGCTACAGTTAGAGACAAAGAACCAATGCTTCTTTTAAGTATATAACCCTTAAGCTACTTTAAATTTGGCCTGTACTAAGCCTGCCAAATCTAAAACCAGCTCATCGCCAGAATGCAGTTTGCCTACTCCCGCTGGCGTGCCTGTGAAAATCACATCTCCCGCGCGCAAACCATAGCTCGTTGCCAGCTCTTTTAATATCGCTGTCAATGAATAAACCATATGGTCAGTGTGGCCATGTTGGCGCAATTGGCCATTCAGTTTTAAAGTAAACTCTGTTTGCTGAGGATTAGCGATTTTGGAAGATGCAATAAAATCTGACATGCACGCAGCGCCACGAAAGCCTTTGCCTTTTGTCCACGGCAATTGTTTTTCTTTCAGGTAGGTTTGTACATCGCGAGCGGTTAAATCTAGTCCAACTCCATAACCGCTAATGGCGGACAAATCATCCCCAGACCAATCAGCATCAAGGTCTTGCCCAATAAGTAAAGTCAGCTCACATTCGTAATGTACTGAATCGCTGTACGATGGTAATTGAATAGTCTCGCCATTGAGCAAAATGCTGTTATTTGGCTTCATAAACACCACTGGTTCTGCGCTGGCTTCATTTTTTAACTCAGCCACATGATCGACATAATTACGGCCGATGCAAAAAATATTATTCACACGTACAACTTGGTTTTCTAAAATAACATCAGCCATAACGGTTCTTTCAAAAAATATTCAAAATCTATTAATTCAAAATCTATTAATTCAAAATCTATTAACAGCATTCTATTATGCAATAGAATACCTGAAATATTGTGCATCTTATTTGATAATCTTGCCATCAATTCCTGCATATTCAAACAAAAAAGCTACCTAAAACGTTCAGGTAGTCTTTTAGTAAAGGGGTATATTATTTAATCGTTGTCAATATTTTATCAACGATATTGTCAATACCAATATTCTCATTTTCTTCAGCACAGCGAGCACGGTATTCAACCATATTTTCTTTCAAGCCACGGTCGCCAATTGCAATGCGGTGCGGAATACCCAATAATTCAGAATCATTCAATAATACGCCAGCACGCTCATCACGATCGTCTAACAACACATCAACACCCGCTGTTTTCAATTCAGCATAAATACGTTCTGCAGCTTCGCGCACAGCATCTGATTTTTTGTAATTCATGGGCACAATCACTACAGTAAACGGTGCCATTGCGTCGCTCCAAATAATGCCACGCTCGTCAAAGTTTTGTTCAATTGCCGCCGCCACCACGCGGGTAACGCCAATACCATAACAACCCATTTCCATGATCTGGCTTTTACCATTATTGTCTAAAAATTTAGCTTGTAATGCTTCAGAATATTGAGTGCGCAATTGAAACACGTGCCCTACTTCAATGCCACGCGCCAGCTTCAGGTAGCCTTGACCATCGGGGCTAGCATCGCCTTCTACCACGTTACGTAAGTCAACAAACTCTGGCTCAGCAGCATCGCGACCAAAGTTAAAACCAGTATAGTGGTAATCATCTTGATTAGCGCCAATCACCCAATCTGCACCCATTTCAACAGCATAATCGGCATATACTTTACCTTGGAAACCAACTGGGCCAAGCGAGCCGCCGTTAGCACCAAAAGCCACCTGAATATCAGCAGGTGCGGCCATACACAATGGTGATTTTACGCCTTCTAATTTTTCTGCCTTGATATCGTTAAATTCATGCTCGCCCCGCAACAATAATAAAACCAATTCGCCTTCTTTTTCGCTCTCAACCACAATTGATTTAAGCGTTTTCTCAATAGGTATATTTAAATACTGCACCAACTCAGCAATGGTTTTGGTGTTGAGCGTTTGTATTTTGGTCAACTCTGCACCAGCAACAGCACGCTCACCCGTTTGACGTAACGTAGGTGCTAATTCAACGTTGGCAGCATAATCTGAACCATCACTATACGCCACCACATCTTCGCCACTTTCGGCCAACACTTGAAACTCATGCGAGCCTGTGCCACCAATGCTGCCCGTATCAGCAGCTACAGCACGATAATTTAGGCCTAAGCGATCAAATACGCGACAATAAGCGTCATACATATTTTGATATCCGACTTTTAATGATTCAAAGTCAGCATGAAATGAATACGCGTCTTTCATTACAAATTCACGCGCTCGCATCACGCCAAAACGTGGGCGCACCTCATCGCGAAACTTAGTTTGAATATGATAAAAATTCAGCGGCAACTGTTTATAGCTGGTGACTTCTTTGCGCACAATGTCAGTAATCACTTCTTCACAAGTAGGACCCATACAAAAATCGCGATCGTGTCTATCCTTGATGCGCAACAACTCTTTACCATACTTCTCCCAGCGACCACTTTCTTGCCATAATTCAGCGGGCTGCACCACTGGCATCATCAATTCTACTGCGCCAGCGTTATTCATTTCTTCGCGTACAATCACCTCTACTTTACGCAACACACGCAAGCCCATCGGCATCCAAGTATAAAGGCCAGAAGCAATGCCTTTAATTAAACCAGCACGCAACATAAGTTGGTGGCTGGGCAGCGTTGCTTCAGCAGGCGCTTCTTTTAAGGTGGAGATAAAAAATTGACTGGCTCTCATGGTTTGGCTTCATTTGCTTAATGTCTAAAGATGCGGCATTGTAGCAAATATTTGAAGCTACCTGAAACTGCTTTAGGGCTTATATGTTTCATTTCAAACCATTGCTTAGCCAGTAGTTTGTCAAATTTATAAACTCAGCTTAAACTTTAGAGCATTCTGCTAAAAAACAATAACCCTAGCCTCCAGTTTGATTTAATATTGCTCAAACTGTCGCAGACGCTAATGTTTCTTAACTTTGAGGTGATTTCCGTGTCTGTCAATCATTTTCATTCACAATTTTTTAAGCACATTGTTTTCATTAGATAAACTTTATCAGCCATTTCATGCTTTGCCTTAATTTATATAAGTCAATGATTTTTATGAATTATTAATTGATTAAACTTTAATCACAATATTGTAACATCGATATAGTAAACATTATTATGAGTTAATCAAAGTTTATCCACACAGTTATCCACATATTTTGTGTATGAAATTTCATATGTTTGCTTAGCGCCCAGGGAATAAAACATGAACACTTCTTACGATGAGATTTTTGAAAATAATCGCAAATGGGCGGAGCAAAAATTACGTGCCGAGCCAGATTTTTTCGACAAACTTTCGCTAGACCAAACGCCAGAATATTTATATATTGGCTGCTCAGATAGTCGCGTTAGCGCAGAAGAAATGATGGGCATGGCACCAGGGCAAGTATTTGTTCATCGCAACATTGCCAATTTGGTGAATACTGTTGATCTTAATGCTTCTTCGGTGGTGAAATACGCCGTTGAACAACTGCACGTAAAACATATTATTGTGTGTGGTCATTATAATTGTGGTGGAATTAAGGCCGCAATGCAGCCATTAGATCTTGGTTTGCTCAACCCATGGTTACGCAATATTCGCGATGTTTACCGCCTCCATCGCGAAGCCTTAGATGCCATCACAGATTCACAAATGCGCTACAACCGCTTGGTTGAGCTAAATGTGCAAGAGCAATGTATCAACATTATTAAAATGGCCAGCGTTCAAAAGCGCTATATAAGAGAACATTTCCCCGTGGTACACGGCTGGGTGTTTGATTTACATACCGGTCATATTAAAGATTTGAATATTGATTTTGAAAATATTCTGCGTGACATACAACAAATTTACGACCTAACTGATTCAGGCAAGATGCTGTAAACATTTTATATTTATAATTTTTTTAAACATCCTTTTCAGGTAGCCTCAAGCCTAAAACAATAAAAACCGCTGATCGTCAAGACCGCGGTTTTTAGTTGTTACTAACAAAAGGCTACCTGAAACAATATTTAACTAGGCAGGTTTTAAATGACCATCATTCATGGTCATCACGCGATCAAAGCGCGTAGCTAACTCTTCATCATGCGTCACCACCACTAAGCTGGTGCCCATTTCGGTTTTTAAATCTAGCATCATATCAAGAATATTTTGTGCATTTTTGCGATCTAGATTTCCAGTGGGCTCATCAGCTAATAAGCATTTAGGCTCTGTCACCAAAGCTCGCGCAATCGCTGCACGCTGTCGCTCACCACCCGATAATTCACTTGGTCTGTGCAACAAGCGCTGTTTTAATCCTACTTTTTCTAACATTAGCGCGGCTTTAGCTTCTGCTTCTGCTTTAGGCATTTTACCAATCAACAATGGCATCATCACGTTTTCTACAGCAGAAAACTCTAACAACAAATGATGAAACTGATAAACAAAGCCTAAATAAAGATTGCGCAAATCGCCCAATTTTTTTTGATTTAACGTGCTTAAATCTTTCCCCATCAATATCACTTTGCCAGAAGTTGGCGTATCTAAACCGCCCAATATATGCAATAGCGTAGATTTACCGCTGCCTGAAGAGCCTACAATGCCAATACTGCTGCCCTCAGCTACCTGAAAGTTTAAGCCGTTTAGCACTTGTACGCTCAAAGTACCATCTTCATAGCTTTTAGTAACCGATTGGCAATCCAATACAATATTACTCATAGCGCAAAGCCTCCGCAGGTTGGGTTTTAGATGCACGCCAGCTTGGATAAAGCGTGGCAATAAAGGCTAAAAATAGGGAAATAGACGCAATCACCACCACATCGCGCAGATTCACATCTGAGGGTAGATAATCGATAAAATAAACTTGTGAATTGATTAAGTGTACGCCAAATAGTTTTTCAAAAAAAGCCACGATTTTACCCACATTCCAGCCCAACAACACGCCACACACCACACCAATGAGCGTGCCAAAAAAGCCTGCAAATGCACCTTGCACCATGAAAATTTTCATCACCCCGCTAGGCGATAAACCCAATGTACGCAAAATAGCGATATCAGCCTGTTTTTCTGTTACCGCCATCACTAATGATGACACTAGATTAAACGCAGCTACAGCGATAATCAGCGTTAAAATGATGAACATCATGCGCTTTTCAAGCTCTACTGCTTCAAAATAAGTGCGGTTTGCAAATGTCCAATCTCGAGCCCAAACCTGATCAGCTTGTGCTTTCGGAATGAGCGTTTGCATGAGCGCGGGGGCATTTTGTGGATCAGCCAATTTTAAGCGTAAGCCGCTAACACCCTCACCTAAACGATAAAGCACTTGCGCATCATCAATATGGGTTAACGCTAAAGAGTTATCCACCTCAAACACACCTGTTTTAATGATGCCCACCACATTAAATTGCTTCAATCTTGGCACCATGCCAGCAGGCGTAACATTGCCCTCTGGCGTAATTACAGTGATTTTACCATTGATTTCTGCACCCAATGCTGTGGCCAAATCAGCACCTAAAATCAGGTCGAACTCGCCAGATGTTAGCTGATTAAAATTGCCACCAGGTTCAGTTTTCTTGCCATAATCAACAACATTATTTTCTTCTGCTGGATCAATGCCGCGAATTTGTACTCCGCGTACTTCACCAGAATGAGCCAACAGCGCTTGCTCAGCCACATAAGGCGCAGTAGCGAGTACTTCTTTTTTGCCAGCAACCATTTTGCGCAGATTTTGCCAAGGCTCGCCATTGCCGTTATCGTAATAACCAATCTCAGTATGTGGCGCGACATTGAGCAATTGCCCGCGAATTTCTTTTTGAAAACCGTTCATTACCGATAACACCACAATCAGCGCGGTAACACCCAAAGCGATACCAGCAATCGACACCAATGTGATGAACGACATAAAGCCATTGCGCTTTTTTGCTCGCAAATAACGCAAGCCAATCCAAGATTCTAACGAAGCCATCAGTGAGGCCAATCCTTATCATGAAATGAAGCACGCATTGTACCGTAATTTATGTGAACGTATGTTTGCATATCGCCAAGACAGCCAAAACTTGAGGCTACCTGAAAATATTCAGGTAGCCTCATTATCAATAATTGGTTTTAAATTAAACATGCCATTACATTATTATACTTTCAGGTAGCCTTTTGCATTATAGACTTGTTAGTATTCTCTCTAAACGCGCACTAAACCCACCTTCTGGCTTGTTGCTCAAAATCAATTTCAATCCGTGCAAGCGCGCAACTTGTTCAACAATGGCCAAGCCCAAGCCACTACCCTGCTCATTTTGACCTGCGGGTCGATAAAACCTTGCCGCGAGCTTGTCTAGATGATGTTCGGAAACGCCTGCTCCTTGGTCATAAACTTCAATAAAATCATCTGCTAATACCAACATAACTTTGCTCTGCTCAGGCGAATAGCGCACAGCATTGTCTAGCAAATTGCGCAACATTAATTGCAACAAAACAGCATCGCCCTGAATGGGCAATGGCTTGTCGCTTATTTCACGTTGTAATTTGATGTATCGTTCACGGGCATTGAGATTAACGCTTTGTAACGCTTCAGCGCTGATTTCATTCCAATCGACAACTGGCCAGTCCAAATGTGGCTTAGCTGGGTCTATGCGTGCCAACACCAGCAATTGGCTAATCAGATTTTCTGCCCGTTTAATGCTAGCCTGCACTTGCGCCGAGTGGTGCGCTTGCTCTTGTGGGTCTTGGCTCATCGCTAAAACTTCAACCTGCACTCTTAACGCCGCCAGTGGGCTGCGCAATTCATGAGCGGCATCTGAAGTAAACCTTTGTTCACGCTCTAAAACAGTAGAAACTCGTCCAAACAAACTATTTAATGAATGCACCAATGGCAAAACTTCTGCGGGAACATCTTCAGAAACTTCTAGCAAACTATTGGCATCACGCTGAGTTAATTCATCGCTTAAATCATCAAGTGGCTTTAAACCTGTGCGGATACCGCGCGCCAATACCCATAATAATATCGGCAAACTGAGTAGCCATAACAGCAACGGTGGCAACATGGCTTGAAGCAAGGTTTCTAAGCGCTCTTTCCAACGAAAAGTTACTGCAACATAGCGTTCTTGATCCTTATCTTGCAGATAAAGCGTGCGCCATGCATCACGATGCCACCACACATCATGGTTAACAAAACCGCTGGCTTCTGGCTCAAAGGATATGCGTGCACCTACACTATCAGACAGCAATAAACGTCCAGATTCATTCCAAATTGCAAAGCCAGAAAAACTATTGCTCACATTGCCTTTATTGCCTTCATCAATCATTTGTTTATTGTTGAGCAATATTTCGATGTCATCATCATCGTCATCCGTTTCTACAGATAATAAATTTCGAGCCAATTGCACCATAGCTGTATCCCCCGCCTCATTGATTTCATGCAAAACGGGAGGGATTGAGAGCACAGTAATCAGTAACCACATCACTGGCAAAACCTTGCCCAGCGAACGCAATAAATTCTGACGAATACTATAAGTAGAATGAGGTGCAGACATAAGGCTACCTGAAGAAGTTAAGGTTTCTCACCTAAGCGATAACCTAAACCACGTTGAGTTTGAATAAATTTTGAGCCAATTTTTTTACGCAAATGATGGATGTGCACTTCTATGGTATTGCTTTCCAGTTCTTGCGACCAGCCATAAAGCTTATCTTCAATTTGAGCCCGACTTATAATGTGTGTGGGTTGTGACAACAATAATTCTAACAACATATATTCACGCTGTGTTAACACCAACGGCTCACCATGTAGCGTAGCCGTTTTAGCAATAGTATCCATTTTGAGATTACCGTAAGTCAATTCAGCCACTGAGCGGCCTTGGCTTCGGCGCACTAATACCGTCAATCGCACAGCCACTTCATCCAGCGCAAATGGCTTACATAAATAATCATCGGCGCCACTGTTTAACCCCGCCAAACGCTCTGGCAACGCATCACGCGCAGTTAAAATCAATACGGGCGTATTGCAACCATAACGCCGCCAATACGAGAGAATCTCCATACCGTCTATATCAGGCAAGCCCAAATCAAGCACCGCCGCATCATAAGGCGCCGTTTGCATAGCATCTTGACCATGACGACCTGTTTTGAACCAATCCACAGTCATGCCATGTTTTTCTAAACCTCGATATAAGCCATCGCCAATATGGGGATCATCTTCAATTAATAAAATACGCATAGGAATCTCCAATACCAAAATCATACCGAAAAATAAATATCATGGCTCTTTAATTAACAAAAAAGGCTGCCTGAACATCCAATAGAACGTTAGGCAGCTAAAGGGGTTTCAATGAAAAAAACTCTCTGTATGCTCATTAAATCAAACCAAGCTTAAGACAATCTTAATTTTGAGCTTAATTTAGATTACTCATCTATATTTTTATTACCATTAATCATAGAACGTACTAAATTACGTTTTTCATACCATGACATTAAAAACACTGCTACAACATGGAAGCTAATCAAAAAAATCATACCATCTGCAAACACTTCATGCACATCTTCTACCCAATCTTCTCCCCAAAACTGATCAGTGCCCATCATCCAACCAGTGATACCCAAACCAATGACACCAGCCCAAAGCGCCAACATCATTAATGCACCAAATGGATTGTGTCCTAAATGTTCATCACGCTTACCGTGCATCATATTGGAAGCATGGGTTTTTAAACGCGCTGGTGTTGGCCAAAAATCACTGAATCGCGCGTAACGATTGCCAATTAAGCCCCACAGTAATCGAAATACCACTATTCCTACTGCGGTATAGCCGAGATAACTATGGATATCACTGCCATCTTCGGTAATAAAAAGATTGGCCAACACACAGATTGCTAAACCCCAATGGCTTATGCGAACAGGTAAATCCCAAACTTTAACGGTTTTCATGGTTCTTCCTCTTCCTTAAACTTTAAAACGGCCTGTTTAGTTAACAAGGCCGTTTTGGTAAAACATTGCGTTCATTAAAAATCAATACGCTAGCAATGCTTTTTAAGGCAGCCTAACTGGATTATTTAATAAATTTAGTCATCCATTTTACTTTTTACAACTTGGCCAGTTTTAGTATCAAAATAAATTTCTACTTTTTGACCATCTTTATTGTGTCCATATATTTCATAACAGTTGCCACTGGTTTCTTTGAACTTCTTAATTTGATATCCCTGTTGTTTCAATTGCTCTTGAAATTTTGCTGCTGGAATTTTTTCGTTTTGCGGATGGTCAATGCACTTAGTACCAGCAAAAGCGCCAACAGAAAAAGTAGCGGCCAATACGGCAAATATGGTTTGTTTCAACATGGTGATGCTCCTATTTAATGATTCAAAACAGCGTTTGCTGTGAACACATTTAAACAAGCCATGCTTAAGTGAATCTTAAATTTTAAAATTAATTTAATTTATTGTTTTTATTATAAAAATCCCAACTAAATTTTGCCTTAATGATTTCACTTCTTAAGATTTGCTTAAGCTTCATGAAATAATCTAGCTACATATATATATTTTGAAAGTGGTTTTAAGATGCGTCTCAATCTCACACGCAACCAAATCATTGTCTTGTTTTGCCTTTACGCGGTGATGGTATTGAATCTCGGTTTTTGGCAAAAAACTTGGGACGTTACTTTAATAAACAATAAACGTGATTGGTTATTGGTGCTCACCATGCCATTATTTTTGATTGCATTCATCAACTTTGTGATGCAATTATTATTCTGGCCTAAAATTCACCGTCTTATCTTGCCTTTTCTAATTTTGGCAGGCTCTGGTGCCTCATACGCTACCATGACGCAACAAATTTACTTTAATAGCGACATGATTCAAAATTTGCTGCAAAGCAATCCAGCTGAGGCCAGCGCTTGGCTAAGTGTGAAATTTATTTTATGGATTGTGCTCACAGGCGTTTTGCCAGTCTTTGTGTATCTTCGCTATGTCAAAGTTAAATATTCGCCAAAATGGTATAGCGAAATGGGCAGCCGCTTATTAAGTATGGTCGGCTCTTTGGTGGTCATTGGCGCTATTGCTGCCGCTGGTTATCAAAATTACGCTTCTTTTTTTCGCAATAACCACGCCATTCCACATCAAATAGCACCCACCAATCTAATAGCTGCCATGATTACTACGGCTTATGGTGCATATGATGCCAACCGCCCATTTGTACAAATCGGCACAGATGCCAAGCGCAACGCCACACCTAGCGAACGCAAACGCCTGTTGGTTTTTGTAGTAGGCGAAACCACGCGAGCACAAAGCTGGGGTTTAAACTCAGGTGTACGCAATACCACTCCAGAATTAGCCAAAACAGAGGATGTTATCAACTATCCCAATTTTTCTTCCTGCGGCACCGCAACCGCAATTTCGTTGCCATGTATGTTTTCTAATATGGCTCGTAAAAGCTATAAACCAGCCGCGGCTAAACATAGTGAAGGGTTAATGGATATTTTGCAGCGCGGCGGGCTCTACACCTCATGGCGTGAAAATGATGGCGGCTGTAAAGGCACTTGTGATCGCATTAAACACATTCAAATAGATTCTATTGCACAAGCTGGACAATGTAGTGATGATGGTTGCTACGATATGACCGCTCTCAATGGTTTAGCTGAAGAAATCCGCAATATGCCAACCGACGGTATTATTGTGCTGCACACCATGGGCAGTCATGGCCCGGCTTATTATCAACGCTACACTGATGAGTTCAAAAAATTCACACCAACATGCGATACCAATCAATTACAAGATTGCTCTACCGAACAGCTAAATAACACCTATGACAACACTGTTGTATACATAGACCACATGTTGGCCTCTACCATCAAGCTCTTACAAGAACAGCCAAATAGCGATACTGCATTAATCTATGCATCAGACCACGGTGAATCTCTGGGCGAAAATGGTATGTACTTGCATGGTGCGCCTTATGCTGTGGCTCCCAAAGAACAAACTCAAGTTCCGATGATATTTTGGGCAAGCAAAGGCTTTTATCAAACACAAAAATTAAACCAAGATTGCTTAGTTAACAGTGCAGCAACAGAATATTCACACGACAATTTGTTTCATTCAATCTTGGGTTTAATGGATGTGCAAACCAAAGAATATCAACGTGATTTAGATATATTTTCTAGCTGTCGCCCTGCTCATTAATCTAGCTAAGGTGTTCATAAATATAAAGGCTACCTGAAAACAAAATTTCGTTTTCAGGTAGCCTACTCTTTTACGCTATAATTCTGGCTTAATTTGCATCCCTTGCATTGTTATGTCTAAAAAAACACATCACGAACTCGAAAATAATAAACTCAATAAACACCTGCATCTCGCAGTTGACGATGCCATCTACGATTTCAATATGACTGAAGCGGGCGATAACATCATGGCTTGCCTCTCTGGCGGCAAAGACAGCTGCTATACTTTGCTGGATACTTTGCATAAACTTTAAGCCTCTGTACGTATTAATGTTTAGTTAATCGCTGCTAATCTCGATCAAAAACATCCTTGTTTTCCGAGTATATTTTATTTAAATACCTCATAAACAGCATTAATGTTAGATATAACGCAACTTAAGAACATATCTATGACTCTTATCTTTTTTAAATAAGGAATAAATGACATGATGAATACTGGCAAATTGAGAGTGATCTATGCAGGAGTTGCAGTTGCACTCGTCTTATCTTTAGTGGCTTGCGAACCAACTACGCAAACTAAAATAGAAGCATCTGACAAAGAGGATGTTACCAAAAACCTAGAAACAACTACTAAAGCACAAGATTTAAAAGAAGAAAACAGTGATGTATCACCGACTGAAAGTGCAACAGAGAAAAATGTGAAATTACCTAAATATTTACCTACAGACTTTCCATTACCTGACGATGTTGAGATAACGACATCTAATTCGGAACAGAACGAAGGTAAGAAATCTGTCTTATTAATTATTCGCACCAAAAAAGATATGGAAACCATTACTTCGATGTATACAACTTATCTTGAAGGACGAAAATTAGAAGACGCCTCTCAGACAATTGATTCTAAAAACATTGTCATCCAAGGCAAAAGTCCAACACACTCAGAAAATTGGTCTCTCATTGGTGGAAACTTGGCAAGCATGGATGGCGTTACCGAGCTAGTTATAACATGGGAAGAATTATAACACGCGGATATCATTGACTATTTTATTCAATGATATCCGCGCCCACGTAAAGGCTATTATTTATAACATGGCTTATCAGTCAACAAATTTAACAATAACCAAATAATTAATGCCTGATAACCATGTGCTAAGCCATATGGTTTCAATTAAATATTGCAATTAAATAATAAACAGAATGCGCCCTGTACAAGTCAAGGTATTAAACCCTAAAATTACCCAAGATGAGGCGTTTTCTTTTACAGTATAATCTTCGCTTAACTTGGATTACTTGCCTTAATATGTCAAAAAAAACAAAACACGAACTCGAAAATAATAAACTCAACAAACGCTTGCGTCACGCCGTTGGCGATGCCATCAACGACTTCAATATGATTGAAGCGGGCGATAAAATCATGGTTTGCCTCTCTGGCGGCAAAGACAGCTATACACTGCTCGATATTTTGCGCCAGCTTCAAGCTTCTGCGCCGATTGATTTTGAGCTAATCGCTGTTAATCTCGACCAAAAACAACCTGGCTTTCCCGAGTATATTCTGCCTGAATACCTCAATAGCATTGGCGTTGACTATAAAGTTATCGAAGAAGATACCTATAGCGTGGTTAAACGCGTGATTGAAGAGGGTAAAACCACGTGCTCTTTATGCAGCCGTTTGCGTCGCGGTGTTCTATATCGAGTGGCCAAAGAATTGGGCTGTACAAAAATTGCGCTGGGTCACCATCGCGATGATATTTTACAAACGCTGTTCTTAAATATGTTTTACGGCGGCAAGCTTAAAGCCATGCCGCCCAAACTTGTGTCTGATAATGGCGAACACATCGTTATTCGCCCGCTAGCTTATGTTAAAGAAAAAGACATTGAACGCTATTCTGAGTTAAAAGCATTTCCCATTATTCCGTGCAACCTTTGTGGCTCACAGCCTAATTTACAACGCCAAGTGATAAAAGAAATGATAAATGATTGGGATAAACGTTTTCCTGGTCGCGTAGAAAGCATGTTTACCGCACTGCGCAATGTTGTACCTTCTCATTTGGCCGACAATGAACTATTTGATTTTAAAAACTTGCAACGTGGGCAAGATTTAAAACATGGCGGCGATACGGCATTCGACAGCGAAACGATGCCTGTTCAGTTTTCAGGTAGCTTAAGTGAGCAAGACACACAAGAAATTAAAATGCCTTCTGTAGACACCCTTCCCATTCGTAAAGTGATTAACATTCTGGCCAGCAAGCCCAAATCATAACTTTTTATGTATTAATCTGCCTTCATTTTAGGTGTCTTTAGGCTGTTGGTTGATGAAAAATATCTGTGATTTTAATGTAAACAATTACAAGTTAATTATTGGAATAAAAATCAATAATGATTGGTTTGTTTTAACTTAAACGTATCATTTCTCTAAATCTAATAAGATATAAAACAGTCGCTTTTGTTAAATTTAATTAAAATATAAAATAGTCGCTTTAATTAAATTTAATAAGGTATAAATATGAGTTATACAACTTCATTAACAACAAAAAATATTCTATCTACTGACGCAGCCCAGGAAATTTATGAATTAGCAGTGTCATATAGAGAAGAAACAGAAAACTCTAGAAAAGTTGCTTCAGCTGTTGTTGAGCGGCTCTCCGAACTCAAACTATTTAAAATGGGATTACCAAAGTCTTTAGGGGGATGGGAAGATAATCCTCTAGAAACCTTAAAGGTTTATGAACTACTAGCCAGTGCAGAAGCTTCAGTTGCTTGGATTGTTTGGAACAATCATCTAGCTTGTACTTTTGGTCGCTATTTGGACGAAGCCAGCATGAAGGAGTTGTATAGTAATACGTCTAATATTTATGCCAACTCAGCACGTCCCGAAGGAGTTGCTAAGATCGTTCCGGGGGGTTATATGGTGTCTGGCCAATGGACACTAGTATCTGGCTGCGAGTTAGCCGACTGGCTTGTTTTACGCTGTTTAGTTACCTCAGAAGACTCTCCTCAGACACTTGGCCCGGGTGCAAACTTAAAACTATTTTTCATTCCAAAGAAAGATATTAAAGTAGTTGATACATGGAATGTAGGTGGGTTAAAGGGGACAGGCAGTCATGATGTAATAGTAAAAGATGCCTTTGTAAAAGAACAGTATGCTGTAGGTTTTGATAGTCCAGTCGCAATTGACAATGCTTATAGTCGATTACCTATTGGTTGTATAAATGCCGCTGGTTGTGCCGCGATGGCTTTAGGTGTTTTAAAGTCGGCCACAGACGATTTAGTTAACATGTGTCTCGAAAGAGTTACCCCTGGGAAAAGCCCAGATTTGCGTGACCGCACAACAGTGCAAGCTGCTATAGCAAAAAGTAAGACCTTATTAGCGTCTAAACGCTCACAGTTACACAATAGTGTTGCAATATTATGGGAAGAATCGCAGCATAAAAATACCTTTACTGATGAGCAACTTGCCGATGTATGGGCTGCATCCTGTGAGGCGGTAAAAGAAGCAAAATGCATGTTATCTGAGATTTATGCTGTTGCAGGCACCTCTTCCTTATATCAAAAATATAAAATTGAGAGAGCGCACAGAGACATTCATGCGATTTCACAGCATGGAATTATTCAACCCCACTGGATGGATCAAGCAGGAATGGCTTACGTGGGAATAAAACCAACCGGTGCGATGTTTAGAACATAAATCAAGGCACCTTCGGTTACCTGCTTGGACTTCTTTTATCTGAACGGCTAAAGTAGCAAATTCCTGAACCGTTCAAAAACTGAATATTGCTGACGATGAAGCAGCTTGCATAGTAGTATGTTTGCTAGCGCAAAGAGCGACTTGCTAACGGATAAGTCGCTCATTTTAAGCAAGGTGTTGGATTATGTAGTAAGCGTTTTCAGGTATTGTTATCGGCTGAAATGTTGTGGAGACTGAGTCTAGCAGGCAACGATACCTTAGTCTTACTACGTTCCACAAACTGATTCAGGTAGCCTTAATATATTAACCTTACGGAGCACCCATGACCGCCATTCTCGTTATTTCCGGCCTTATTGCCCTTATGATCGGCTTACTCGGCACCATTTATCCAGCCATCCCAGGCCTCATTCTGATGTTTGCTGGTGCTTGGCTATTGGGCTATGCCGGCGATTACACCATTATTGGTACTAATACCCTGATTTTTCTAGGCATTGTTACAGTGGTTGGCACGGCCATGGACTACGTTGCTGGCATGCTCGGCGCTAAGTTTACTGGTGCCAGTAAAACCGCCATCTGGGGTGCATTAATTGGCGGCATCATCGGTGCTTTCTTTTCCATCCCTGGCTTACTACTTGGCCCGCTGCTTGGTGCAGCCATTGGTGAGTTTTGGGCACGAAAAGACTTGTGGACAGCCGGTAAAGTAGGCATTGGCACATTTATTGGCTTTATTATAGGTGTGGTCGCCAAAATTGGTTGCGCGCTTGTTATCCTCATCACATTAGCTTTTATGTATATCGCCAGTCTTATTTAAATACTGAATACCCAATAATAAAGCTGCCATTCAGGCAGCTTTATTTACATCAGTAGTGATCATAATTCTTGTGTTTTTGCTGTATTAGCTCGCGCTATACCCAATACCATGCCATTCGGCTCTTCAACCTGTTCAGCTTTCAGCAACGGCATCATACGCACCACCTGTTTTACTAGTACCAACCCATACGCTGCAGCTGCATGTGGCCACCAACGATTGCCAGCGGCCTCCATAAACGCCCATTTTTCAATATTACTCTGGCCTTGTTTAATAAAAGGCGCATAACCCATAAACCGGCCACGCTCAACACTAAAACCCAATGCCATCGCTTTTTTCTTCAGATCAGGCAAAGCCAGACAATATTGCTTTTCAGGTAGCCTTTCACCATCAAAAGCCTTAGCTAATCCCCACAACGAGTGAGGATTAAACTCCGTTAAAACCAATTTCCCTTGAGGTTTTAATGCGTAATAAGCTTCTGCTAATACTTTATCAGGCGTCTCACTACACGACAAAATATGAGGGAAAATTAAAACATCTATTGTCTCCCGCCCCCACGCAGAACATTCTGGAAGCATCCTAACATGGGCGGCCTTATCATTACTATCTTGTAAAATCAGCATCTTACCGTTGCATAACGGCAACAAAGGCCAAGTCAGCATACTCACTTGAACAATGGTCTCCCCTTGTAATTCTTGCAACGAGAGTCGATAAAAGTCCAACTCTTTTTTTTTCAGATAGCCTCCAGCCAAGCTACTATCAAACCATTGATTTAAAATAAGATTATTCATAGATCACACTCACCTGCTCTTATCGTATCGTCATTCATACAGAAATCTCATTAAATAGTCATCTTAAAACAAGTCTTTAATTGCCTGAATATATTTAAAATATTGAGGAATTTTTACCTATATCGTAACTTGACACCTAGCAGTATCACAGACTAACATCAACGTCATTAAATTTCATCTTTCTTTAAAGTATATCCACTATGGCATCATTGAAAACCCTCGCGGTAGCTCTAGCCGGTTTAGGCACCTTATCTGCTCAAGCACATAGTCAAAATCACACTGCTAATCAAGTTGGCATGGCTATGATGCGTTTAAATTCATCATTGCTCCATCAACAAGAAGCTAAACCTAAATTTGGCGGCAGCAGTTTATGGGCAAACATGCGTAAAGATTTTCGCATGAACGAAGTAAACCCTGAGCTAGTACGTATTCATGAAAATAAATTTTCCAATAACAGTGCTTATTTTAATCGCACCATCGAACGCAGCAAGCCTTACCTTTTCCACATCACCAAAGAAGTTGAAAAGCGCCACATGCCAGCCGAAATTGCATTATTACCTTTCATTGAAAGTGCTTTCGTCATTAAGGCAAAGTCACACGTTGGCGCATCGGGTTTATGGCAGTTTATGCCTGCTACTGGTCGCCAATATGGTTTAGAACAAACGTCTTCATATGATGGTCGTCACGATGTTTATGCAGCTACTGATGCCGCGCTTAACTATTTAGAATACCTACATGGTTTATTTGGCGACTGGTCATTGGCTTTAGCCGCTTACAACTGGGGCGAAGGCAACGTATCACGAGCAGTACGACGTGCTGAAGCACAAGGCTTGACTCCAGTCTATGAAAACTTGCGCATGCCTCAGGAAACACGCAATTATGTTCCTAAATTGTTAGCCGTTCGCAATTTGGTCAACAACCCCGAAACTTTCGGTATGAATTTAAGTAATATTGATAACAAACCATACTTTAAATCTATTAATCTCGACACAGCACTTGATTTAAATGTAGCCTCGCGCTTAGCTAATGTATCTGAAAATGAATTATTAGCTTTAAATCCTGCTTTCAAATCACCAGTATTTATTCCTAAAAATGGCCGTAAAATTCTTTTACCTGTCGATTCTGCAAATGCTTTTGAGCGCAATCTGCGCAATGCTGAGCCTGAAACACTGCTATCTTGGGGTGGATACAACAACGGTAACGACAAACCATTAAGTAATATCGCTACTGAAACTGGCAAAAAAAGCGATACATTAAATTCTGAAAGCAGCGTTTCGGTTGCAAAAAGTGAACGCAGCAAACAAAACATAGATTTTGTAAAAGCCAATGTTGCGCAAACGTTTGTTCCAGTCAATACTATTAATACCTCAATATCGGCAGAGCAACTTGCTGAAGCTAAACCAATTTTACCAAAGCCTGTTTTAGTAGCAGCGATGCCTAAATTAGTAACCAATGATATTATTTTTCAGCGTACCCCAGCAGTATTTAACAAAACTGTTGAAGATAAAACAGCACCCGTGATGGCCATAAACGAATCTTTACCCCTGCCTACTACTATTACAAAAATAGAGTCGCCAGCTGCTAATATTATAGACGAATCTTTGGCTACTACAAAACAACCTACTCAACACACAATCCTTACTGAAGTGCAAACAACGACTGAAAATCCTAATCAAGCCGTTGCCATTAATGAAACTTTGCCACTGCCTACTCAAACAGCAACAGCACAACAAATGGATGTTTCTGGCAGCAACAACATCGATGACTTGGCGGTATTGGCTGAAGCTTCAGCAGTTCGCATTAGTGCTGGCGATCTTGTGCGTGATGCCCTTGCAAAAGCAGATGCTCAAGAAGCTAAACTTGCCGCCGCTCGTACCAAACAGCAGCAGCGAATTGAAGCTCGTGATCTTCGTTTAGCAGAAAAAGCCAATGCAGCGAAGACAGAAGCCCATAAAGTAGGCGATGGTGATACTTTATATAACATTGCTCAACGCTATGATCTAAGTGTTGCCGATTTAATTACTGCCAACAATCTTTCTGGAAGCAATATCCGAAAAGGGCAAGTATTGAAAATTGTGGCGGCTAATAAATTGAGCACACAAAGCAATGTGCGCAATGTTTCTTACACTGTACGTCAAGGCGATACGCTCAATACTATCGCTAGCCGATTCAATGTAAATGTTAATGATATCCGTCGCTGGAATCGTAATACACGTACTGTTGAACCAGGTCAAACAATCAAGCTGATTGGCAGCTAAGATATGAAAACAGCCCTTTAAAATGAGGGCTGTTTTATTATAAATAAAATAATTTATCGGATTCTGTACAAAAAATCTTAAATATTTTACTCTACATATTACTTATGGCAAATCATGCATTACTTTAGTATTCATAATCCACAAGGCGAACATCTTGGCTTCCTAGTCATGGTGCCTGATAATGAACATAATCAAATTACCGAAAGCGGTCAGTTCGCTTTAAAAATTCAAAGCGAGTACCCTCCAAACGATATAGCCGCTCTAGCCGTTTTATCACGCTATGAACAATCCGAAGCACCTTTATGCTGGGTAACAGATAAATATCAGATATTACTAAGTTGTGACGATAAAGCCATCGGTACTATTCGTCAGGAATATTTAATCTTAGATGGGCAAAATTTGCTTTTAACCGACCTTACTGGAGCTGTGTAATGGAAAGTATGTTCATACTAATTCCCATTAGTATTATTCTTGCTTTTATCATAGGCTATTTTTTCTGGTGGTCGGGTAAAAGTGGGCAATTCGATGATCTAGAAGGCCCTGCGCACCGTATTCTCATGGACGACGACTCCCCAAACCAAGATCAGCAAGAACATCCAGGCGAACATGAACCTAAGTAATTTTGAATTTGCAAAAAGCCGTCGCTTTGCACCCTTATTTGGCACTCAATTTTTGGGTGCCTTTAATGATAATCTCTTCAAAACCACATTATTTGTGCTCATCAGCTTTTATGGCTTAAGTAAAAGCGACCTTTTACCAGCCAGCCAAATGCTCAACATTGGTGCTCTGTTGTTTATTTTACCTTACTTCCTTTTTTCTACCCTATCCGGCCAACTGAGCACTAAATATAACAAAGCCAAACTTGCTTTTATAATTAAATTACTCGAAATCGCCATAATGGCACTTGCTGCTTATGGTTTTTACACAGAATCAGCTTCTATATTATTTCTGTGTCTATTCATGATGGGCACGCAATCAACTTTATTTGGTCCACTTAAATATGCAATATTGCCAGACTATCTTGATAATAAAGAACTGATTAGCGGCAATAGTTTGATTGAATCAGGTACTTTTTTGGCCATTCTATTTGGTCAAATTCTTGGCACCATTGTAGCCAGTTTCCCCAGCAGCATCGTGATAAGTTTAATCTTATTAGTTGCGGTAGCTGGCACTATTACCAGCTATTTTATGCCTTCAGTACCTGCAAAAAACGCCAATCAACAAATTGACCTTAATATCCCTAAAAGCACCAAAAGTTTAATCAAAACCACCTTTAAGCAAAAACCACTTTATACAGCTATTATCGGTATTTCTTGGTTTTGGCTGGTTGGTGCCGTTTATACCACCCAATTACCAACCTTCACTCAAATTCATCTTGGTGGCAATGATAATGTGTTTAACCTAATGTTGGCCTTGTTTTCTGTTGGCATTGCAGCTGGCTCGATTCTCTGCGCCAAAGTAAGTCGTGAGCGTTTACATCTAGGCTTGGTCGCAGTGGGCACTGTTGGTTTAACTATTTTTGGTTTTTTACTGGTCTGGCTAACTCATCAAAATCATTTTACTGAGCTCAACGGTATATTCTATTTTATCAACCAAGGATTCGCTTATCCGATCATGCTGTGCATGATTGCTATCGGGTTTTTTGGCGGCTTTTTTTCAGTACCGCTCTACACATGGCTGCAAACCGCTAGCAGTGACGACTTCCGTGCGCACGCCATCGCGGCTAATAACATCATTAATGGTTTATTTATGGTTAGTGCTGCCATCATAAGCGCTCTATTATTGTGGTTATTTGATAGTATCTCTATATTGTATTTACTGGTTCCCATTGGAAATATTGCTATTCTGGCGTATTTGTTACACTTGGAACCAAGAATTTTACAAGACCTAAAAGGCTACCTGAAAGTAAAACATTAGTGTAGTTAAGGCGTTGAAATTGCCTTGTATTTAAATGTAATCAGCAACTGAAAATATTATACGGATTATTTTCATCATTTAAAATCAATTAGTTAACCGTATTTAGTACTGAAGTTCAAGTAGCCTTAAAGCTTCTAAGCTTTAAGGCTACTAACAAAACCTAACTAGACTTAACTCAAGCCATTGTTTGAATTAGCTGCTCTTGCCCCACTTTATGTTGCAGCAGCTTTTAATTTTTGATAATTGCATTCAAAGGAAAACACAATGACTGGTAGACCTTCGCCTGAAGAATTTATCCCTAAATTTAGTCGTAAAAAACTAGATGAACCAGGATTTTTGCGTAAACTCGTGCGCGTTTCAGGTAGACTGGGAACGCCTGTGGTTAGCAAACTTTATGGTTTGTATTACGTTTTCAAATCGCCAACCACACCTAAACGCGCTAAAATAATAATCTTGGGTGCACTGGTTTATTTTTTTAGTCCAATCGATAGTATCCCCGATATGCTCGGCCCACTTGGTTTTAGTGATGATATCGCCGTTATTACGTTGGTTTATGCACAAATGAAATCTTATTTAACCGACGATATTAAAAATCAAGCCAAACTCGCCGCAGAAAAATTATTTAAATAAATTCAAATTAAGCCTATAAAAAACTTCAGGTAGCTTATACAACAGGCTACCTGAAATCATTTTCAACCAGTGTTATCGTATTTAGTTATTGTTCTGCATCCCTACAAACATCCACCGCCTCTTGCAACGAACTTACACCCAAAATCTGTAAATTAGGATACTCAGATGCTAGGCGCGGCATGTTGGCTTTAGGCACAATCGCTCGTTTAAAACCTAGCTTTTCTGCTTCTTTTAATCGTTCTTGCCCACGAGCCACTGGCCGTACTTCGCCGCTCAATCCAATCTCACCAAACGCTACCATCCTCTCTGGCAACGGACGGTTGCGATAACTAGAAAGCATCGATAAGATAATCGCCAAATCTGCGGCGGGCTCATTTATTTTCACACCACCAACAGCATTCAAAAACACATCCTGATCAAAACACGCAATACCCGCATGGCGATTTAACACTGCCAGCAACATCGCCAAACGGTTTTGCTCTAGCCCTACCGTTAACCGTTTAGGGGTAAAGCCATGTGCATCAGCCACTAAAGCTTGGATTTCAACCAGCAGCGGGCGTGAACCCTCTTGTGTTACCAAGACACATGAACCAGGCACATCCTCACGATAACTCGATAGAAAAATAGCAGAAGGATTGACAACACCTTTCAAACCGCGCTCGGTCATGGCAAATATGCCCAATTCGTTGGCGGCTCCAAAACGATTTTTAATCGCCCGAATCATACGGTAATTAGAATGCTGGTCTCCCTCAAAATACAATACTGTATCTACCATATGTTCAAGCACGCGCGGGCCAGCGATAGAGCCATCTTTGGTAACATGGCCAACCAATATGATGCTGATGCCCATTTGTTTGGCCATACGGGTTAATTGAGCAGCACATTCTCGCACTTGCGACACAGAACCTGGAGCGGAAGTCACCACATCTGAATACATGGTTTGAATAGAATCAATCACCACTATCGACGGTTGATGCTGTTTTAAAACCGCAGCAATTGCCTCTAGCCTAATCTCAGCC
Source organism: uncultured Neisseria sp. (assembly GCA_964563885.1). Lineage (GTDB taxonomy): Bacteria > Pseudomonadota > Gammaproteobacteria > Burkholderiales > Neisseriaceae > CAZLYX01. The sequence continues at coordinate 17,966 of CAZLYX010000002.1, read as the reverse complement.
AGCAAATCAACACCTTCGCTGCACAAGCCCAAGCGCTGCGCTCGTAGAGCTATCTGTTGTGCAGATTCTTCACCAGAAACATATAGCACTTTGCGATTTTTCGCCATCATCGCCACCGCTTGCAACAACAAAGTCGATTTACCAATACCTGGGTCACCACCTAATAAGATTACTGCACCCTCAACCAAACCACCACCTAATACACGATCCAACTCGCTCATACCAGTAGGGCTGCGTGCCACTTCCACAGCAGTAACTGAAGAGAGTTTCTGCACTTGTGAAGCTTCTGCTGCCCAAGATTGAAAACGTTTATTTTGCGACTCTGGTATCGCTACGTTTTCTTCTAACGTATTCCATTCGCCACAGTGCGGACATTTTCCCTGCCATTTTGGTGCAGTTCCACCGCATTGAATGCATTGATAAATCGTTTTCGGGGCTTTGGCCATATCAGTACTTTCGTTTAAAGTTGGCTACATTTTAACATGTAAAACTTTATAACTCTGGCTAGTTACCAATCGCTATCTGGTTACAAAATCTATGTTTTTTGTGTGACATAACAGTCTAAATCATCATTAGTAAAAACTATAAATGATGTTTCAGGTAGCCTTAAGCGATTAATAAGCAATGTAGACAAAGCACCATAAACAAAAACGGCATGATGACCATGCCGTTTCAAGATTTTTTTCAAATGGTTTTAAAGATAAACAATCTCACCCGTTTTACCACGGCTCTCCATGCTCATCCAATGCACAAATTGTGGCATCACATCTTCAAAGTTTTTACGCTCACTACGTGCTTCACCAGGATGCGTTTTTATGCGTTGCGGTGAATTAATTGGGCCAGGAACCAGAACATTAGCGCGCAAATGATCAAAACGCTCCCATTCATCCGCAGCCACTTTACATAAATAATTTAACGCTGCTTTTGAAGCACCAAAACCACCCCAATAAGCTTGCGGTTGTTCACCATGGGTTTCGCCAACAAAAATTACCGAGGCATCAGCAGATTCTTTAAGCAGTGGATAAAATGCGCGTGTCAAACCCATTGGTGCCACTGTATTAATCCGATATTGATTTACCCACTCAGTAACAGTTTGAAAGTTCAAAGGTGACAAAGCATAAAAGTAGCTGGCGCAATGGACAATACCATCAAGTTTGTGCGAAGTAGCTTCTGCCACTGCCAGTGCTAATTGGTCAAACTCTTTCTCTTCTGCAGTCAACAAATCAAAACAAATGGCAAACGGCTCCGGGCCGCCGGCTGCAACAATATCATCGTATACCTTTTCCAACTTCTTCTGATGCCTCGCTACCAGTACCACTGTTGCACCTGCTGCTGCATAAGCTTTAGCAACATGTTCGCCCAAACCCTGCGAAGCGCCAGTAACCAAAACTATTTTATCTTGCAGTTGCTGAATCATAAGTCTAACCTTTCGTTGATAAGTTATTGATACATAATTCGGCAGCATTTTGGCCGGTTTGCACCGCACCTTCTAAAGTAGCAGAATAAAGAGGATGCAAATAGTCGCCAGCTGGATAAATATTTTGATGGTATAACCAAGCCATATCAGGATGATAGCGATTAACAGAAGATGCCACTGTTGCTCGTTTTTCCGTAACAACTTGAGTGTGTATTGGCGCACTTAGATAAGGGCATATCATCAATAATTCTTTATGCGCACGCTGCACCCATTCTTGAGAACTCAGTGTACCTACAGTTTCAGATACGCTAATAATCGCCACTACTTCACGCCCATCTAAACCCAGCTGGCCTCGACCAATAAACCATTGCACGATAGAGTTTGGTAAGCCTGTCATCACTGATGGCAAGGTGACTATTTCCGCATAACTCAAATAAATAGTAGTGATAGCATGGTATTCATTATCAACATAAGCCGCTTGAATAAACGGTGGTGTATTTTCTGGCAACAAGCCTTCGGCATGATAAGGTGCTGTTGCCAAAATTGCAGCATCAAATAGCTGATCATTCACCCACACTCCACCGCTCGGATCAGTGATTAAACGTGGCACACGCGTTTCCAGAAAAACACGAGCCTGATGTTTCTTAAGATAACTCAATACTGGATTAGCAAACAACGTAGTTAAATTTTGCAGTGGAATTAAATAATCACTGTTTTCACGCCGACTCCAGACACCATGATGCAAAACATTGGCCAATACAGACAAGCTAGCCGTGCGTAGAGGTGTATTCAATGCGCCGACTACTAACGGATGCCAAAAATCTCTCACCCACTTAGCCGAAACATTCTGGTGTCGCAACCATTCATCCACAGTCATGTCCACAGTATGATTCTGACGCCATTTCTGCAAGTTTCGCATTTGTGAAATTAGCGCTATTTTTTCAAAAGTCGTACAACCTTTTGCACTCAAAATACTCCATAACAAATTAAAAGGTGCGGGTAAATCTTTTGTTTGTAAATTCACGCCACCAAATATATGCCATTGCAGTGGACAACGAAAAAATACGCTATCAACATCAACACCCACCTTAGTTAATACATTTAAAACACTATGATATGCGCCTAATAAAATATGCTGGCCATTATCTAAAAACTTGAATTCGCTTTTCTCAACAGATAAACTGCGTGCCCTGCCCCCAGCAACTTTTCCGGCTTCGAATAAAGTCACTTCAGCTTTAGTACATAAATGTGCTGCAGCCGATAAGCCAGCCCATCCTGCACCAATGACAGCGACTCTAAAACGTGATTTTGATTTTCGTTTCATGGTTTAAATCCAAACAGCCAAGTTTTTAATGCAATTCGCTTTTTACGAGGACCAGGGATAGAAATTTTGTACTTCAATATATTAGCAGCCCCATCCAGCTTAATTTCTTTAAGTAGTGCATAATAAATACTGCCCATTATCAAGCCTACTTTTTGATTTTTTTGATCTATCTGTGGCAACAATGCCAATGCTTCGACATAAGTTTTAGTAGCCCGATCAATCTGAAAGTTCATCAACTTTTCAAAATCAGCATCTGGTTTTAATTGTAAAATTGTTTGTGCTGAAACATTAAATTGCTCTAAGTCTTCAATAGGCAGATAAATCCGCCCATTGCGTGCGTCCTCACCCACGTCGCGAATAATGTTTGTTAGCTGTAAAGCCAAACCCATTTTTTCAGCATAAGATAAAGTACGATCATCGCTAAAGCCCAACACGCGCGTAATAAGTCGCCCGACTACCCCAGCCACTCTATAACAATAGTTTGATAAATCCTCGAACGTATTATAACGAACCTGCTCTAAATCCATTTGCATGCCATTAATGATTTCTTCCAGCTCTTTTTCAGGTAGCCTAAACGCCAACACTACGGGCTTCAATGCCTGGCATACTGGATGCTCTGGCATTGTATCTTCAAACACTTTTGCCAACTCGATACGCCACCAATTCAAGGTCGTTTGTGCCACATGTGGATCAGAGCATTCATCTACTACATCGTCTAGCTCGCGACAAAATGCATACAACACTGTGATTGCATCTTTTTTTTGAGGCGATAAAAAACGAAAACCGGCTAAGAAGCTGGACCCGCTTGTTGCAGTTTTCTGTTGACAATAAGCTAGTGGCGACAAATCTTTTTCCTAAGATAAACTAAACTTCATTTAAACCGAGATTGTAACGGATTTTCAGGTAGCTTCAAAACAAACCCGCAAAAGAATTGCTTTTACGGGTTTGTTTTGAAGCTACCTGAAATAATTAAAAAGGTTCACAGTCTCCAGTAGCGCTATTTAGTTTGGTATTACTTTGAATCAATGCAGTAGCGGCTTCTGCAGTTTTGCATTTTACCGCATCACCTTTAGCATTAATAAACGTCACTTGGGTGCGACTATTAACTTTGGGGAACGCACTTAAAATATATAAATCACGGGCTTCTGGAAACATTAATCGGAGATTATATTTATCTGTGACTGCTTTTTCCTTACGCATATTTCCAGCTATGTATGCCTGCTCGGCTGTTTTACTTGCGGCTTCTTCTAAAAAAGTAGGATCCGCTACTTTTTTCAAGGTCAACTCTTGGTTTATCCGCACCAATTCTACTCGAGCACCTTCTAAATCACCTTGTTCAACATAATCGGTATAATTAGGAAGAGCTATGCTAACCAAAACACCCAGAATCAACACAGCTATCATCATTTCCATCAGGCTGAAGCCCTGTGATGTATATTTATATATCATATAGATAAACGACTTTCTGGCATCATCAGCCTGCTAAATAAGATTGCACCGTTACCACTGTATTAGCATTGCGACCCCAAGATCGAGCAGTAACACGATAGTAAGATTCACCCGTCGCCACGTTTGTGTTTAAATGCTCAATGACATAACGTGGATTACTAGACAGTGAAGCCTTGCCACTACCAGCAATTGTAACCACTGTGCCGGCTGAATCTAAACAACTGATTGCACCACAACTACCATTAGTTTCCCACGGTGTTACAGTGCCAGTATTGGCCTCTATTTGAATACGATTAAAAGTCAAAGCTGCCGCACCTGGTGATGCACACAATCCATTAGTACACTCAGGTTTAAAAACAGCTGTGACTCCCGCACCACCCGATGCTTCAGATGCGGCTTGGTTTCCTGTTCCCGTTGCCAAAATATCAGCAACACGTTCTTCACCTGTTCGTAAAGTCTGCTCAGCCACAGTCATAGCCATTTTTCTATCTGCATCATTACTACTAATACGAAGTTCAGTATTGTAAGTTTGAGTTGCCGCTACTACTAAAAAGGCAATCACCATCAATACCACCAATACAATTAACAAGGTAAAGCCTTGTTGTGCATGTGCTTTTTTTAAGTTTATCTGTCTGCGCATACATTACCTCCACGTATGGTTGTATCAATATTATAGATATTTAAGCTGCCTGCAGAATCTGTCGTTCCATTCTCTGCGCTGGCTACCAAAGCTTGTTCCCCATCTTCGGCTAATAACCTGATGTGCAGTAATGCTGGCTGCCCAGCTGCAGGGTCTGTGTGCGGATCTTCAACAAATGTAAAAGATTCGGTTGTCGTGCCACAATTATTAACATAGCCAAATAAAATATTTATCCCTGTTATATCTTTAATTAATAACTCAGGACCATCCCAGCTACCTTGATCATTTAGTTGAAAACGATAAAGGCCGGGTGTGGCACCAGCCACTTGACCAAGCGTATAAGCATTCACTGCATATTTCATTATGCTCATTTCGCCCGGATTGTGCGCAGTGCTTAAAGCAGGGCTTATATTACTAATATTGCCTCCGCTGACACTAAACGATGATGGGCGATCCAATACCAAGCAACTACTAATAATCAATGGCATATTATTATTAACATGAGCCAACACGTCACCCGACTGTTGGTTAATTGTAAGCTCACCACCAGAACCTGTAGTTACCGATGCAGAACCTACACCATATTGAAACAATAAAACTGGAGTGTCGCTCGCTAATGCTTGGAAACCGTTTATATCATTAAAAACTGTAGGATCACGCATCAGTTTTACACCTGAAGTTTGATTGCCTGTAACGCCAGCAAAGCCACCAGATAAAGTTAAAGGCTCGGCGCCGTCATTACTATTAATAGTTGCATCGCTATTAGCCAAACTAAAACAACCAAAGGAGCCTGCCATTCGCGCATCGCGTACGATTAAATTTGACGCATTACGTAGATCTTGTTGCACATTTAGACGTGCTAGCGCAACATCATTTAGTCGTTGTGTCGTAAAATATCCAGAGCCCACAGCAATCAAGACAATAATTCCTAATGCGCTGGCTACTAAAAATTCGATAATCGTAAAGCCCCGTATACGATTTAGGCTACCTGAATAATGTGTTTTATTTCTTTTTATTTTCATTATATTAATCCGTCACGCGTGATTGGAATGTATACAGCGGACCGTTAGTAGAATCCCCTTCTTTTTCAGGTTGCGCCTGCCATGCCACCTGAATCAACGTATCTCCGCCGCCATCACAAACAGGCCACTTAACTGAACCGTCAGCTTTGCGGCTTACTTCTAATGCTGCGCCTGTTGAATCTCGACAAATACGAAATTCAGCTTTTGCATCTGGTAGGCTTCTCAAGCTTTGTTCGAACTGGCATAGCTGCATGTTGCTTAGTTCGTTTTTATTCAATTCAGCTTCATTGGTAAGTTTAGAATCACAACCTTTATCTACTGCGGCTTGAGTAATATTCCTCTCATAAGCTGAATAATTTTTTGTTTTCCATGTTGTGCTTACAGCAGGGTCACTCACCACTGGGTTTGCAAGCATGCCTTCTATTAAGTTTTGCGCAGCATTGGCAATAACGGTTTGACCTTCTGCTTCTCGCACACCGGCAACAGATCGAATTTGAGTAGTAAGTAAAGCAACAATGCCGATGGCCAATAAAATCATCGAAACTAAAACTTCGATTAGGGCAAAGCCAGATTGCTTGCTTGAGCCGTTTGTGTCGGAATAAGTTTTTTTCATCAGAGAACCTATTTATTTATAGTTATTATGACTGGATGTGTTTATTTAAAGTTAAAACGATGGTTTACATAAATTATTATTTTTATCTGCCTCATTGCGGGTGCTGCATAAGCGAGCCCGGCCGCCAGATTCTAGTAAAGTGACATAAGAACGTGATTTTTTCTGAATATCCGTGCTCGCTTGGGAATCTGTTAAAGTGATTTGGACAACACCAGAGAATGCTTGTCTATTTTTACTGCTGTCAATGCGTACAACTTTACCATCTGGCAAAAAGCCAAACTGTTTAGCCTGGATCACCTCAGAATCACCATTGAGACTTAAGTTTTTAATACTGATCACTACTTGTTTGGTGGTATTAGTGTCATTCAATACCACTGTTCGCAATAATCTATCACCATCATTACCTACAAATTTTGCATCTCGGTTGGCATCTGAAAATGCCACCATACCTTGACCTTCAAAGCTATTATTACAGTAATTATCTGGTTTGCCATCGGCACGAATTTGAGCATTGCAGACATATATCGGTTGATTCAAGCGAATGGCCTCGGCACGCGCAAGACGCATCAAGTTAAGGATTTGCTCGCTCTTGTTGGCAACACGTCGTGTAGCAACCCATTGGCTGAAATTGGGCAAAGCAA
>CAZLYX010000002.1:0-10760 GCA_964563885.1 uncultured Neisseria sp. | reverse complement strand
CTCTTGTTGGCAACACGTCGTGTAGCAACCCATTGGCTGAAATTGGGCAAAGCAATGGCCGCCATCACTCCCATGATGACCACCACTACCAGCATTTCGATAAGCGTGAAACCGCTTTGTTTTGAACGCATGAGTAATAACCTAATTGACGAATTCTGTTAAGCAATGTGTAACGGCTTTTGTGTTTAAACACTTTAAGCCGTTTATATATAATATTAGTATTCGTTATTCTAAACGATGACTAGCTGCCCTACCTAATACAAAAGCAACTTTTGCTGCTATATACGGCAAAGTGTTGTATCAATCTTCCAAATAAGCACTATCTGGCACATATGCTGCATTATCAAACTTGGTAAATTGACCAATAAAGGTAAGAAAAACCTTACCAGTGGGACCATTACGGTGCTTACCAATAATACATTCTGCCAAACCTTTGAACTGTGTTTCTGCATTATAATATTCATCACGATACATAAACATAATTAAGTCTGCATCTTGTTCAATAGCGCCTGATTCGCGTAAGTCTGACATCATTGGACGCTTGTCTGTACGTTGCTCTACCGAGCGACTCAATTGTGATAAAGCAACCACTGGCACTTGCAGCTCTTTGGCTAATGCTTTTAATGAGCGTGAAATCTCGCCCAACTCACCAGCGCGGTTGTCCGAACGCCCTGATCCACTCATCAACTGTAGGTAATCAATCACAATCAAGCCCAACTTACCACCGAATTGGCGCGCCAATCGACGAGCCCGCGCACGCAATTCTAATGCTGTCAGGCCTGCTGTTTCATCGATAAACATCGGCGCATCTGAAAGTTTAACAACAGCTTCGTTAAGCCGGCCCCAATGTTCGTCTTCTAATCGCCCTGTTTTTAATACATGCTGATCTAAGCGTCCAACTGAACCAAGCATACGCATAACCAATTGTGAGCCGCCCATTTCCATCGAAAACACCGCCACGGGCAGTTTGGCTTCAATCGCCACATGCTCGGCAATGTTAATCGAAAACGCAGTTTTACCCATTGATGGTCGGCCAGCAACGATAATCAAATCTCCCGGTTGAAGACCTGAGGTTTTTTTGTCTAAATCAATAAAGCCTGTCGGAACACCAGTGACATCATCTGGATTGTCACGAGCGTAAAGCATATCTATGCGCTCAACCACTTGCTTTAACAGCGTCGGCATTTCCAAAAAACCTTGCTTGGATTTAGCCGTACTCTCGGCAATTTGAAAAACCTTATTTTCTGCTTCATCCAGCAGCTGCCCTGCATCTCGCCCTTGTGGATTATAAGCACTGCGGGCAATTTCTGTGCCAACCTCAGCAAGTCTGCGCATCACTGAACGTTCGCGAACAATTTCTGCATAGCGGCGTATATTGGCAGCAGAAGGCGTATTTTGTGCTAATGTAACTAAGTAGTTAAAGCCACCTGTAGCTTCTAACTCATCATTGCGCTCCAACTCTTCCTGTACAGTAATCACATCAGCCGGCCGGCTTTCGTTTACCAGCTTCGAAATACTACGAAAGATCACTCGGTGCTCATGACGATAAAAATCTTCACCCGTCACCACATCTGCGATGCGATCCCATGCAGAGTTTTCCAACAGCAAGCCACCGATGACTGATTGTTCAGCCTCCATCGAATGCGGTGGCATAGATAAGGCTGAAACTTCTTCGTCTCTTATTTCAGGTAGCCTATTGGCATAGTCGTTCATGGTGTTTTATCCTGGGTTTAATTAACCCTAATACTTTAAATAATAAATTGCAGCGGGTTATATTCAGCTTATTATAGCGGCTCTGGCACTGTCTGAGGAAATACAGTGTTAGTTTTATTGGCCTTTTAAGCGATAAATGGGTAGAATTAAGAGTAATGTCAAAGTGGCTGAGGTTAATAAAAAAGCCAAACACAGACTAACCAACACAGACCATCATCAACTTAACAGGAGTCAATATATGGAACATCAATTACCTGAACTGCCATACGCCTTAGATGCTTTAGCACCTCACCTGTCTAAAGAAACAATGGAATACCATTATGGTAAACACCATCAAACCTACATTACCAATTTGAACAACCTAATCAAAGGCACTGAGTTTGAAAACTCAACTTTGGAAGAAATTGTGAAAAAATCAAGCGGCGGTGTGTTTAATAATGCTGCTCAAACTTGGAACCATACTTTCTACTGGCTAGGTTTCACCCCTAAAGGCCAAGGCAAACCAGCTGGCGAATTGGCTGCCGCTATTGATGCAAAATGGGGCAGCTTCGAGAAGTTCCAAGAAGCATTCAATACTTGTGCTGCTGGTACTTTCGGTTCAGGCTGGGCTTGGTTGGTAAAAACTCCAGCTGGTGAATTGGATCTAGCCTCTACTAGTAACGCGGCCACTCCGCTAAATACTGAAAATACGCCACTGTTAACATGTGACGTATGGGAGCATGCCTACTATATTGATTACCGCAATAGCCGCCCAAACTACTTAAAAGGCTACTGGGAAATCGTAAACTGGGATGAAGTGGCTAAACGTTTCGCTGCTTAACCTACCCATTTAGTAAGCCATCCTAAAGGCTACCTGAACAATATTGTTCAGGTAGCCTTTAGATATTTTTGTCTTCATCAAGCAGCGCCATAAAAATCTATCAAAAGTATACCGACCAATAGCTTTTAAACACGTCAGTCTGGCTTCTGGATAAGCCAGATTAAGCACATATTTGTGTTTGTATTGCTTTTACTATTGATTTTAAAACTCGCGTTTTATTTTTTAATAAACACTAAATCCCAAACACCATGTCCCAAACGCTTACCACGCGCTTCAAATTTAGTTTCAGGGCGATAATCGGGCGTTGGCGCATAATTGGCAGCAGTGTTTTCCAACTCATCAATGCCTTTTAACGCTTCCAACATCTGCACAGCATACTCTTCCCAATCGGTGGCCAAATGAATATAGCCACCTTTTGCCAACTTAGGCAGTAATTTTTCGACAAACTGTGGTTGAATCAAGCGACGTTTATTATGCTTTTTTTTGTGCCATGGATCAGGAAAGAAAATATGAATACCTTGCAAACTAGCATCACTCAACATATTCTGCACCACCTCTACTGCATCATGGCGCATCACCCGAATATTATTCACACTCTCTTCGTCAATCAATTTTAAAATATTACCCACACCTGGGCCGTGTACATCGATAACGAAAAAATCATGTTCAGGTAAGCGTTTAGCAATTTCTACTGTGGCCACGCCCATGCCAAAGCCGATTTCCAATACTTTAGGATTATCGCGGCTAAACGCTGTATCTAAATCTAATAACGCATCTTGATAATCAATACCAAACTCTGGCCACATATTATCAATAGCCTTCTGCTGCGCCACTGTCATATGTCCTTGTCGCAAAACAAAGCTGCGAATACTGCGTTTATGCTCTTGCGCTACATCATCCTTTTGCTCATCATTCATGCTATTTCCTTCAGGCTGAATCAAAATTTTAAGCTGAATTTTATCATTGAATACTGCCCCAGATAAATCAAATATAATCCATTCAACCATTGCTGGCACTTAAATCTTGCTTTTTTATGTTCATTTAAAATCATAACGCCAAAAAAATAGCAGGCCAAGGCCTACTATTTTTACTACCATCTCAAGAATATGTTTGAATCTAATGACTATCTCAAACTATATTTATGTTTCAGTATGCTCTTCTGGTTCAACATCATCCTGATTTGGTTGAATATCGGCCGAATCAATAACAACATGTTCATCTTCATCGTCATCTGGCAAATCAACTTCTTCACTTTCAAGAACACGTTGCAAGCCCACCAAGGTTTCGCCTTTGTCTAAATTAATCAGACGTACACCTGCTGCTGCGCGACCTGTTTCGCGAATTTGGTCAACTTTGGTGCGAATCAACACTCCGCCACTGGTAATAAGCATCAAATCATCGGTTGAGCCAACCAAGGTTGCGGCCACCAACTCGCCATTACGCTCACCTGTGTCAATCGCGATAACACCTTGTCCGCCACGGTTTTTCTTGCTGTAACTTTCAATTGGCGTGCGTTTACCATAGCCGTTGGCAGTGGCAGTTAAAACTTGCTCGCCAGTATCTATAGTTGGATTATCCACCAACAAGCTAACAACTTGAGCACCTTCAGGCAGCCTCATGCCACGAATACCACGTGAGGTACGGCCAGATGGGCGAATGCCTTTATTTGCTTTGCGCTCTACTTGATCTTCAGCCAAATCTTCGTCAATATCGATTTCCACTTCAGCTTCAGTAGCATCGGCATCTTCAGCTTCAACCACCGCGCCCTCCCAGTATTCATTGAAGCGAATCGCTTTACCTGAATTTGAGAACAACATAATGTCATCAGCACCTGAGGTTTTTGCCACACTTACCAAGCTATCGTCATCATTCAGCACAATCGCTTTAATTGCTTTAACGCTCACATTCTTAAAGGCTGACAATACTGTTTTCTTCACCAAACCGCGTGCAGTAGCCATAAATACATATTCATGATCAGTAAACTCGCGCACAGGCAAGATGGCACTTAGACGCTCGCCATCATCCAAATTCAGCACATTATTCACTGGACGACCACGGCTGTTACGCCCACCTTCAGGTAGCTTATAAACTTTAATCCAATGACATTTGCCTAGATTTGTGAAGCATAATAAGTAATCATGAGTATTGGCTACTAAAAGCGACTTGATACAATCTTCATTTTTGGTGGCTGCTGCTTTTTTGCCACGACCACCGCGACGCTGAGATTGATAATCCTCGGTGTGCTGAGTTTTGATATAACCATCATGCGTGAGCGTTACCACCATTTCACGCGGCGGGATTAAATCTTCATCCGCAATTTCGCCACCAAACGGGTTAATATCACTGCGACGAGCATCACCAAACTGCTCTTTCATCGCCACCATTTCATTGTGCATGATTTCATTAATACGCTCTGGTTTAGCCAAAATGTCTAACAAATCAATAATCGTGGTCATGATGTTTCTATAATCTTTAATGATTTCATCTTGATCTAGGCCCGTTAGGTTACGTAAGCTCATACGCAAAATAGCATCTGCCTGCGGCTCGCTTAAATAATAACCCTCGCCTTGTAATCCCAAGTTTTCAGGTAGCCCTTCTGGACGTGCCATTTGTAAATCTAGATCAGTGCGCGACAACATATCTTCGACCAAACCCGAGCGCCATGAGCGCGCCAACAATCCAGACTTAGCTTCAGGTGCATCCGCTGAAGCTTTGATCAACACAATCATCTCATCAATATTTGATAACGCTACTGCTTTACCTTCTGCAATATGACCTTCATGACGTGCTTTTTTCAAGCGAAATAAAGTTCGGCGAGTAACCACTTCGCGACGGTGACGCAAGAACTCACTCAAAATCTGTTTTAGATTTAATAAGCGTGGTTGTCCATCTACCAAGGCCACCATATTAATACCGAAGCTATCTTGTAATTGAGTTAGCTTATAAAGTTGATTCAACACCACTTCAGCATTTTCATTGCGCTTAAGCTCAATCACAACGCGCATACCAGATTTATCTGACTCGTCGCGCAACTCAGATACGCCTTCTAATATTTTCTCACGCACCAAATCAGCGATTTTCTCGACCAATTTGGCTTTATTTACTTGATAGGGAATTTCATCAATGATGATGGCTTCGCGCTCTGAGTGTTTACCCAGTGGCTCAATGTGTGTTTTACCGCGCATAATCACGCGTCCACGGCCTGTTTTGTAGCCTTCGCGAACACCAGACAAACCATAAATAGTTGCACCAGTTGGAAAATCTGGCGCTTGGATGATGTCAATTAAGCCATCAAGATCAGTTTCTGGATCGGCCAATAATTGCAAAGCAGCATCAATCGTTTGATTGAGATTATGTGGTGGAATATTGGTGGCCATACCAACAGCAATACCTGAAGAGCCATTAACCAACAGTGCTGGTATTTTAGCAGGCAATACCAATGGCTCTCTTTCGCTGCCATCGTAGTTAGGTCCAAAATCTACTGTTTCTTCTTCAATGTCTGCCAGCATTTCCTGAGCAATACGTGCCATGCGAATCTCGGTATAACGCATTGCTGCTGCCCTGTCGCCATCAACTGAGCCAAAGTTGCCCTGTCCGTCTACCAACATATAGCGCAATGAGAAATTCTGAGCCATGCGCACAATGGTATCGTACACAGCGATGTCACCATGCGGGTGGTATTTACCAATCACATCGCCAACAATACGGGCAGATTTTTTGTATGCAGTATTCCAATTGTTTTTCAGTTCGTGCATCGCAAACAATACTCGGCGGTGCACCGGTTTTAAACCATCACGCACATCAGGCAGCGCACGACCTACAATCACGCTCATGGCATAATCAAGATAGCTGCGACGCATCTCGTCTTCTAAGCTGATTGGAATGGTTTCTTTAGCAAAATGATGATCATTATGTTCGGTTGCATCGGTCATATTATTTCAGACAATTCAATAAAAAAATTAGTGTCCATTCTACCATAAAAAAGCCTTCTTCAGGCAGCCTAAGTACTGCTATTTTTAATACCTATTTAGCTGTCTAAATATTTATATTACGATTACTTGAACTTTGCATTATTTTCAGAACAATCATTACCGTTTCGGTTGCTATTGAAATTGATTTAGGCATAAAAGCTTATACAATAAGCCTTCTACCAACTTACTCACAATTCCTGTGGATAACTATGTGGATAGCTTGTGAGTGAGCCTAAAAATAGCTGAAAAACAAGGGGGTCAGTGCCAATGCTTAATTTATAGGCTTAAAATTATTATTATTATATTTCAACAAGATAAGTTCAAAACCAAGTTGTCAACCCCTATTCTCAAGATTGTTGTTACTACATGAATAACAGGCACTGTCAATGTGGATAAACAATTTTTTTTGCAGGCACATTGCTTGACAAATGTTAAATTGAGCGTAAACCTTGCCATTCAACGTCTTAAGCCCGAGTGTAAAAAATGTTACCTACAAAAAATAATTCAAGTCCTATTATTTGCTGGATATTTTGTACCGTTATCGACAATTACGGCGACATCGGTGTCACTTGGCGGCTAGTGCAAGAGTTAAAACGCCGGCTCGGCTGGGATATCTATTTATGGCTTGATCAAGCCGATGCTTTACGTGCTTTGTGCCCAGACTTACCACCCTTTCCTTGTCAACACTGCGGCATTCACCTCAATCTATGGCAACCTGAGTATTCTGCTGCCAACATAGAATACTCGCCACCGCCAAACATCATTATTGAGACATTTGCTTGCACGTTGCCTGACAACGCCTTGGCTGTTGCACACAAACATCAACCAATTTGGTTAAATTGGGAATATTTATCCGCCGAAAACTGGGCTGAGAAAATGCATACCGCAGCGTCTTTATTGCCAGAAGGCACACGCAAATATTTTTGGCTGATGGGCTTTACGCCTTCTAGTGGCGGATTATTGCGCGAGAGTAATTATATCAATCATGCGTTACCAACCACTGATTTAAGCGCTCTCCAAATGTTGCGCTCATCATTACAGCTACCTGAAAAAACATCGCCCGAATGGTTCATATTTGGTTATCACAGCCCCGTGTGGGCACAATGGCTGAAAATGTGGCAAGCCTCAGATTCGCCCATCACACTTCTGCTTGCTGGTCATCAAGTTTGTGACAGTCTGCGTGATGTTGGCAGCATTCCTAATATCGCTTTACAACAGGCTGGCGACAGTTGGCAAGTAGACTGCGTTCAACTCATTCGCATTCCTTTTGTGCCACAAACTGATTTTGATTCAGTCTTACAATTGGCTGATGGCTTAATTATCCGTGGCGAAGACAGCTTTGTTCGCGCTCAATATGCTGCCAAACCTTTCTTCTGGCATATTTACCCACAAGATGAAGCGGCCCATTTAGACAAATTACAAGCATTTTGGTCCAAAACAGCACCCTATTACCATCAAACAGTTTATGAAGCTCATCAACGCTTATCTAACGAACTTAATGGCAGCACCACACTTAGCGCAGCACAACGACTTGCTGCGTGGCAAACTTTACAACAACAGTTTGTGCCATGGCAGCAAAATGCATTGTCTTGGCAACAAGCCTTGTTTGCACAAACTGATGCAGTAAGCCGCCTAGATGATTTCATTCAATCACTAGATAATGTTAGCGTTTAAAATGTTAAGGCTCCCTGAAACATTTCTTAAAACATTTTTTCAGGTAGCCTCTAATTAATATGTATATTTTAATAAAAAACTGCTTTAAATGTGTATTTCTATAGATAATTCCATGTCTATTTCCCGCAAACAGCTACCCGTCTGCTAAAAGTTACGTTAAAATAGTGCGTTTATTTATATTTCGTTTCCCAGAGAGAATAATTTTATGAAAACCGCACAAGAACTACGCCCAGGTAACGTATTCATGGTTGGCAGTGAGCCAATGGTCGTACAAAAATCAGAATACCTAAAAGGCGGTCGTAGCTCTGCCAAAGTGAGCATGAAGCTGAAAAACTTGCTAACTGGCGCTGCTACTGAATCTATCTATAAAGCTGATGACAAATTTGACGTAGTAGTATTGGAAAGAAAAAAGTGTTTATACAGCTACTTTGCCGATCCAATGTATGTATTCATGGACGAAGAATTTAACCAATATGAAATCGAAGCAGAAAACATTGGTGATTCTATGCAATTTATCGTTGAAGGCATGGAAGAACAATGCGAAGTAACGTTTTATGACGGCAAAGCAATCTCTGTTGAGCTGCCTACCATTATCGTGCGCGAAGTTGAATACACCGAGCCCGCAATTAAAGGTGACACTTCAGGCAAAGTTATGAAGAATGCCCGCTTAGTTGGCGGTGCAGAAGTTCAAGTAGCCGCTTACATTGCAAATGGCGAAAAAATCGAAATTGATAGCCGTACAGGCGAGTTCCGTAAACGCGCTTAATCGTACCTTTGTAATACATAAAAGCTGCCTGAAATGGCAGCTTTTATCATCTAATCATTCTATTATCTTCATAAAGGCTACCTGAACATGTTTCAGGTAGCCTTTACTTTGAATCAACAACGCTTTAAATAGCAAAACAAAAAGCCTTAGCAAATATTTGCTAAGGCTTTTTTGAGTTTGGCTCCCCGACCAGGACTCGAACCTGGGACCTGCGGATTAACAGTCCGTCGCTCTACCAACTGAGCTATCAGGGAATGAGCGCAGATTATAACGTGATTAAAAATCTTGTCAATCTAAGTGCGGCACTATTATGTTTATCAAACAGCAAAACAATGAATTTTATAATAATTTATTTTAAGATTACTTTAATAAATTATCGTTTACGCTTACGTAAATAAGGTGGTAGTAAACCAGCATCCCGTGGATTAAGATGAAAACGTTTTAAGGCTACCTGAAAATCTGGAATATACGTTGAATAAGTTTCGCAGCCCAAATAATGTGCAGAAAAATAATGCGCTAAAAAATCGGCCTGTTGCTCCATATTCAGCTGTGAAAAACAGCCTATATCTGCTGGCAAACCATATTGATAAGCTCGGCGTTTCAGGTAGCCTCCTTTCAAAGAAAGCAACATCCCACCCGCCCAAGTTCGGAAACCATTTTGGTGTTGCCAAACATGCGTTAGCTCATGAATCAGCCACACCATATAAGATCTACCTGCCTGAGTAAAATCGACAGGACAGTTATGTTTAGGAAAGTAAATATGACCATTGGGCGAAATAGCCAATTGCAAAGCTGGCAAAAAGGGAATACCACTATAAATTTTTACTTGGGCATAATCTATACTGTCTGCAAAAATTTTCTGTGCCATCTCAATTTCACCGGTAGTTAAGCGACGCCATGATTTACTTTCCATCACCCACACCTCGACGTTTACGCCAAAGATAAGCTGTGCGCCAGCGCCATATCAATAACACAGCAAAATAGCCAACAATTGCCAGTAATGAACCCAATATCGGCACGCCTACCAACAGGGATTTACCAGCACCAAACATCCATTGCCAAGTATCTTGCCATAGCTGAGCACTATTCCAATCTGGAAAAACCAATTTATCTGCAGCTTCAACCCCTAAAACCCAAGAACCAATTTTGTAAGCCAAATAATAAAGCGGCATATAAGTAATAGGATTAGTATACAGCGTCGTAAAAACAGCTACAGGTAAGTTTGTACGTAGAAAATAAGCTACGATTAACGCGCTGATTACTTGTGTGGGGCCAGGCATTAATCCACAAAATAAACCTACTGCAACAGAAAGTGCTGCTTGCCGACGGTTTAGCGTCCAAAAGTAAGGTTTATCAAATAAAGGGGCGAACCACTTCGTCCAACGTGAAGCAAAAATTTTCTCACGTTGTGGTAACTTATGTCGCCATGATTTTTGGAGTTTTGAAGACATTAAATTAAATTATCAATAAATATAAATAAAAGATTATCCTAATATGGTTGCTTAATAACTTTTTTAAAGCTCATGGACTCGTCGAGTGCTGTCCTCTTTGCAAAGAATAACGTTTATTATCTAGTAATCTGTACATTTGAACATCAACTGCTTCGTCACATCCCCAGAAAATCAAGTTGGTTTTAGACAAATAATGCAACACTTAACATCAAATATAAAATAATCACATTTAATACCATTTATCCATCGGCGGCGGCCAGCGCATATCAGTAGGGCTTTTTATCTCGTTGCGTGTACGCAACCTGATTTAGGCTAAATTTGCATAACAAAGATTAAATAAAATTCACCTGTCGTTGCTTGCTATC
>CAZLYX010000001.1:50351-107286 GCA_964563885.1 uncultured Neisseria sp. | reverse complement strand
CGGGAATATTGCTAAGTGAAAAAAGTTGATAAGGAATAACGTGGCCGACAAAATAACCAAAGCTAAAATAATTGGCTTTTATGCGCCCGTAGCTTGACTTTGGAGAAATGCCAAGCTCTTGAGTGGTGCTAAATGAACGAACAAAAACAAATAAGAACAGCGCCGCACACAATGCATCAGCAACGGGTAGGGCGGTGCGTTTTCTGAATTTTGTAAGCGATAAAAATAAAGCACATTCAGCTACGCCCCATAAGATAGCTGGCATTAATTGTGGAAGCATCGGCGTGCCAGCGGTGGTGACTTCGCGCCATTCTTTGAGCATTAGATAGTAATTAATACCATTGAGCCAGCTATGATAAATATAGTAATGGACATTGTTGCCAATAATACTTAAAGCAAAAAATCCAAAAATAAAGATTTGTGTGATCCGATAACGAGCAAAGTAAAATAATCCTACTATTAGCAATATAAACCCAAAACTCTCTAATGGTTTAGTTGCGATAGGAATATTAAAAAAATAACGATAAAGCCACTCGCTGCACAGCAATAGTGCAGAATAAGCCAATAATACAACGATGTGTTTGTGTGCTGGTTTCAATTGAAGTCTCAAGGAAAAGGCAGAGTAATAATGTAGCCCCATTTTATGGTGCCCAATAGAAGCGCTGTTTTGTAAATGATTGACTGCTAATTTAGCGAATCAACCATGTTTTGTAATTCAGCCGGTAGTGGCGCTAAAAGCTTGAGTGGTTCGCCGTTTAAAGGGTGTTGCAAATGCAATTCAGAAGCGTGTAGAAACATGCGTTTTAAGCCTAGTTTTTGTAAACGTCGGTTGGCTTGATAGTCGCCATAACGTTCGTCACCGCCAATGGGGCAATCTTGGGCTTGCATGTGAACGCGAATTTGATGGGTGCGACCCGTTTTTAAGGTAGCCTCAATCAATGTTAAATCAGACACGCCAACTTGATGCAGTTGGCTACCTGAAAAACGTTTAAGCACTCTCAAAATTGTATAAGCAGATTGACCTTCTTCGCTCACACGCACCATTTTTTCGCCTTGCGCACCAGTATATTTAAACAAAGGCAGTTTGACGTGTGCCTTATCTTGCGCAAGCTTACCTACGCCGAGTGCTAAGTAAATTTTCTTAGGATGATCATTGCGAAATGCTTCGTGCAGTTTTACTAAAGCACTGCGTTTTTTGGCAATCATTAATAAGCCGCTGGTGTCTTTATCGAGGCGATGAACCAGCTCAAGATAGCGCGCTTCAGGTCGTGCTTGGCGTAATTGTTCAATCACACCAAAGCTAATACCACTGCCTCCATGTACAGCCACGCCGTTGGGTTTGTTAATCACCAATAAAGCATCGTCTTCATAAACCACTTCAAATTCACGTGGCGGCGGCGTGGCTTGAGCACGCACCGTGTCGCTTTTTTCAGCAATGCGTATGGGTGGGATGCGTACTTCATCGCCTATTTCAAGCCTATCAGTTGGTTTACAGCGTTTTTTATTGAGGCGCACTTCGCCTGCACGAATAATGCGTTGCACGTGGCTTTTAGGCACGCCTTTAAGTATTTTGAACAAATAGTTATCGAGGCGCTGGCCAGTATCAGCTTCGGTGGCAGTTATATAATTGACTAAGTCTTTGCTAATTTGCGACATATTATCTATAATCCGATAGCTGGTTTCAGGTAGCCTTTAATGAGGCGGAAACCAGATTATTGCGAATCCAATATTTTATATGAAAAATGCACTCTATAAGCATTTACTTTGCGCACTGCCAAGCCAAGTGCATAAAGATTGTAGTTAAGTTTGACCTTTTCGAGCGCGGTGTTCCTGCCGTAAGACGCTAAGGTGTGAAGTCGCACCGATGTGCAGGTTGTTGGAGCATAGCTGCGCTGAACGATAATAAGAAGATGATGGCTCAGATTTTCAACCTGACCGTGCTTAAGTTAATGGCACGCAGGTAGCGTATATTTAACATAGCCCCTTAACAGCTAGTAATCGACATCCTCAGTAAAATACGGATGCATTCTGCTGAAATAGCCGGTCACCATACAGGCTAATTAATAAAAGGTTGTGTAAACAATAGCGCATTGTTCTTTTTTTCCTTCTTTAAATTCGGTGTTTCCCCGCACAGGATAGTCTGCATAGGCTACCTGAAGCATTGCGGATTAAGCGTCAAAAACTGATTACATGCCTCGTGAGTGCATAAAACGAGGTTGTTATGAAACGAATGTTATTTAATGCCACGCAAGCTGAAGAGCTACGCGTGGCCATTGTAGATGGCCAGAATCTGATTGATCTGGATATCGAAACGCTGGGCAAAGAACAGCGTAAAGGCAATATCTATAAAGGTGTTATCACCCGTATTGAGCCTTCTCTTGAAGCCTGTTTTGTAGACTATGGAACAGACCGTCACGGCTTCTTGCCTTTCAAAGAAGTTTCTCGTGCCTATTTCCAAGATTATGATGGCGGCCGCGCGCGTATCCAAGACGTATTGCGTGAAGGCATGCAAGTTATTGTGCAAGTGGAAAAAGACGAACGTGGCAACAAAGGCGCTGCTTTAACCACTTTTGTGAGTTTGGCTGGCCGCTATTTAGTGTTGATGCCAAATAATCCGCGTGGTGGTGGTGTTTCTCGCCGTATCGAGGGTGAAGATCGTCAAGATTTAAAAAATGCGATGGCTGAGTTAAATGTTCCGCGTGGTATGAGTTTAATTGCTCGCACTGCTGGTATTGGCCGTAGTGTTGAAGAATTGCAGTGGGATTTTAATTACCTCACGCAATTGTGGCAGGTAATAGAAGAAGCTGGTAATGCTCATAATGAGCCATATCTTCTGTTTATGGAAAGCTCATTGGTTATCCGAGCCATCCGCGATTATTATCGCCCAGATATTGGCGAAATTTTAATCGACAATCAAGAAGTATTCGAGCAAGTTCAAGAGTTTATGTCGTATGTAATGCCGAATAACGTTGGCAAGCTTAAACATTACGACGACCACACCCCCTTGTTTTCACGTTTTCAAATTGAACATCAAATTGAAAGCGCATTTTCGCGCTCAGTGAGCCTGCCTAGTGGCGGCGCAATTGTGATTGACCATACCGAAGCTTTAGTTTCGGTAGACGTTAACTCTGCTCGTTCGACCCGTGGCACTGATATTGAAGACACTGCGTTCAAAACCAATATGGAAGCAGCGGAAGAAGTAGCGCGCCAAATGCGCTTGCGCGACTTGGGTGGCTTGGTGGTTATCGATTTCATTGATATGGAAAACGCCAAACATCAGCGCGACGTAGAAAATACATTCCGTGAAGCGTTGAAAAAAGACCGCGCCCGAGTACAAATGGGTAAGCTGAGCCGCTTTGGTTTATTAGAACTTTCACGCCAACGTCTGCGACCTTCATTAGGTGAAAGCAGCCATGTGGCATGCCCTCGTTGTGCTGGTACTGGTGTGATTCGTGGTATCGAATCAACAGCGCTACATGTATTGCGTATCTTGCAAGAAGAGGCGATGAAAGACAACACCGCCGAAGTGCATGCGCAAGTTCCAGTAGATGTGGCGACGTTTTTGTTAAATGAAAAACGTGCCGAGCTGTTTGGATTAGAAGAACGTTTGGATGTATCAGTATTCCTAATCCCAAACATGCAGTTGGAGAATCCACACTACGAAGTGAGCCGCGTGCGCAATGATGATGTGGACGACAACGCAGATCCAAGTTATAAGCGTGTAGCAGAAGTTGAGCAAGCAGACCCGATGACTTTTGGTAGTGACAAAGCCAAGGCTAAAGTTGCCCGCCCAGAGCCTGCTGTTAAAGGTGTTAAGCATACTCAGCCCGCGCCTACTGTCATGCAAAAACAAGCCAGTTGGTGGGATAACTTTAAAATGTGGTTTGGCAAGCTGCTGATAGGCAGCACAGAAGAGCCAAATGAAGAAGCACCTAAGGTTCGAGCTGAAAGTGAGCCAGAAAATCGCAACAATGGTAAACGCCCTCAAAATCGTCGCCAAGCCCCACGCCGTACTAATAACCGCAATGATGACCGCAATGAAGAGGGTAGTAAGCCTACGACAAGTGATGGCGATAGCGGTGGTAGCGGCGCTAGCGGTAATAATCGTAATAACAATGAACGTCGCAACAATCAAAGCAACAATAGCCAAACTGATAACCGCAGCCGTAATAGCCGCCAGCGTCAGAATGGCAATAATGAAGCCCGCCAAGATGTTGCAACCACTAATGTAGTCAATGATAAAGTTGAAAATCCAAATGACAATCAACGTGAAGAGCGCAACGAGCAAAATAACGAACGTCGCCGCAATCGCAATGAGCGTCAACCACGAAATACTGCAGCGCCGGAAGCGTCGGTAGCAGCGGCTGAGCAGGCTAAAAATGTGATTACTGAGCAAGCTCCGTTGGTGGTTCAATTAGGCGAAGCAACACCAGTTGAAGCAAAAGAGCAAGCCAATAACCGCCGCCAGCGCAGTGATCGCTCAAATAATCGCAATCAGCGAGATCGCCGTAATCAAAATAGCAAAAGACGTAACATTCCATCTGCTGCTAAGGTTGAGCAATATCTGATGGTGAATGAAGTGGGTGACATTGTGCGCGATGCAGTGGCTCATGTAATGGGTGAGCCTAAAGCCAGTGCGGTGAGGGTAAATGTTTCAGTGCCTATCGCTTCAGATAGCGTTGTTAATGTGCCGATTCAAGTAGCATCTAGTCATCAAGATGATCAGGTAACACAAGCAGCAGCACTGGTAACCGCAGCCGTTGATGCGATAGTTGAAAAATCTGAACAGCCGTCTACATTGTTTGCTATTGAAGACGATGAGCCGCGCGTGTTAGATGTGATTGAGCCAGATGTTTCTGTTTCTGAGTTAACTGGGATTGAGTGCGAAGAAGTAATTGAGGCAACACCTCAAGTTGTTCAGAATCAATCTTCAGCACTGGTGTTTGATTTAGGTGATTTGGTGTTTGTGCAAACCGAACCACAGGCCTTGGAAGCTGCCCAATCACAGCCACAAGCAGATAAAACGCCTTCTTTGCGCCGTTCAGACTTACCGCCAGTTGAAGTGGCAACTACTGACAGTGCACCTTTAGTACAAGTGGAAACATCTAACGGTTAATAGCCTAATTAAATTACGTTTAATTAATTTACGATTCTAATCGAGTGCACACGGTGGTCATGCCAAGATCTACGTTCAGCCTTAGATAATCAGTACGCTGGTGGCACAGCAGCTATGACAACAAGCAGTACGGTAGCTATTCGCAGTAAGGCGAAAGTCCGTGCTGCTATCGTCATGGGGTGATGTAGCCAAAATCCACCATTTCATCAGTTAGGACACTAACGACCGTGTTGACCGCACTCGCTGGTTCGGTGGTGCGGCAAAGAGCGCAGCAAGCTGACCAATATTAATTAGCCGAGGTGCCGTGGTGGACATTAGGCAAGATATTATCGATGTTGAGAGTGGTCGCATTGTTGAAAATTGTTCACTGGAGACCTGTGATGTTCCTAGCCCGCCCACTGCCTGCTCATCCTCTGGTTCAGTGCCTTGTTCTATCCCTTTTTTTGTGGGCAGGAGGTTGCCAGGCCCATTCTTCTCACTCTGCTTCCACTACGCCTCCAGCTGCTGGAGCCGCCAAGAACGACAAATCGGCGCAAAAACACCTTTACCGCCTCAACCCCAAGCCACAGAAGGGCTATGAAGTGGTGCTCACGATTCAGGACGCGCCTGGGCCGTTTCAAAAGATGGGCTGGAGCGGGATGTACCAAGCCACTGGTTGCAACTTTATTGTAAATGATTGGGCTGGTGTTCGCGGTATGCCTGAGCGCCTGTTGCAAATACCCTTTACCGTTCGGCCTGATGGCAGCCAAGTTGCGACTGTTTATCTGGATGCCATGCTCGATGAGGATTATTACGGCAACGGCGTGTGTCAATGGACGTTAACAAGTGCGGGGCCTTGGATGCAAGCTAGTGGTGCCTCAGAGGAAACTTCATTTAGTGTGGACTTGACCCCTGAGCAGTTGCAAGCAGAGCGGCCTATGAAGTTGTTATATTGGAAAGGGTATTACCCCCGCGCAGATGTTGAAGGTTTCATCACTTGGGGCAATGCCAATCAAGAGAAATTTGCGGAAGGGGTGCGAGACAAGCTTTTCTCGATGACCTTGAAACCCACCAAAGTGCAACGATGAATAGTTAAGGCTACGTTGATCTGGTTTGAAAATGCGCACAAAGCTTCTGAGAAGGAGAATGGCGTGGCCATTGGGTAGCAAATACAAGGTATTCACTAGCATACAACCACAAAACTAACTACCAGTGCACGATCTGCCAGCGCGTGGGCAATGACTAAATCGTTCTGGCGAACCAATGCACCGGGATTAGTTACAAGCTACTAAAAATAGTTTGCAGATCTGAGGCAGTATATTTTTAGCTACTCTAATTTCTAAGCGTAGACAGCATCGCGTTGATCTGCAATGTGCTGCAGCTGTCACGGCATCAGTCTGGCAGTTACGCAGTCATGCAGTCATCCCAAGTATATTGGTAATATAGAGATATTACGATACTAATAAAAGGCTACCTGAATCTTCAGGTAGCCTTTTATCCTAGCTGTTTGTTTGAGTGTTTAAGTGTTTGAGTTGTATTTTAGTCTTGTAAATACAAGATGGTGCAAAGCAGCACAGATACGACTTTTGATTGAAAAAAATAGAACGCTCTCTTGAAAAAAGTTGCAGACAGCCCTACTTATTGTAAGGTTGATTAATACTGTTTGTTTACCCTAAACGATAAGCAAACGCCTTACTTACTTGTTGTGCCATTTCGGCACTGTGATTTATTTTGGAGAAAACTTACATGACTATTCGTCCTTTACATGATCGCGTTGTTGTAAAACGTTTAGAAGCTGAAGAAAAAACTGCATCAGGCATTGTTTTGCCAGGTGCTGCCGCTGAAAAACCTGATATGGGTGAAGTAGTAGCGGTTGGTGCTGGCAAAGTTGGCCGTGACGGTCAGCGTCGTACCTTAGATGTGAAAGTAGGTGATAAAGTGATTTTCGGAAAATACAGTGGTCAGAGCGTAAAAGCAGACGGTGAAGAGTTGCTGGTAATGCGCGAAGAAGACATTTTCGGTATTGTTGAATAAAGCATAAATTTGAGGCTACCTGAAAAGATTCAGGTAGCCTAAATCGTATATTTTACTATTTAGATATAAATTAGGAGTGTTAAGAATGGCTGCTAAAGAAGTTCAATTCGGCAACGAAGTACGTCAAAAAATGGTTAAGGGCGTTAATGTATTAGCAGACGCTGTTAAAGTTACTTTAGGCCCTAAAGGCCGTAACGTTGTATTAGACCGCGCATTTGGCGGCCCGCACATCACTAAAGATGGCGTATCTGTAGCCAAAGAAATCGAATTAAAAGACAAATTCGAAAACATGGGCGCACAGATGGTTAAAGAAGTAGCTTCTAAAACATCAGAAGTTGCTGGCGATGGCACTACTACTGCTACCGTATTGGCACAAGCAATTGTTGCTGAAGGCATGAAATATGTTACTGCTGGCATGAATCCAATGGATTTAAAGCGCGGTATCGACAAGGCTGTCACTGCTTTAGTGGCTGAGCTGAAAAATATTTCACAACCGTGCAACACCACTGACCAAATTGCCCAAGTAGGCTCAATCTCAGCCAACTCGGATGAAGACGTTGGTAAGATCATTGCTGAAGCTATGGAAAAAGTAGGCAAAGAAGGTGTGATTACGGTTGAAGACGGTAAATCGCTAGAAAATGAGCTGGACGTAGTAGAGGGCATGCAGTTTGACCGCGGTTATTTGTCGCCTTACTTTATCAGCGATGCTGAAAAACAAATTGCTGCTTTAGATAGCCCATATGTGCTGTTGTTTGATAAAAAAATCAGCAATATCCGTGATTTGCTGCCACTTTTAGAGCAAGTAGCTAAATCGAGCCGTCCGCTACTGATTATTGCTGAAGATGTAGAAGGCGAAGCGTTGGCTACATTGGTCGTGAATAATATCCGTGGTATTTTGAAAACCGTAGCTGTGAAAGCCCCAGGTTTTGGCGATCGTCGTAAAGCCATGTTACAAGATATTGCCATTTTGACTGGCGGTACAGTGATTGCTGAAGAAGTAGGCTTGTCATTAGAAAAAGCAACACTGGATGACTTAGGTCAGGCGAAAAGCATTGAAATCGGTAAAGAAAATACCACCATCATTGATGGTTTTGGTGATACTGCCCAAATTAAAGGTCGCGTTACTGAAATTCGTCAACAGATTGAAAGTGCAACCAGCGAATATGATAAAGAAAAACTGCAAGAGCGCGTAGCTAAATTGGCTGGTGGTGTTGCGGTTATTAAAGTTGGTGCAGCTACCGAAGTAGAAATGAAAGAAAAGAAAGACCGTGTTGACGATGCTTTGCATGCTACTCGTGCTGCCGTAGAAGAAGGTGTTGTGGCTGGTGGTGGCGTAGCGCTGTTGCGTGCTCGTTCTTCTTTGGATAACGTGGTAACAGTTAATGCAGACCAAGCTGCAGGTGTGCAAATCGTGTTGCGTGCAATTGAAGCGCCATTGCGTCAAATTGTGAAAAACGCTGGCGATGAGCCGAGTGTAGTGATCAATAAAGTATTGGAAGGTAGTGGTAACTTTGGTTTTAATGCGGGTACTGGCGAATATGGCGATATGATTGCTATGGGTGTTTTAGACCCAGCTAAAGTAACTCGTTCAGCATTACAATATGCAGCCTCGATTGCTGGTCTGATGCTAACTACAGATTGTATGATTGCAGAAATCGCAGAAGATAAATCAGGCATGCCTGATATGAGTGGTATGGGCGGTATGGGTGGCATGGGCGGTATGATGTAAGCTTAAACAGCTCAAAACGTCTATTTTGAAAATCCCGCCTTAGCTTAAAGGCGGGATTTTTTATGCTTTCAGGTAGCCTATGGTTTTGTACGCAGTAAAAAAAGCAGACATCATGATATGTCTGCTTTTATATTTGCGTATTGCCGTGTTTAAAACAAGTTTTCGGTACCGTCGTTAATATTGATAGGCACGTAAACTGGTGATGCATCACTCGACGGCTCGCGAGGTGTTGTAGCTGGAACAGGGCGAGTGCTCTGGGTTGGCATTGGAGAAGAAGAGAATGCGCCCGCTTCTGGTTGGGTGGATTCCTCCTCTACTTCGATTTCAGTACCTTCCGGTAAAACTTCATTTCTCAACGCAGGCGGTGGAATAGGCACAGGTTTTGCTTTGGTTAAGTTAGCAGAACCGGTAGTCCATGAAATTGAACTTAAACTGCCTTTAATTTTTTCGCCTTTAGCGCAAGTTAGGCAGTTTGCAGCGCCAGTACGTGCTTTTAATACAGCATCCAAGCGTTTACTGTGTACCACTTTGCCGTGGGCTTTTGCCCAAGCGGCGATACTTTTACGCAAAGCATCGGTATCAAGATTTTTCTTACTGTAAGGGTCACGATAGGCGGCTAACCATATATTATTGTTGGCATCTGCGTTTAGATTAGCCATGTGATAGACCACAGATACAGTACTGCCGGTATTGATGGTTTTTGCAAACTCTAAAGCATCTGGTGATTTCATGCGCACACAGCCGTGGCTGCGGACACCGGGCACACTGCTGGGTGCATTAGTACCGTGAATGCCAAGGCCTAGTTTAGGATCACCCATACGTACAAATACAGGGCCAAGTGGATTATTCGGGCCATGAGGAATGGTTTTTACACCGTCATTGCGTTCTTTTTGAATGCTTTTCGGGATGTGCCAAGTGGGGTTAAAGGCTTTAGGGCCAATGATATGCTCACCCAGATTGGTTTGTGTTAATGCTTTGCCCACAGCTACCGGATAGGCTTTGGTGAGCTTACCGTTAGTAAATAGGAATAGACGTTGCTGGGGAATATTAATGACTACCTGCTGGCCAGTGGCAACAGGGGAAACATCTGGAACTGGAGTTGTGTTTGCCAAGGTGTTCGCGGTAATGAGGCTGGTCAAAGCGAAGAAGCCGATTTTTATCATGGTCTTAATTCGTAATATTTTAATATAAATGGTGGCTGAATCATACCGTAAAAGCTGATTTTCTGTGTAAGGTTTTTTTTGTTTCTGCGTAAGCTACTTGAATTATAAAAGGCTATGGTGTGAAATATAGAACAGGAGAAGATGCTGAGCGGTAAAAAAATGGACTAAGTGGCTAAATAATAGTTACTCGCAACCTATCGCCTAAAAAAATGCCTAGTTTCTAAACTAATGCTGTTAAAAAATCGATCATATGAGTATTTAATTTGTTGTAGCACTGCAACATTATCTTATAAAGTATGAATACCAACTGGATGTTAGCCTTGAATAAAAATTATCCGAGTATTCGGTTGAAGCTAAAAATAGGTTGTGGGTTTAAGTCAAAAGATTGTGCGAAAATCTATAAAAGGTTTGGAAATAGATAATTAAAGCTGTTGCTATGGTTTTGAAGTTGGGATAAGTACAGATTAAATACTTTTTGCGTCTATCACAACTGATTTTAAACAATTGGATGTAATAGAATGTGATTCAAAAATAATTATTACCGGAACCGCGAAATTTTCAGACAACGGAAAACAGATTGAGTTTATATCGGCTTGTGATATTTATGAATTTAATACTCATAGTAGACTAAAGAAAATAACAAGCTATTGCTTAGCAGAGAAATAAGTCAACAGATAATCAATATCATCTATAGTTTAAAAGCAGTAGTATTGTTTAGGCTTGAAATTGAACTAGACAATTTAAAATGCATCATAAATATACATCATTTATTGAACTGTTAAACCTTATTAGGCAAGTTAGAAAATTCACCAGATATTATTACTTATTTGTATTACAGAAAATCAGTAAGCCTAACCTTTGTTACGCTACATATTGTTTAGGTGTATATCGTTAGCATCTTACAGTAAGTGTGGGAGTGCATATATTTTACAGCACGAATCACTATTTTAGTCGGTAGCGAAGATGTGCATTAGAGCTTTTTTGTTGGCGCTGCTCCATTAAGCTTATGGGTGTGGACAGGGCATCTACATTAGAAAATGGGTTGATTTTGGTGGTATAGTCTTTTCGGAAAATTTAGTAAAAAGTCAGCTGAATAAATGTTGATGAGATGTTAGCATCGGCATTTCGAGCAACGTTAAAAGTCGCGCGAACAGGCCCTATCAATCGAATTGCAGTCAGTAACTTCAAATAAGGAGGGTACGGTAATGTTGCTAACCGATAAAGTAAACGGGAACTGTCTGTGTGGTGCTTGTCAGGTTGTGGCAGCAAGCGTCAACATGAATGTAGGAGCTTGCCATTGCGACATGTGTAGGAAATGGTCAGGTGGGCCATTTCTTAGTGTTAATTGTGGAAGTAAGGTTTCATTTTTGAGCGCGGGTGCAATCTCTGTGTTTGATTCATCTGAGTGGGCTGAACGCGGATTTTGTAAACAATGTGGAACGCATTTATACTATCGATTAAAATCAAATAATCACTATTATGTACCCATTGGGCTATTCAACACACCAAAAAATGTTGTTTTCGATCATCAGATTTTTATAGATAGCAAACCTTGTTATTATGCTTTTGAAAATGAAACAAAGAAACTGACTGGTGCTGAAGTGTTTGCTCAGTTTGCTGATGGGTCAGAATAAATCCATACAGTTGCCTTCTTTCATGAGCACAGGAGTAAAGGCGAGCTGTGAATCGGAGCATGGGGCTACCTGAAACTTTAATTTCAGCTGCCCGTACTTATTCAACAATGACACAACTGAGTCTTAGCGTCTCAAAAAGAAGGCTTAATTTTGATTAAGAATTTTATCTAGTGGCGCTATTATTAAAAGAGTATTGTTGCTGTTGTGCAGCGCCGAGCGCTATGTTGTAAATAATTATCTCGTTGTATTGCCTTATAAGTGGCATCGTGAATCTCTTTGCGAAAATTTAGATGATTTGTGCAAGCCGAATGATTAGCATAGATTGTGCCATTTGAGTTATCTGCGCCACAGTCTTGATAAAATCAGGGTGTCTGTAACTGTTAGGGTGTGACTAGGCTGTGAAAATCATGCTACTATTCCAAGCTGGGAGTCACGTTGACAAACAAGTCAGAAATGGGCTTGCCTTTAAAGAGTACTGATCCGTTGCAAGGTTTAGGCAGCAGCGTTTTTTAATCTTACTCTGTATACATCGGGAGAGTTTTTTGGACTATATGCTTTTAATTGCGCTTTTAGGTGCGTTGCTTGTTGTTTTGCTACTTGTGCGTTTTGCGCTTGGCAAGACTAGTACTAGCAATACCGAAGTGAATCCAGCGCAGAAATTGTCAGGTAAAAAGGCTAAACGGGGAAATGCTGCTGACTTATCTGAGGCTTCTGATGGTTGGATGGACACTGTTAGTGAAACTGTTGCGACAACAGACTCTCAAGGATGGGAGTGGGGAGAGGCAGCCGGTGGTGATGGCGAGACTTCTTCTGTTGCTGTTCAAGAGGTTGATCTGCTAACGGAATATCAAGTATATAAACAATTCGGTTATGAAGATAAAGCAGCTTCTTCGTTAGCAAACTACTTGAATAACCTGTCTACGCCAGTGCCGGAGAAATTAGTTCATGAATTAGCTAACTTGAGTCTACGCACAGGCAATATTGACTTATTGGCTCATACTTTGGATAAGTATGCAGATGCTTTACCCTCTGAAAGCCTAGCTGAATACGTTAAAGCAGGTTTAAGTGCAGACACTAATAATTTATCTTTACGGGTGTTGGCCGATAGCAAGCTTAGCTGGGACATGAAGGAAGTTTCTCATCAAATTGGTGAGCAAACTGGTTTGGATGTTCCTCATTCAAATGAGCCTAACAGTATTCAAGCTGAAGTAAGCAGTTCAATTGAGCTTGCATATCAAAATCGTAATATACATAAAAAACCAATGATTGTGGGTCAAACGGAGTTGGATGATATAACTGAAGAAGAATTAGGTGCGGTGATGGGTTTTGTTAAACCAGATCAAAGTGCTAAGTTATTAAAAAACAAAGTGGACTATCCAACTGCTATTCGTCAGTATGATAAAGCTATTCAAAGTTCACAAAGACCAGCTGCCTTGATTATTGATGCTTTAAAATTAGATTATCAGCATAATGAAGTCAACCAGTTCGCTGGTCACTTATGGCGCTTATATTACTCGTTAGGGCAGTATGGTCGCCAAGTTAAAGAGCGCATGCTGGGTTGGGGTTATAGTTTAGGCCATCATGACCTGTTTGATGATCTGGAAAAAGGACCTTCTGAACAGCAAATTAGAGAAATTGGCTTGGCAAAAGGCTATATTCAGCCCACTACACGCCAAATAAAAGCTAAGTATCGTGAGTTGGTGCATCAGGATGATTCTATGGTTAGCGAAGGGGGCTCTCCAGCAGAAGTTGCTTTGAAGGAAGTTGAATCGTTATTGATGTATGGTCAATTGGATCAAGCAATTGGTACGCTTGAACAATCTGTTTTACAGTATCCCCAAGAGTCTCAACTTTATATTACATTGTTCGATTTGTATGAGCGTTCTGAAGACTGGTCCCGTTTAGAGCAATTCCTTAAATTACTACGTGAACGAGTAAGTAATTTGCCTGAAGAAGTTGTTTTGGCGATGAGCCAGCTATTGCAGCGCGTGAATCGCCATTCTAAATAAATCACAATAAAAGGGTTACTATCATGGATAGTGGATTACCAAAAGTTAAAACAATACGGGTCATGTTGTGTGAAATGGATGAGCAGCAAGATGCCATGTTTCGCATGGCATTTAAAATGCATAATATAACAAATTATGAAATTGTAGATGAAAACAGTGCAGAAAAACCAGACATGCTTTTAGTTGATGTTGATAGTGTTAATGGAATCCAGCCGTGGAATGAATTGAAAAAGAAATATTCTAACATTCCGGTTGTAATGTTTTCTAAAGAGGCTCCTGTATTAACCACACCTTATTTACAGAAGCCAATTAAATTCGATACGTTATTTCCAATTTTGCGTAACTTGGCTCAGGGCGGTCATGTATATGACGCTGAGGAGCAAAAACAAAACATAAATGACGAAAATGATTCAGTTCAGCCACAAACAGTTAAGAGAACGACAATTAGACGCTTTAATCCCAAACTAGGTTTGCTTGGAGCTTTAAAAGCAGCCAATGTAGAGCAGCAAGATACTGCTGTGTTAGTAGCAGGAAAGCCAATTTTAATTGTTTTTCCTAGCATTCAGCGCGTTCTATTGACCGTTGGGGCAGAAGAGCTGGAAAAAATGTGTTGCGATGATAAATTGGCTGTGGTTTGTAAAACAGTGCCAGATAATCCTCAGTGGAAAGAGAAAGCCAAGGTAACCATAATGTCTTGTTTATGGCAAATGGCTATTTGGACTGCACAGGGCCGCTTGGTTTATCCCTTAACTCCGCAAACTGTGTTTACGTTGAAGCGCTGGCCTAATTTAACTCGTTTGGCGCCATTGCCAGAATCTATGCGCTTATCTGCTTTCTTAACTAAAACATCTGTAAACCTTAATATCCTGTATAAAGTAATGCCACTGGATATGCCTGATATTTTAAATTACTTAGCGGCAACTCATGCAACTGGCTTTTTAGCTACTGATAGTGAATTTACGACTTCAGAAAAAGAACATACCAATCTTGCGGGACAGGTAGATGTCACTAGTGAAGTTCCATATAGTCAAATGGCAAAAGATGCTCAAAATGCAGTGCGTGCATCACAAGAACAACCGCGTGGATTGTTGCAACGTATAATGCGCAAATTGTCCGGTAAATAAGGGGTATTTAATGAGAGAAAATAAAATTATCTTTACCGGTCCGGTAGGAGTTGGCAAAACAACAGCGATCGCTGCATTGTCAGATGACCCACCAGTGCAAACCGATGCCAGTGCATCGGATATGACATCGGTTCGCAAAGGTTATACGACTGTGGCCATGGATTATGGTGTAATCCGCTTGGATGAGGATACAAAAGTCCACTTGTATGGAACGCCAGGTCAGGAACGTTTTAGCTTTATGTGGGAAATTTTGAGTAAGGGAAGTATGGGCTTAATTTTGTTGTTAGACAACACTCGTACTAACCCGCTCAAAGACTTAAAATTCTTTTTAGATGCTTTTGGGGAGCTATTAAAAACCGCGCCGCTGGTAGTTGGCGTGACAAAAATGGATATTCGTTCACTACCGGGTGTGGATGTGTATCAAAAGTATTTAGCTCAAAATAATTTTAACGTGCCGGTTTTTGAAATTGACGCTCGACGAGAAGATGATGTAAAACAATTGGTTAGTGCTATGTTGTTCTCGATTGATCCGGGCTTAGAGGTATAAAATGGACTCAACACTTTCTTTACAATCAAATTTATACCCCAAGATTACGCCAGCAGGCGCTTACTATGCAGTCTCAAGTCGTCAGGGTAGTGCTAGCCGTACATTACTTTATGGTTTATTACGCGCGAGCTCTGAAGATAAAATTAGTAGTGAAAAGCTGCTCGCTTGGGCGGATACCAGCGATATTGGGACAGCTTTAAGCTTGTTGTATCGTTTACAGCGGTTGGAATTTTTGTATGGTGATGAAGAAAAAAGCAATGATGATGCATTGGTAAGTGATGAAGATTTACCTTTGCTATTAGCTGAGCTTTCTAATATTGGTAAGGCTCTTTTAGCTGATGAAAATGGACTTTATTTTGCTAATGCTGGATTTCATCATGAAAGCGCTGAGGAAATGGGGCTAATGGCAAAAGAGGTTTCAGTGTTGGCTGAAAAACATAGCTTATTGGTTAAGAATAATTTGAATATTCATCATACAGCTTGGGGAGTTTGTGATCCTTCAGGCCAGAGTGAGTTAAGTTTTTGTCCGCTATATGTGGGTTCAACAAAATTTATGTTGGTAATCGGTGGTCAGCCTGATTTGAATAAAGAAGCATTTGTTTCTTTAGTAAAGGTTTTGTATGGCCGTCATGCCAGTTACCAGGCTAAGTTTTAGATTCATTTAGTGATGGTTAAAATAAAAAGCGCTTCAGCCTTAAATAAAAAGCGTTTTAATTAATTTAATGGAATAAAATATGCGTGAACAATTACTTATATCTGTTTTGAGTGATTTGAATAACTCTTCAACTGATATCACTGCTTCAGCAGTCATCTCTACCGATGGTTTGCCAATTGCAACTTTGATGCCTAGCCATTTGGATGTTGATCGTGTAGGCGCTATGTCTGCTACTTTGTTGGCTTTAGGTAGTCGTGCTGCTCAAGAATTAGTATGTGGCGAGCTGGATCAAGTTATGGTCAAAGGGAAAAATGGTTATATATTACTCAGCCAAGCAGGTGTAGATGCTGTGTTAGCATTGATGGCAAAAGAGAGTGGTAAACTTGGCTTGATCTTGTTAGATGCTAAGCGTGCCGCTAAGCATATTGCAGATATTATGTAAGTGTTTTTAATGGTGATATTAATATAAAAAACTGTTGAGCAGAGTGTTGGGCAATTCTCTCTTAGTTGTATTAACTCATACTGAACATATGTCATATTATTTGTATAACAGTTATTTATATAAACAAATATAGTTTTAAACATATAAGGCTACCTGAATAATAGGTAGCCTTATATGTATTTGGTTAGAGTTAGTTTTTAATTTAAGTTACCTAAAATAATGCGGAGCATGCGGCGTAAAGGCTCAGCTGCTCCCCATAATAGCTGGTCACCAACGGTAAAAGCACTAATATACTCACCACCCATGCCCATTTTACGAATTCGGCCTACTGGCACAGTTAGTGTTCCTGTGACTGCCGCTGGTGTTAACTTATGAACAGAAGCTTCTTTTTCGTTTGCAATAACGTTCACCCATTCGTTAGCGCCCGCTAATAAGGCTTCTATTTCACTTACAGGTAAGTCTTGTTTTAGCTTTAGTGTGAGCGCTTGGCTATGGCAACGCATAGCACCGACACGTACACATAAACCGTCAATGATGATAGTGTTTGGTAGTGCCAAGATTTTATTTGTTTCAACGCCACCTTTCCACTCTTCTTTAGATTGACCGTTACCTAAATCTGAGTCAATCCATGGGATAAGGCTACCTGCAAGCGGTACACCAAAGTTGGCTTTTGGGTATACGTTGCTGTTTAAAAATTCACTTACTTTACGGTCAATGTCCAAAATTGCACTAGATGGATCGGCTAATTCTGAAGAAACTTGGTTTTCTATTGCACCCATGCCTTCAATGAGCTCGCGCATATTTTTTGCACCTGCTCCAGAAGCGGCTTGGTAGGTCATGCTGCTTGCCCATTCCACTAAATCATTTTGGAATAGTCCGCCCAAAGCCATGAGCATTAAAGATACAGTGCAATTGCCGCCGATGTAATTTTTAACACCATTTTTTAGTCCGGCATCAATAATGCTTCTGTTTACTGGGTCCAGAGCGATGATGGCACTATCATCCATGCGTAAGCTGGATGCAGCATCAATCCAATAACCATTCCAACCGCTATCACGTAAAGGTTGAAAAACTGCTTGAGTATAATCGCCACCTTGGCAGGTAACAATTATGTCCATTTTGGCCAATTCTTCGATATTGTTCGCATCTAATAATGTTTTAGAAAATTGGCCAAAATCAGGAGCTGCACCACCTACATTCGATGTGGTAAAGAAATAAGTGTCTGGGATATGGGCAAAATCATTTTCTTCTTGCATGCGTTGCATCAGTACAGAACCCACCATGCCACGCCAACCTACAAATCCAACGTTCATATTTTTTCTCCTGCGGAAAACGTTAAGTATATAATGAAGACTTAAACCTGTATTTAAACCTTGCATGAATAAAAAGTAAAGCACTTTAGTAAATTGTATAAAAAAAGTGCCACACATGCGTGGATTTAGTGTGAAAATAAATAATATATTTTACGATAATAAGGAAATGATTCGCATAATGAATATTTTAAAGACTCAGGGTCAATCGGTTAGTTGCTCTATCCTCAATGGAACTTCAAATGCAAATGAAGAAGTGGAAGTTGAGATAGCCTCAGCGTGGTTGCGTATTGGTGCTTATATCATTAATGTGTTGTTTTCCTTTGCGGCACTATCCCCATTAGGGATTGGGGTATTGGTGTTGTTGGTGAATTACTCTAAACAAACTTCTAAATTGGATCCACTACAATTGATTACTACCCCTTGGATTATTGCTGGGGTGAGTGTTTATATTGCGTATTGCATTTGGCAGTGTGTTTGGATGTCAAAATACGGACAGTCAATTGGTAAACGATTATTAAAAATTCGTGTATTGAGGTTAGATGGAACGAATCCCGGATTTATGGGAACGGTGCTGCTGCGTGAGGCGCTATTTAATTTGCTGACAGGTGTCGGTGCGGGCATACTTGCTCTTTTGGCTGGAGTGTTGGCAGATGTAAATAATGAAATTTTATCTAATCTGTTTTCATTGGTGGTATGGTTAGTGTGTTTGGCTATGCTGTTCCAGAAACAACGAGATAGGCGCACTTTACAAGATATACTAGCTGCTACAGTAGTGGTGAGGCTGCCTTAATTAATTTAAGTATATTTATATGAATAAACTATCTAATAGGCTACCTGAAATATTATGAGGTAGCCTGATTTTAGTTTAAATACTTAAAAAATTAGGTAATGCAAAGTGGTATATTTAATTACCATTTAGCGTTTTGCATAAGCTACTCACATTAAGTTGAGCTTTTAATACCCATGATAATAAAGTGTTATGATAAATAATGAAAAATTTTAACGAAAATGCTTGTGCTTTGCGTCTAAATTTGTTCTAATATGCATC
Source organism: uncultured Neisseria sp. (assembly GCA_964563885.1). Taxonomy (GTDB): domain Bacteria; phylum Pseudomonadota; class Gammaproteobacteria; order Burkholderiales; family Neisseriaceae; genus CAZLYX01. The sequence continues at coordinate 88,493 of CAZLYX010000001.1, read as the reverse complement.
TTCTAAGTCATGGCCAGATAGCTCAGTCGGTAGAGCAACGGATTGAAAATCCGTGTGTCGGCGGTTCGATCCCGCCTCTGGCCACCATGATTACCGCTAAAAGCGGTATTTTTTTTGCCTGCTCACTTTCTATTTATATCAAGACGATTAATTTGTAATGTTTTTGTCACTCTTGTTTTGGTGTTATTATTGTTTTGGCCTTGATAAAGTAGCCATAGTTGGTGTTTAGAGGGGGAGATTGGGATCTTTCTTTGAGTGCTAGTGTAGTAGTTGTTGTTAAAAAAAGAAGATAAGTTGATCTGCTTGTTGAAAAAATGCAAATTAGTTTAATCTCTTGCTTAGTTACCTTATAATAACTAGGATAAATTTTGAGTAAACACCTTTACTCGCATAATACTTCCATTGCAGAAAACACGTGTTTCTTGCTTGTCATATAACGGTTTTAATTAAAATAGACAGAGCCATAACAATGAGCGCAGGACTAGTTAGAGTTTTAGTACAGAGCCAAGTCATTAATAATGAGCAGGCAGAAAAGTATCAAAAAGCAGTGCTAGAGCATAAAGATGTTATGCAAATGCTATTTGATGCCAAAGTTATTAATCCAAAATCATTGGCAGAGCTTCTTGCGCGCATGTTTAGCTATCCATTGTTAGATTTGCGCTACTACCCCAGAAATAGCATTTTGTCAGATGTCGTTACTGAAGACCAAATGCTGCAGAATCGTTGTGTCCCTATTTTTAAGCGAGGCCGTAAAGTTTATTTAGCGGTTTCAGACCCGACTCAGATTCAAAATTATCAAAAAGTAGCCTTCTCTTCAGGCATGTCGGTAGATCTAGTGGTAGTGCAAGATGATCAATTAAGTAACTTGCTGGAGTGGGTAGGTCAGCGCTCCACTTCGCTTTTGAAAGAGATTACCCAAGAAAACGAAATGACTGCGCCACAACAGGCTCTGTTTATTGATAATGTGGAAGCCGAGGATGGTCCGATTGCTCGGTTTATTCATAAGACTTTATCTGATGCGCTCGGTGCGGGTGCATCAGATATTCATTTTGAGTTTTATGAACAAGTGGCACGGGTACGTTTTCGTGTCGACGGACAACTGCGTGAAGTTGTACAGCCTCCTTTGAGCATACGAGGCCAATTGGCTTCACGAATTAAAGTGATGGCGCGCTTAGATATTTCTGAAAAACGTGTACCCCAAGATGGACGTATTCAAATAGCATTTCATAAGCATGGACGCCCCATAGACTTTCGTGTGAATACATTACCAACACTATTTGGTGAAAAAGTTGTAATGCGTATTCTTAATTCAGATGCGGCATCGTTGAATATTGAGCAATTGGGTTTTGAGCCTTTTCAAAAAAAAATATTGATGGAAGCGATTCATCGTCCTTACGGCATGGTTTTGGTTACGGGGCCAACAGGTTCCGGTAAAACGGTCTCGCTTTATACTTGCCTGAATATTCTTAACACTGAGAATGTGAATATTTCTACCGCTGAGGATCCGGCAGAGATTAACTTGCCAGGAATTAATCAAGTCAATGTGAATGACCGTCAAGGCCTAACATTTGCAGCTGCCTTGAGGGCATTTCTGCGTCAAGACCCAGATATTATCATGGTGGGTGAGATTCGTGATTTGGAGACGGCGGATATCTCTATTAAGGCGGCACAAACTGGGCACATGGTTTTTTCAACACTACATACCAATAATGCACCTGCAACTTTATCTCGTCTGCTGAATATGGGAGTTGCACCGTTTAATATTGCCAGCTCAGTTAACTTAATTATGGCACAGCGCCTGTTAAGACGCCTATGTCCAAGCTGTAAAGTTCCGGCCGAAAGGCCACCTAAGCCCGCTTTGCTGAAAGCAGGGTTTACTGAAGAGGACTTAGCTAAAGATTGGATTTTGTATCGTCCCGTTGGCTGTGATACGTGTAGAGGAAAAGGTTTTAAAGGTCGTCTGGGTGTATATGAGCTGATGCCCGTAACGGAAGAAATGCAGCGCGTGATCATGCAAAATGGCACCGAGGTTGACATTTTACATATGGCCTATAAAGAAGGTATGGTTGATTTGCGTCGCGCAGGGTTCTTAAAAGTAATGAGCGGTCTGACTTCTATGGAAGAAGTATTAGCAAACACAAATGATTAAAATAATTAAGGGGATAGTTGGGTTATGAGTAAAACACAAACGGGCAGCAAGCCATTATTTGGCTCAAAAGAAAAAGGCAAACGATTTACATTTGAAGGTAGAAATAGCGAAACAGATCAAATTGTTCGCGGTGAAGTTGTTGCTAAAGATGAAGAAGATGCGCGTAGAAAACTACAGCGCCGTGGAATCAAGCCTTTACGAATCAGTAAAATCAAAAGTACGCGTAGAAAGCGTATTTCTCAAGCGGACATCACGGTGTTTACACGCCAACTTGCTACAATGATGAAAGCAGGTTTGCCGCTTATGCAGGCCTTTGAAATTGTAGCACGCGGGCATACTAACGCTACCATGACACAATTATTAATGCAAATCCGTAGCGATATTGAGCAGGGTTCGCCTATGGGTAAAGCATTTGCCAAACATCCAAAATATTTCGATCGCTTTTATTGTAACTTGATTTCAGCAGGTGAGGCCGGTGGCGTATTAGAGAGTTTATTAGATAAACTGGCAGTTTATAAAGAAAAAACCCAAGCTATTAAGAAAAAAGTTAAAAGCGCACTGACTTATCCTATTGCAGTTGTAGTCGTGGCGGTGGTGTTGGTGTTGGTGATGATGATGTTTGTATTGCCAGCATTTAAAAAGGTGTACGAGGGCATGGGTGCAGAGTTGCCTGGATTAACACAAATGATGATGAACCTTTCTGATTTTTTTGTGAGCTATGGCTGGGTGATTATCGTTGCAATCGTTGCTTCCATCGTATTCTTTGTACAGGCGCACAAGCGTTCACCTAAGCTTCAAAAAAGGGTAGATGCAATGTTGTTGAGAGTTCCGATTTTTGGGTCTATTGTGCGCAAAGCAACGATTGCCCGTTGGGCGCGGACTACTTCAAGTCTATTTGCTGCAGGGGTTCCTTTAGTAGAGGCGTTAGAATCAGTGGCGGGTGCTTCGGGCAATATCTTATACGAAGAGGCAACGCTGGATATCCGTGCCAAAGTTAACCAAGGCCTGTCTCTTACATCAGGCATGCAAAACTCAGACTTATTTCCAAACATGATGATTCAGATGGCTTCAATTGGAGAAGAGTCAGGTTCTTTGGATGATATGCTCAATAAAGCTGCCGAGTTTTATGAAGATGAGGTCGATAATTCTGTGGCCCAGCTGTCATCGCTAATGGAGCCTATTATTATGGTGGTGCTCGGCTCTATCATTGGTGTGATTCTGGTGGCAATGTACTTACCACTGTTTAACTTGGGTAGTGTAGTAGGCTAAGCCTACCAGAAAGAACATGATGGATTTTCAAGCATTTTCACCATTTGTTGTACCTTTAGCTGTGGTGCTCGGTTTGTTGGTCGGTAGTTTTTTAAATGTAGTGATTTACCGCATTCCAGTGATTATGGAGCGGGGCTGGACGACGTTTTCAAAAGAGCATTTAAACCTGCCTTTGAGTGATGAAGAAAAGCAACCATTTAATCTGATGCTGCCTAAATCTCGTTGCCCGAAATGCCATGCTGGTGTTAAAGCTTGGCAAAATATTCCCGTTATTAGCTATTTATTTTTGGGTGGGCGGTGCGCAAGCTGTCGCACGCCAATTAGTAAACGTTATCCGCTCGTGGAAATATTAACTGCTCTTTTGTTTGGCATAGTAGCCTGGCGTTATGGCTGGAGCATGCTAACGTTCGGTGGGCTGGTGTTTACAGCAATGTTGCTGGCACTAACGTTTATTGATGCCGATACTCAATATTTACCCGATTCTTTAACGTTACCTTTAATCTGGCTGGGATTGTTGTTTAATTATGATGGAACTTTTGTTTCATTGCAGCAAGCAGTGTTGGGTGCGGTTTTCGGTTATATGAGTTTATGGTCGTTGAATTATATTCATAAACTGATTCGTGGAATGGATGGCATGGGTGGTGGCGACTTTAAACTGTTGGCAGCGCTAGGTGCTTGGATGGGCGTTAGTGTCTTACCAATAATCGTACTGGTAGCAGCTCTTGTGGGGGTGATTGCAGCTGTGATTTTGAAAGCAGCAAAAAGCCAGCCCATTGCCTTTGGGCCTTGCCTAGCAATTGCTGGCTGGCTAGCTTTTGCTGGATATGAGGATGTAATGATGGGTGTAAATTGGTGGTTGCGCGCTTCAGGGTTTACTGTATGACCATTTGGATCGGTTTAACTGGCGGTATCGGCAGCGGCAAATCTCAAGCCGCTGCCGAATTTTCATTGTTGGGTGTGCCAGTTATTGACGCCGATGCGGTGAGCCGCAGTCTAACTACTGAAAATGGATTGGCGCTGCCTGCGATTCGTCAAACTTTTGGTGATGATGTTTTTGATGCTTCAGGTAGCCTTAATCGTGCAGCATTGAGGACGCGTGTTTTTCGTTCAGATCACGATAAGCAAGGGCTAGAGTCTTTATTGCATCCGTTGATTATTGCTGAGATTGAGCGTCAACAACAAGCTGAGCCAGCAGTAACGCCTTACGGTGTAATTGATATTCCTTTGTTGGTTGAACAGCCTGCGTTCCGCCGTTTAGTCTCGCGTATTCTGGTGATTGATTGCGCCGAGGAAGAACAAATCCGCCGTGTTCAGTTACGCAGCGGTTTGGCTAAAGCTGAGATTTGCCAAATTATAGCCGCACAAGCTAGCCGCCGCCATCGTTTACAGTATGCGGATGACGTGGTGGGTAATCATGTAGGTGTTGCAGTGCTTGCAGAAAAACTGCAGCGTCTTCATGGTTATTATCAAGCTGTATCGGCGAAAAAACTTAAACAGGAGTTTTGTTGATGAGCGAAGAAGTGTTAATGGTGAAATGTCCGACTTGTCAGAAAAAGGTTGCATGGTTGCCTGAAAATACTAGTCGTCCTTTTTGCAGCGAACGCTGCAAGCTGATTGATTTAGGCGCTTGGGCACAAGAAGACTATAAAGTTGAAGCCAAAGAAGAAGATCCTTTTTCAGATCACTTGCATTGAGTTGCTTGTATTAAAAGGAAAGATAAACAATGGTTTGTCTTTCAGGTAGCCTTTGGTCATTTAACCAATCTTGGCAGTGGTTTGACAGATTAAAGTACAAAAAATGAAATGAAAAACCAACTACTTAAACTGCTTTGAAAAAATGAAAAAAACAATCTATAAATTTTGGTTAGTTAATGTTCTGGTAAGTATTATTTTATACCTTGTCTATAGATTTGTATTTCTTGGAGCATTCTCAAGTGACGGGGGTTGGCTTGAGCAACTATTAGAGATTTTAGTTGTTGTATTAAATTTAGCGCTCTCGTTGCTATATTTAACAGGAATGATTTTGTGTTCTTTAACAATACTCTTAAATCTAAGAGCGAAAATTAGAAACAATTACTTTTTATCAATGTTGACGTTTATAGGAATCCCTCTCGGCTTTGTGATTTTTTTAATTAGTAATATATTAATTGATAAAATTTTACTAGACATAAACCCAGTAACAACTTTGTTGAGCTTCTCAATGATTTATTTGTTTTTTACGTTAACAGAATTTTTAATATTTAGAAAAAAAGCAGTAAAATTCGAATTAAATAAATAAACAGTTATTGCGAATAAGAATTTTATATCAAGCCAGTTGAGGTGAAGGATTTAATTAAGGTTTCGATTAAGTTTTGGTTATATATTGGGCTAGGGTTAAGAAAAATACTTGTCATCCGTTTAAGTGGGGGTGGCAAGTATTTTTGTTGGAGACGGTCGAAGATGCTTATTTTTAAGCGTTTGGTTGGTAATTAAATGACTCAAGCCACCAGTTGCGTTAGAGTTAGTTGCTAACCTGTTATAGGTTGTTCGGTAGCTAAATATCAAATCTACTTTACCTGTTCATTCTTGACAGCGATCTAGTGTTTTCTGATTACAACATTATTCTAAGCAACAGCATTTTCGAATGGATAAAACAGTAAAACAGAAAAAAGCTGCCCGAAAGCGTTGCTTCATACTGGAATATATTCAAAACACCTTTTTAAGCCAATGGCTATCAAGGTTTTAACTTAGTTGAGGCTTCGCTTTCAGGTAGCCTTTTGCGTTATAATCCGCAGTTAAAGATTATTTTTAATAAGCGATATTATGTTAGATAAATACCACCCTGCCGAAATCGAAGCCAAGCATTATCAAAATTGGCAAAAACAAGGTTATTTTCAGCCGAGTATGGATGAAAATCAACCCGCATTTTGTATTCAATTACCACCCCCAAACGTAACAGGCACGCTGCACATGGGGCATGCGTTTAACCAAACCATTATGGACGGTCTCACGCGATACTACCGCATGAAAGGTTGCAACAGCGCTTGGATTCCAGGCACAGATCATGCGGGTATTGCCACGCAGATTGTGGTTGAGCGTCAGTTGGCAGAGCAAGGTGTGAAGCGACACGATTTGAGTCGTGAAGCATTTTTGCAAAAAGTGTGGGAATGGAAAGAAGTTTCTGGCGGCACCATCACCGAACAAATGCGCCGTGTTGGCTGTTCGGCCGATTGGACGCGCGAGTATTTCACGATGGACGACACCCGTGCTGAAGTGGTGACTGAGGTATTTGTGCGCTTATTTGAACAAGGCCTGATTTATCGTGGTAAACGATTGGTAAACTGGGATCCAGTATTAGGTACAGCAGTGTCTGACTTAGAAGTAGAAAGCGTGGAAGAGCAGGGCAGTATGTGGTATATCCGCTATCCGTTAGCCGATAATCCTGCTGAAGGTGTAGTAGTAGCGACCACCCGCCCTGAAACTTTGCTGGGTGACGTAGCGGTGGCGGTGCATCCTGAAGATGAGCGTTACCGCCATTTAATTGGCAAGCAATTGGTATTGCCATTGAGCGGGCGCACCATTCCCGTGATTACTGATGAATATGTGGACAAAGATTTTGGCTCTGGTTGTGTGAAAATTACCCCAGCACATGATTTTAACGACTATGAAGTTGGCAAGCGCCACGACACCGCATTGATTAATGTTTTAGACTTAAGCGCTAAAATCTTGGCAGATGCCGAAGTGTTCAACTTCAAAGGCGAAGCACAAGAAAGCTTTAAGCTACCTGAAAACTATGCAGGCCTTGATCGCTTTGCTGCACGTAAAAAAATGGTGGTCGATTTAGAAGCCCAAGGCTTATTGCTAGAAGTAAAACCACATACTTTAATGACTCCCAAAGGCGATCGCACTGGTAGTGTAATTGAACCAATGCTCACCAGCCAATGGTTTGTTGCGATGTCGGCGACACCAGATGGCAGCACTCAGCCAGAGCCAGAATCTGAATTTAAGGGTATGAGTCTAGCTCAAAAAGCTCAGCATGCAGTGGACAGCGGCCAAGTAAAGTTTATTCCCGAAAACTGGGTTAATACCTACAAGCAATGGATGAATAATATTCAAGATTGGTGTATTTCTCGCCAATTATGGTGGGGGCATCAGATTCCTGCTTGGTATGATGAAACAGGCAAAATTTATGTGGCTCGCAATGAAGCCGAAGCACAAAAGCTTTCAGGTAGCCTTAAGTTAACCCGTGATGAAGATGTATTAGACACTTGGTTTTCTTCGGCGTTGGTGCCATTTTCTACTTTAGGTTGGCCTGAAGAAACGCCAGAGCTGAAAGCCTTTTTGCCCAGCAGCGTGCTGGTTACAGGTTATGAAATCATCTTCTTTTGGGTGGCGCGGATGATTATGATGACCACACATTTTACTGGCAAAGTGCCGTTTAAAGATGTGTATATTCACGGCATGGTACGCGATCATGAAGGCAAGAAAATGTCTAAATCTGAGGGCAATGTTATAGACCCTGTCGATTTAATTGATGGCATTGCGCTAGAGCCACTGCTGGAAAAGCGCACCACTGGTCTGCGTAGGCCAGAACAAGCGCCACAAGTTAAAAAAGACACCGAAAAGCTGTTTCCAAACGGTATTGATGCCATTGGCGCTGATGCCTTGAGATTCACGATGGCCAGTTATGCCAGCTTAGGCCGCAGCATTAATTTCGACTTTAAACGTGCTGAGGGCTACCGTAATTTCTGTAATAAACTATGGAATGCTACCAATTTTGTGCTGATGAACACCGAAGGCCAAGATTGTGGACAAGACGAGAGCTTGCCTTTGGGCTATAGTTTTGTTGATCAATGGATTATTGGTCGCTTGCAAGAAACTGAGATTGCGGTTACTAAAGCATTTGATACTTATCGCTTTGATATCGCCGCGCAAACATTGTATGAGTTTTTATGGAGTGAATATTGCGATTGGTATTTAGAGCTGGCCAAAGTACAGTTGCAAAGCGGCTGTGAGAGTAGCCAACGCGCGACGCGCCGCACTTTAGTACGTGTTTTAGAAGTGGTGCTGCGTTTGTTGCATCCAATCATGCCGTTTATTACAGAAGAATTGTGGCAAGTGGTGGCGCCGTTGGCAAATGCTAAGAATACAGACAGCATTATGCTTGCCAATTGGCCAGTGGCCGATAGTAATAAAATCAGTACAGCCGCATTCCAGCAAATGGCAACGCTTCAAGATTTGATTGGTGCCGTGCGCAATCTGCGTGGCGAAATGGGCTTAGCGCCGAGTGTGAAAGCACCGTTGTTTATTGAGGGCGGGCAAGAGCTGGCTGATGTATTGTTGTATGTGCCAATGATGGCGCGTTTAACTGAAGCGAAATTGGTAAATAAGCTACCTGAAAGTGATGATGCACCAGTGGCAATGATGCAGGGCGCACGCTTAATGCTCAAAGTTGAGATTGATAAAGCCGCTGAAACTGCACGCTTGAATAAAGAGACTGAAAAATTAACCAAGGCTTTGGATAAGCTCGATGCTAAATTGTCCAAACCAGGTTACACCGATAAAGCACCCGCTCACTTAGTGGAGAAAGACCGTGCTGATTTGGCTGAGTTAACCGATAAAATGGCTAAAATACACAATCAATTGGTTAAGTTAAAAGACTGATTGCTTGTATTTTGATAAAAAAGGCTACCTGAAAGATGTTCAGGTAGCCTTTTTGTATTAATTAATGTCTTTAAGATTAAGCGATATTTAAAATTACGTTGCCATAAAAAGCCAAGCAATATTTTTAAAATGAAACAAACCTAAAGATGTTGAAGCAAGATTTTATGTTTATACAGCTACAAAACAAATCGGGTGGCTAGTTAGTCTTTTTTTCGTTTTGCTCGTGGGTGGGTGTCATCGTAGATTTTAGCTAAGTGATCAAAATCGAGCTTGGTATAAATTTGAGTGGTAGAAAGCTGGCTGTGTCCCAATAGTTCTTGTACAGCACGAATGTCATGAGCAGCCTGTAATAAATGGCTGGCATAACTGTGTCGTAGCATATGCGGTGACAAATGTTGCGGGCTGCCTTGGCGAATGGCCCAATCGCGTAAACGATTTTGAATTTGGCGCGCACCTAAACGCTTACCGAAGTGGTTGGTGAATAAAGCAGCTTCACCCGCAATGGTTGGGCGACACGGCAAGTAAGCTTGAATGGCAGCAATGCTTTGAGTGCCTAATGGCACTTGACGCTGCTTGTTGCCTTTACCCGTTACGCTCACCCAGCCTTCGGTTAATAAAATATGTTCTAAGTTCAGGCTGCAAATCTCGCTTAAACGCAAACCACTGCCATACATCAGCTCAAAAATGGCATGGTCACGCAAAGTGAGTGCGTTGCTTGAGGTGTGAGCATTGTCTTGATTGAGCATGACGTTTAACGATTCTTGCTCAACTGCTTTAGGTAAACGCTCAGGCGCTTTGGGTGCTTTGATGTTGGCGACTGGATTGCTTTCTAATCGGCCATGGCGCACTAAAAAGTCACAATATTGTCGCCAAACACTGAGCTTGCGAGCTAAACTACGTGGATGAATATTTTGTTGTGACAGTTTTTTTAGTACCGCCACAAAATCATGGCGGGTTGGTGTTTGGCAAAGCTCTGGCAATAAATCAAAGAGCTGCACTAAATCACGCCCATAAGCCGCTAAAGTATGTGTTGATTTGCCTTGCTGTTGTAAACTTAACAGATAGGCACTTTGTTGGTCATTAAAGAGAAAAGAAGACATAGGCTACCTGAACAATAAATGCAAAGTTATCAATATTCAATATTGATTTTAAATAATAGGTAAGTGCGTCAGAATAGTTTGAAAAGCTTCAGGCATTCGTACAACACGTTGGGTGCTGTAATCAAAAAACAGCAGGCCACTATAGACAGTAGCCACGATTTTACCGCTATTTGTTGATTTGAGTTGTACCACAATTCCGAAGCCATTTTTACTGATCTCGTTAACACCTAAATCGGCGATTAGCTCATCACCATGATGCGCTTGGGCAGTATAGCGAATAGCGGCTTCTGTCATAATCAAGCCTGCGCCACCAGCATCGAGTTCAGTAAAGCCATATTGTTTGAGCCAGCGTATGCGTACCTCATGGCTTAATCTCAATACTGCATCGTTGGCTAAGTGATTACCATAATTAATGTCACCAATTTGTATGGTTAATGGCGTTGAAAATAATATAGGCTCTGGTAGGATTGGGTTGATGCGGCTCATAGGGTTTCCGTTTTAAATAAGTGATATACAATCGTTCAGCTAGCTATTTATGATGGGTAATGTTTTATGTTACTCTACATCAGAATAGCATGTGACTCACTTTATCTATTTTCGAGGAAGCTACTTATGTATCATAAAATATTAGTCCCACTGGATAGCAGCTCAGCTGCCGAACAAGCATTGCAGGAAGCGTGTCGTTTGGCAAAATGGACCAATGCTTCAGTTTATGTTTTACATATCATTGATGTATCTCAACTCAATTGGAGCGGTTTAATAGAGGCCGGCGAAGCGGATTTAACTCAAATTATTGAAGAGGCTGGGCAGGATATCGTTGCCAAGGCTCAGGCTCAGATAATGAAATATGGGGTAGAGAGCCATAGTAGAGTCCTTAGCAGTACCGGCGAAAAAATTGCCGATGTCTTATTACGAGAAGCGCAAGAAGCTGGCTGTGATTTGATTGTGATGGGTACCCATGGATTTACAGGCTTGATGCATTTGTTAATGGGGTCGGTGGCCGAGGGTGTTGTGCGTCATGCTAATATTCCTGTATTGTTAGTTCGTCATGCGAGCAACAAGATACTATGAAAACCGCCAGTGAGCGGTTTTCATTTATTCTGCAAAGCTGGGCATTGTTTCAAGACAGAAAGACTTGCTTCAATTATTTTTGGTGCAACACTACTCAGCTCAAAGTTCTCCGTATTTCTAAGCCATAAGGTCATTAGGCCGACAACCGTGCTTTGTAAGTAAATCGAAGCTAAGGTTGGATTGAGTTGTGGCGGTAGCGTATGTTGCTGCAAACCAATGTTAATAACCGCTAAAATCTGATCAGACCAAAGAGTTTGATACCTGCGCAGAATGTCAATAATAGAATGGTTTTGCTCGGTATGTTCACATTTTAAATATAAAATATGAAAAAATTTATAGTAAACATCATTGCTTTCAAGACAAGCGAATGTATTATTTAAACTCTGTTGTAAATGCAGCCAAATATCTGGTGATTGTGCCTCGATATCGCGAAGTGTTTCTTGAGTCACCTCATCGCTAATGCGTTGGAACAGAGCTTCAAATAATGCCTCTTTATTTTTGAAGTGCCAATATAATGCACCACGTGTTACGCCAGCTGTTTGAGCGATTTCATTTAATGAAGCCCTACTGATACCACGTTCATAGAAGGTATCAAGCGCCGAGAGCAATAGTTCTTCTCGTGTTTTTAAAGCTTCGGCTTTTGTTTTACGCATTTGTATTGCTTCCTTTAACTATCGCTAAAATTGAAAATTAAATTTACATAACCAATTAGTGTACTTCAAAATGAAGAGTTTATCGTTGATATAGCTCGTCATTATAAAAATCAATCGCTATACATGCAAGAATGTATGTATAGTAGAGCCGAAATTGCTTTGCACTAAAATATCCTATTGGTTAAATATATAAATTGCAAAAAATATAGCTGTTATGACGTTAATGATTAATGAACTAAATAGTAGGTTTGGTTTTGAACTAGGCCAGATTATTTAAATATATAATATAGAAATGAACTAGGAAATCTATGATGATAAACAATACATCAAGTCAAATTATTCGCTTCGCAGCCATGACGATAGCAGTTTCATTGGCGTTGACTGCTTGTGGTAAAAAAGAAGGCACTCCAGGCGCTAATCAGGGTAAAAAGCAAACTGCTGAAGGAAAACAACCGCCACCTCCTCAGGTAGGTGTAGTCACTGTGCACCAACAAAATGTGGTGCTTAATACAGAGCTGCCGGGTAGATTGGCATCTTTGCGTACTGCTGATGTGCGAGCACAAGTGGGTGGAATTGTTAAGCGCCGTTTATTTGAAGAAGGCAGCTATATTCGTGCTGGCCAGCCTTTATATCAACTAGACAATGCAAGCTACTTAGCAAACTTAGAAAGCACACGCGCATCTTTAGCTGCTGCTGAAGCGACTTTAGCAAAAGCAGATGCGGACTTGTCGCGTTATCGTCCTTTGGTTGAAGCAGATGCTATTAGCAAGCAAGAATATGATGCTGCTGTATCGGCTAAACGCTCTGGTGCCGCTGGGGTTAAATCAGCGCGTGCCGCTATTCGTTCAGCTCAAATTAATGTTGATTATTCACGTATTACGGCACCGATTTCTGGTTATATTGGCCAGTCATTTGTATCGGAAGGCGCGCTTGTTTCAGCTAATGACGCCACAAAAATGGCAACTATTCAACAAACCAACCCGCTCTACGTTAACATCACTCAATCAGCAACAGAGATGATGAAGCTGCGTCAGCAAATCGCAGATGGTAAGTTGGTATCCAGTAACGGCCGCGTTCCAGTCACTGTCTTAATGGAGGATGGTACGGAATACGCAGAAAAAGGAACCTTGTTATTTTCTGACCCTACTGTAGATGAAACAACTGGCCAAGTTACTTTGCGTGCTTCTGTTCCCAACGATCAAAATATCTTGTTGCCTGGTTTATATGTGCGGGTGAAATTACCTTTGAGTAGTGTAGCAAATGCTTATGTGGTTCCGCAGCAGGCGGTAACGCGTGGTCAAAAAGATACGGTTATGGTGGTGAACTCAGATGGCAGTATGGCACCACGTGAAGTAACCGTTGCGGCACAGCTAGATGGTAATTGGGTGCTCACATCGGGCTTGAAAGATGGCGATAAGGTGATTGTTAATGGTCTGATGATTGCAGGTATGAGCGGTGCTAAAAAAGTAACGCCTGTTGAAAGCAATACTCAAGCAGGCGGACAAGCTTCTGCATCGTCGCCAGCTGCTGTCAATTCTCCTGAATCTAAAAAGCCTGCCACACCAGTAACAGCCTCCTCTGAAGCTAAAGCGGCTTCTGCTACTAAATAAGGAAGCGACATGTCTAAGTTTTTTATTGATCGTCCCATTTTTGCATGGGTTATCGCAATATTTGTCATTATTGCGGGTATCGTCGCCATTCGCAGCTTGCCTGTTTCGCAATATCCTTCGGTGAGTGCACCAACTATCTCTATTCGAGCTAGTTATCCAGGTGCTTCGGCGCAAGTGATGGAAGACAGTGTTTTAGCTGTTATTGAGCGGAGCATGAACGGTGTCGAAGGCCTAGATTTTATGACAACCAATGCGAATTCTAGTGGCAGTGGTACTGTATCGCTAACGTTTACGCCAGAAACAGATGAGAATTTAGCACAAGTTGAAGTGCAAAATAAATTGAGTGAAGTGCAGGCTACGCTGCCTGCCACGGTACAGCAAAATGGCGTCACTATTTCTAAAGCCCGTTCAAATTTTTTGATGGTGGTGATGCTAACATCTGATACTCAGTCTACTGAAGACATGGCCGATTATGCTGAACGTAATATTCGTCCTGAGCTTCAACGTATTGAAGGCGTTGGTGAAGTACGTTTGTTTGGTTCTCAGCGCGCTATGCGGGTTTGGATTGATCCAAAAAAATTACAAAATTTCAACTTATCTTTTGCTGAAGTCTCGTCTGCTATCAGTGGACAGAATGCGCAAATTTCAGGCGGGATGATAGGAGCATTGCCAGCAAAAGCTGGGCAAATGATTGCTGCCACCGTAACTGTAGAAGGGCAACTGACAACGCCAGAAGAGTTTAGCAATATTATATTGCGTTCAACTGTTGGCGGCGCTAACGTTTATTTAAAAGATGTAGCTAAAGTTGAGTTGGGTGTTCAAAGCTATGATACTTCAGCTCGATTAAGCGGCAAACCAGCAGTAGGCATGGCAGTAATGTTGTCTACCAGTGGTAATGCAATGGCAACAGCAGCATCGGTTAGAGATAAAATGTCTCAGCTAGAGCGCTACTTTCCGAGTGATGTTACATGGGGTACGCCTTATGATACCTCTAAATTTGTGGCGATTTCGATTGATAAAGTTGTTTATACTCTGATTGAGGCGATGGCACTGGTGATTTTGGTGATGTATATATTCTTACAGAATATTCGCTATACCTTAATTCCGACGATTGTAGTGCCAATCTCTTTACTGGGCGCTTTTGCATCTATTTGGTATTTGGGCATGTCAATTAACGTGTTGACAATGTTTGCAATGGTGTTGGTGATTGGTATCGTGGTTGATGATGCAATTGTAGTTGTGGAAAACGTTGAGCGGATTATGACGGAAGAAGGACTGCCGCCGCTAGAAGCCACCAAAAAAGCCATGACACAAATTTCAGGTGCTGTAATCGGTATCACTGCAGTATTGGTTTCAGTGTTTGTTCCATTGGCTATGTTTAGTGGGGCAACAGGTAATATTTACCGCCAGTTTGCGGTTACGATGGCGATTGCGATTGCATTCTCTGCATTTTTTGCCTTAACGCTAACGCCCGCTTTATGCGCGACCTTACTTAAGCCAGTTGCGAAAGGCCATCATGTAGAGAAAAAAGGCCCTTTCGGATGGTTTAACCGTAAATTTACTAGCTTAACTCATGGCTATGAGGGCTGGGTGGCAAAGGTTTTGCGTAAATCTGGCCGTATGTTGCTGGTGTATCTAGCGCTTGGTGCAGTGGCTGCATTTGTATTTGTTCGCTTGCCGACTTCGTTTTTACCAACTGAAGACCAGGGCTCATTGATGATGAGTATTCAATTGCCTGCGGGTGCGACCAAAGAGCGCACAGATGCTACGTTGGCCACTGCTACCGAAATTGCTAAATCTTTACCCGAAGTAGACAGCGTGATTGGTATTTCGGGGTTTAGCTTTTCTGGTGCCGGTCAAAATATGGCGCTGGCATTTATTAATTTAAAAGATTGGTCTGAGCGCACTGCATCAGGTACTGACTCTTCTACTTTAGCGGGCAAATTGACAGGCGCACTGATGAGTCAAGTGAAAGACGGCTTTGCGATTGCAGTTACACCACCCGCCATTATGGAGCTTGGCACTAGTTCAGGCTTTGGCTTGTATCTGCAAGACCGTAATAACGGTGGACATGAAGAATTACTGGCTAAGCGTAATGAGTTATTAGACAAGATGCGTCAGAGTCCATATTTTAATCCACAACAAGTACGCTCCTCTGGATTGGAAGATGCACCGCAGTTGAAAGTAGATGTCAATCGTGAAGCTGCCGCTGCACAAGGCATTAGCTTTGGCGGCATCAAACAAGCATTAGGTACAGCTTTGGGTTCAGCTTATATCAATGATTTTCCTAATAATGGCCGTTTACAGCGGGTGATGGTACAGGCAGATACTGAGGCGAGAATGCAGCCAGAGGATATCTTAGCACTGACCGTGCCAAACAATGCTGGCATAGCAGTGCCCTTGTCAACCATAGCAACCATCACTTGGGAAAAGGGCAGGGAACAAAGCGTACGCTTCAATAGTTATCCAGCCATGCAGATTGTGGGTGCTGCCAGTAGTGCTTATTCTTCGGGCGAAGCAATGGCTGAGGTGCAGCGCTTAGTAGACGAGTTGGGTGCAGGTTATAGCTTGGAATGGGAAGGGCAATCTCGTGAAGAGGTGAAGGGTAGCTCTCAAACGCTTATGCTTTATACATTTGCAGTGATTGCTGTTTTCTTGGCTTTGGCTGCGTTGTATGAGAGCTGGTCGATTCCACTCGCTGTGATTCTAGTGGTGCCTTTGGGCGTGCTTGGAGTGGTATTAGGAGTGACTTTCCGTGGTTTTGATAACGATATTTACTTCCAAGTGGGCTTGATAACAGTGATTGGATTAAGTGCAAAAAATGCTATTTTGATTATTGAGTTTGCTAAAGACTTGCAAGCGGAAGGTAAAGGCGCAATAGAGGCAGCTTTAGAGGCGGCACACTTACGCTTCCGTCCTATTATCATGACTTCCTTTGCGTTTATTTTAGGTGTGGTGCCTTTATATACAGCATCAGGTGCTAGTTCTGCCAGTCAACGTGCTATTGGTACAACGGTTTTCTGGGGAATGTTGATTGGTACGATTTTATCGGTATTCTTGGTTCCACTGTTCTATACAATGGTGCGGAAGGTATTTAAAAGTGCGAAACATCAGAACCAGAATCTTGCTACTCAAACAGCTGAAACCGATGTGAGCACGGAGTTAGCTGGTGACTATATAGAAGAAACTCAAAAAGAAGCTGAGTTAACGCAAGAAAAAACACGCGCTTTGCACGAAGACAAAGACAAGGATTAAACATGAACTTGAATTTCAAACCGATGCTTTCTGTCGTGGCTGTGAGTGTAGCGTTGTCGGCTTGTACGATGATTCCAAAATATGCACAACCACAAGTAAATGTACCGGAAACCTTCAAATATGATGAATCACCAGAAACTGGCATTCAGGCAGCCTCGCTTGGTTGGCAAGACTATTTTGCTGATCCACGTTTACATAATTTGATAGGGATGGCATTAGAACGCAATACCGATTTGCGGGTAGCCGCTTTAAACGCGGAAGCTGTTCGCAAACAATATATGATTGCACGTAACGAATTGCTGCCATCACTAGGAGCAACAGGTAGCGGCTCTCGTGGAAGAGTAGCCAAAGACTTAAGCCAAAATCAAGTATCTTTTGTCAGCTCATCCTATAACGTTGGATTAGGCGTGGCGGCTTACGAGCTAGACTTATTTGGTAAGGTACGCAGCAATAGTGAAGCTGCTTTACAGAGCTATTTTGCGACAGCTGCTAGCCGCGATGCCACACATCTTAGTTTAATTTCTACCGTCGCTAAGGCATATTTCAACGAACGCTTTGCTGATGAAAGCATGAACTTAGCACAAAACGTATTGAAAACGCGTGAGCAAACCTACAAGCTTGCACGATTAAAGCACAAAGCTGGTGTAATTTCAGCTGTGGATTTGCGTCAACAAGAAGCTCTGATTGAATCGGCGAAAGCAGATTACGCTGGCGCAGTGAAAAATCGTGAACAAGCGCGTAATGCGTTGACGGTTTTGATCAGCCAGCCACTGCCAGATAATCTGCCAGCAGGATTGCCCTTGAGTCAACAATTTAAAATTAAGCGTTTGCCCGCTGGGTTATCATCTGAACTGTTGCTGAATCGCCCCGATATTCGTGCAGCAGAATATGCACTCCGACGCGCCAACGCTAACATTGGCGCTGCGCGAGCAGCATTTTTCCCGAGTATTAGCCTTACTGGTAGTATCGGTACTGGCTCAAATGAGTTAAACGGCTTATTTGGTGGTGGTAACAGAACGTGGATGTTTGCGCCCAATATTAATCTCCCCATTTTTACTTGGGGCAGTAATAAAGCCAATTTAGATGTGGCTAAGATTAGGCAACAAATTGAAGTTGTGAACTACGAAGCAGCAGTGCAGGCAGCCTTTCAAGATGTATCCAATGCATTAGTAGCGCGTGAGCAACTGGAAGAGCAATACGCTGCAAACTTAAAGCAAAGCCAATCGTATGCAGATTATTTACGCTTAGTTCGGTTACGCTATAAACATGGTGTATCCAGCGCTTTAGATTTATTAGATGCAGAGCGCAGCAGTTACGGCGCAGAAACCGGCTTGTTAGCAAATCAGCTTGTTATGTTGGAAAATTTGGCTGATTTATATAAAGTTTTAGGTGGTGGATTGAAACAGCAAACCGAAACTCCAGTAGATTAAGCGGGTTGGTATATTAGATTAGGATATACAACACTAGCTAATAAAAGGCTACCTGAAACCTTTCAGGTAGCCTTTTATGGTTGATATCCAAACATTGTTTTGGTGTTAATCAGCAATAAAAAACACGTGTTAAATAGAACTAAAGTTATAAAATATATATTTCAATAAAAAAGTTGTACTTAAGCTATCGATATAGGCTATAATTCACCCCCTTGTCCTGAACGGTTTATTGTTTAGGGAAAACAACATTTCAGGCGGTTTGTGGCCATAAACAACAGTCGTTTCAAAGAAGTTACTTGAATTGACACGGTTATCTGTGGTATAAATCGCGTTTTACTATTTTAGAATTTTGGAGACTAACCATGGCACGAGTTTGCAAAGTGACCGGTAAGCGCCCGATGTCTGGCAATAACGTATCACACGCCAACAACAAAACCAAACGTCGTTTTTTGCCCAACTTGCAATCACGTCGTTTTTGGGTAGAGAGTGAAAACCGCTGGGTTCGCTTGCGCGTATCAACCGCTGCATTGCGTACCATTGATAAAGTAGGCATTGATGTCATTTTGGCTGATTTGCGTGCGCGCGGCGAAGCTTAATTTAACCGCTAATTAAGGATAATAGCTATGCGCGATAAAATCAAATTAGAGTCATCTGCTGGTACAGGTCATTTCTATACCACTACTAAAAACAAACGTACTATGCCGGGAAAACTAGAAATCAAAAAATTTGACCCAGTAGTTCGTAAGCACGTTATCTACAAAGAAACTAAATTGAAATAATATAGTTTTTCTGCATGCCAAAAAGCCTTTGCTAAGCAAAGGCTTTTTGTTTGGATGGCAATTGAATAATAGTGCAAATGTTGTGTTAGAGGCTACCTGAAAGTAACTCTGGGCTGGCTTTTAATTAATGTGTTCATCTTGATACCGTTTAGCGCCTGAAACATGATGAATTATCTCTTTTGCTGCTAAATGTTTAAGTTGGCAAATTAGATTAAGTTGATAAGCTTGCTTTGCTTATAAAGAGATAAAAATCCGACCTAGCTATTTGTTGGCTCAGTTACATGGCTTTGGTTTAAGGCGTTACAAAAATTTAAGAAGGGAAAAGAGAATGTGGCACATTGTCGCTATTGGTTATTTGTTTGTTGCAGTGATGTTTAGTATTGCCCAATCTAGCTTGGCACGCATTCTGATTTACCTTGTGTTTTGGGCAGTCATTCCCGCATTGTTTATGTTTTGGGTGGCGATAATACGTCGCCGCAATATGTTGTTGAAGTTGGCAGAAAAGCAAGACAAAAAAGCCAATTAAAGGCTTTTCATACCCAGTTTTAATCTGCTATAATTGACTGGCTTTCCGTTTTGGAAAACAAGAACACTTATTACAATGCTCGCATCTTGCGCCGAAGGGTGCTTTTTGTTTTAAATACAAAGAGTTCTGTGCGACGAGATGTATGCTTTAACCCTTTAAGGAATTTTATGTCACAAGTTACTATGCGTCAAATGCTGGAAGCAGGCGTTCATTTTGGTCACCAAACCCGTTATTGGAACCCAAAAATGGAGCAATACATTTTTGGCGCGCGCAATAAAATCCATATCATCAACTTGGAAAAAACGTTGCCACTATTCCACGAGGCGCAAACTGTAGTGCGTCGCTTGGCTGCCAATAAAGGCACAGTATTGTTTGTTGGTACCAAACGCCAAGCTCGCGAAATTATTCGTGAAGAAGCAGTTCGTGCTGGCGCACCGTATGTAGACTACCGTTGGTTGGGTGGCATGCTGACTAACTATAAAACAGTTAAGCAATCTATCAAGCGCCTAGAAGAAAAATCTGCCATCCTGGAAAGTGCTAATGAAGGTGGGTTCAACAAGAAAGAAATCTTGACCATGCAACGTGAAGTTGAAAAACTAGAACGTTCACTGGGCGGTATTAAAGATATGAAAGGTTTGCCAGATGCGATTTTCGTTATCGATACTGGTTACCAAAATGGTACTTTGGTAGAAGCTGCAAAATTGGGCATTCCAGTTATTGCTGTAGTAGATACCAATAACAGCCCAGATGGCGTGAAACACGTTATTCCAGGTAATGATGACTCTTCTAAAGCAATCCGTTTATACTGCCGTGGTATTGCTGATGCGTTTCTGGAAGGTAAAAATCAATCTTTACAAGAAATCGTTCAAGCTGTTCAAGAAACAGCAGCTGAGTAACGCGAACATAGAAAGGGGCAAAGGCCCCTTTTTTAGACAGGCTGCCTGAGTTGTATTTGGATTAGCCGTCATTTTATTTTTCGGCATGGCCTATGGCCGTGCCCAGCATTGATTTTAGGAGTTGAAGAATGACTGCAATTACCGCAAAAATGGTTGGTGAGCTGCGTGCCGCTACTGGCTTAGGTATGATGGAGTGCAAAAAAGCTTTAGTAGAAGCCGAAGGCGATATAGATAAAGCTGAAGAAATTCTGCGCATCAGATCAGGTGCTAAAGCCGGTAAACTAGCTGGTCGTACTGCTGCTGAAGGCGTGATTTCTTATGTTGTAAAAGGCAATGTTGGTGCACTGGTTGAAATAAACTGTGAAACTGACTTTGTAGCAAAAGATGAAAGTTTTTTAGCGTTTACCAATGCTGCTGCTGAAGCGGTTGCCGCCGGCAATCCTGCTGATGTAGCTGCTTTGGGTGATGTTAAAACTGCTTCAGGCGAAACTGTAGAAGAAATGCGTAAGGCTATTATCGCTAAATTAGGCGAAAATATTAGCGTACGTCGTTTTGAGCGTTATGAAACTGATAATAATTTAGTGACTTATCTACATGGTGCTAAAATTGGCGTTATGGTTGAATATAAAGGTGGCGATGAACAAGC
Source organism: uncultured Neisseria sp. (assembly GCA_964563885.1). Classification (GTDB taxonomy): domain Bacteria; phylum Pseudomonadota; class Gammaproteobacteria; order Burkholderiales; family Neisseriaceae; genus CAZLYX01. Next base: position 67,467 of record CAZLYX010000001.1, on the reverse strand, counting down.
GATTCGTCAAATAGCGATGCATATTGCTGCTTCGCGTCCACAGTGCGTGTCTAAAGATCAAGTTGATGCGGAGCTGGTTGAAAAAGAGCGTCATATCTACACCGCCCAAGCTGAAGAATCAGGTAAACCTGCTGATATCGTGGCGAAAATGGTTGAAGGCCGCGTCAATAAATATTTAGCAGAAATAACTTTGTTAGGTCAGCCATTTGTAATCAATCCAGATGTAACCGTAGAAAAATTTCTGAAAGAGCAAGGCTCTGAAGTGCTTGGTTTTGCGGCATTCCATGTGGGTGAAGGTATTGAGAAAAAAGAAGTAGACTATGCTGCTGAAGTGGCAGCTGCTTCTAAAGTATGAATTTACTATTTTAATGGATACCCGCTGTCAAACAGCGGGTATTTTTTCGTGTAGCCCTGGGCTCAAGTCATCAAATAGCCGAGTATTGATTTGTATTTTGTCTCATTATTTAACCTTATTGTAGAATATAGTCAGATAAGTTAGGGCTTGTGCTTTTGTTAACACGAGCTTTGGCAATGACATTTTAATTCAGCATGCCGATATAATTTTGATAGTACTTTAAATAAGATTTAAGGTGATTTTCTCGGATGTTAAGATAACTTAAAATTTTCCCATGCTAGGGCAGGAAAAGCATTTTAAAATGCGTATAATGGTGAGCACTTAAAACTTTATTTTCACCAATTCATCAACTTATAAAAAGGTGCGCAGTATGACCCAAACAACTAAATATAAACGCGTTTTATTGAAACTGTCCGGTGAGGCTCTAATGGGCAATGATGCTTTTGGTATCAATCGTGACACCATCATGCAGATTGTTGGCCAAGTAAAAGAAATTGTTGATATGGGTGTGGAGGTGGGCGTTGTGGTGGGCGGCGGCAATATTTTCCGCGGCGTGGCCACGCAAGCCAGTGGTATGGATAGGGCTACTGCTGATTACATGGGCATGATGGCTACGGTTATGAATGCATTGGCTCTTAAGGATGCATTTGAAAGTTTGGGTGTGAAGGCACGTGTTCAATCGGCACTTTCAATGCAGCAAATTGCAGAAACATATGCTCGCCCTAAGGCTATCCAATATTTAGAAGAGGGTAAACTAGTTATTTTTGCTGCTGGTACAGGCAACCCCTTCTTCACGACTGACACGGCGGCTGCACTGCGCGGTGCAGAAATGAATTGTGATATCGTGATGAAAGCGACTAATGTTGATGGCGTATACACTGCCGATCCTAAAAAAGACCCATCGGCCACTCGTTATCAAACCATTACTTTTGATGAGGCGCTGAGCAAAAATCTTAAAGTGATGGATGCAACGGCATTTGCACTTTGTCGTGAACGTAAATTGAATATCGTTGTGTTTGCCATTGGCAAAGAGGGCGCACTGAAACGTGTAATTGCAGGTGAGGATGAAGGTACATTGGTTCATTATTAAACCTTTTCCAAGGTTGTCTGAGCTTTTTCAGGTAGCCTTTTATTGTTTAATTTTAAGCTGAAATTTAGGCTTGTTAAAGCGGGCAAAATAAAAGCGCAGCGCTTGTCGTAGCAAGGCAAGCGCGGTAGTATGCTACATTTAGTATTGCTATAGACTGTAAACTGGCAACATTGAGTTTGTAAGCATTGTTTTCAGATAGAGTGGGGCGATAATCACCCAATCATTAACAAATAAAAGAGAAACAAAGATGATTAACGATATTCAAAAATCCGCTGACGCTAAAATGCAGCGCTCTTTAGAAGTATTGAAGGAAAACTTGGCTAAAGTTCGTACTGGCCGCGCCCATGCAGGCTTGTTGGATCAAGTCGACGTCGATTATTATGGCAGCCTAGTGCCAGTGAGTCAGGTTGCGAGTGTAAACCTGATTGATGCGCGAACCATCGGTGTGAAGCCTTATGAAAGCAATATGATTGGTCCGATTGAAAAAGCTATTCGTGATTCAAACTTAGGTTTAAATCCAGCAAATATGGGTGATCTTATTCGCGTACCAATGCCAATGTTGACTGAAGAGCGTCGTAAAGATTTAATTAAAGTGGTTCGCAGTGAGGTAGAAGAAGGGCGAGTTGCTATTCGTAATGTGCGCCGTGATGCGAATAATGATTTTAAAAACTTACTGAAAGATAAAGAAATTTCTGAAGATGAATCGCGTCGGGGTGAAGAGGCTATTCAGAAACTTACGGATAAATATATTGCTGATGCTGATAAAGCGTTGGCGGCCAAAGAAGAAGACTTGATGGCGGTTTAAGCTATCTGAAAGGCCATACTTTGAAAAGTAGTACGCAGGGCATTCTTGAACATACCGATATTCCGCGCCATATCGCTGTGATTATGGACGGTAATGGACGCTGGGCAAAAAAACGCTTTTTGCCCCGTGTGATGGGGCATAGGCGTGGTTTAGAAGTGCTGGAGAAAACGGTTCAATATTGTGCCGATTTAGGGGTATCTCATCTAACAGTATTTGCATTTTCAACAGAAAATTGGCGCAGGCCTACTGATGAGGTGAATTTTTTAATGAGCTTGTTTATGCATTCCTTGCGGAAAAAGGTAAAAAAACTGCATAAAAACAACCTGCGCCTGCGCATCATTGGTTCACGCGAACGATTTACTGCCGATATTGTTGCGGGCATCGAGGCTGCTGAGACTTTGACTGAAAGTAATACAGGATTAACGCTCACAATTGCTGCTGATTATGGTGGTCGTTGGGATGTTTTGCAGGCAGCTAATGCTTTAATGAAAGAAGGCGTTAGTGAAATCACAGAAGAGGGTGTGATGCGTCATCTTTCATTGGGAGAGGCGGCAGAGCCTGATTTATTTATCCGCACTGGTGGTGAAATGCGCATCAGCAATTTTCTGTTGTGGCAGCTGGCCTATGCTGAACTCTATTTTACCAATACGCTGTGGCCAGACTTTAATAGTGACGAAATCAATCGTGCAATTGCGTCTTTTCAGCAGCGCGAGCGCCGTTTTGGCCGTACTTCAGAACAATTGCCCGAACAATATCAGCGTAGTGAGTAAGCTTGAGCATTGTTGTTATGCTTTCATTATGTAGTATAGCGGCAGCAGTGTTCTTATTATTTTATCTTCAGGTAGCCTAGAGGCTACCTGAAGCAATCGATCAAAAGTCTGACTTCATGTTAAAACTACGCATCATCACCGCTTTAATTTTATTGCCACTCATGTTAGGTATGTTATTTTATGCACCGCATGGTTTGTGGGTGGCATTTAGTGGGCTTATTACTTTGTTGGCGTTGTGGGAATATAGCCGTATGGCGAAGCTGGGCGAAGGTGTGAAGTTGCCCTATTTGGTGGGTACAGCTCTGTGGATGCTGTTTGCTTATTTGGGTAATTGGATTTTGCCGCCATTAGCATGGGTGCTGGTGCTGATTTTTTGGTTTGTTGTGATGCCTTTGTGGTTGAAAAATAAATGGCAAGCTGTAGATGGCTGGAAAGCATTGGCTGTGGGCTGGATGCTGATGTTGCCGTTTTGGTTTGCTTTGCAGCTGTTGCGACCAGATACTGATGCAGCTGTGTCGTTGTTGGCAGTGATGGGTTTAGTATGGGTGGCTGATATTTTTGCTTATTTCAGTGGCAAAGCTTATGGAAAACATAAGTTAGCGCCAGCAATAAGTCCAGGCAAAAGCTGGGAAGGCGCTATGGGTGGAGCAGTGTGCGTGCTGATTTATATTATCATTGTGCGCAATGCTGGTTGGCTGGCATTTGATTGGTCTTGGTTAGCTACGTTGTTTTTCGCATTGGTGTTAACAGCAGTGAGTGTTGGTGGCGATTTACTGGAAAGCTGGTTTAAGCGAGTAGCAGGCGTGAAAGACAGTAGCAGTCTTTTACCTGGACACGGCGGCGTGTTTGATCGAGTTGATAGCTTGATTGCAGTGTTGAGTGTTTATGCGGCCATTCATGTATTAATAAATTAATAGATTAATGGGCTACCTGAATTTATTGAGCTTTCAGGTAGCTTTACGCTTGAGCTCCTGTACAAGATCTGGAACATGCTTTAAAAGCTTAATCTGACGTTACCGTGTTAGCTGATGGTGATTGGAAGTTTGATTTTGCATTTAAAACGAGCAAGCGGGTTGGTTTAATCAGCAGCATTTAGCCCGCAGTTCAGCAAGATATATTCTCTAAAAATATTTATTCTGCTTTGAATATTATTTGCCATCTAATAAGATTCAATCATTCCAACAAGGAAGGTTATGCATGTGGAGCCTCTTTAAAACTTGTTTCTGTGTTAGTATTTTATTTATGCAAACTACTGTTTATGCCCAATCTGATTTCCTTTCTGCGCGTGATTCTGAGCCGAGTAAGCTAGGTTGGATGCAAGGTTTTCCGATACCAGCAACCAAGCAGCTGCGTTTTAATGATGGAAGTTTTTTTGAGTTTCCAGCAATGCGTTGGAGTGTGGTGCACATGCGTGATTTAATGCCTACGGTGAATGTGTCTCGTGGCTTGGCTGCACCTTCTAAACAGGCTAAGCAGCTTGATCCCGCAATTGATGCAATAACATTTCGACCTTTAAAGTCTAATAAAGACATGAGTTGGGAAGCATCGCTCTGGCAGAACTACACCGACGGCATTGTGGTTTTACATCGTGGGAAAATTGTTTATGAGCGTTATTTTGCTGAGCTAACAGAAGACCAGCAGCATGCCGCTATGTCAGTAACTAAATCATTGACGGGAACGTTAGGTGCGGTGTTAGTGGCTGAAGGTAAGTTAGATGATAAACGCTTAGTAAGTGAATATTTGCCAGAATTAAAGGATTCTGCATTTGGTGATGCGACGGTGCGCCAAGTATTGGATATGACAACTTCACTAAAGTTTAGCGAAGACTATGCCAATAAAAATGCTGAAATCTGGAGTTATTCCGCCGCAGGCAATCCATTACCTAAGCCAAGTGGCTACACAGGACCGATTGGTTATTATTCAGCACTGAAAACCATTAAAAAAGCTGGTGAGCATGGCCAGGCTTTTGGCTATAAAACACCTAATGCAGATTTAGCGGGCTGGTTAGTCGCAAGAGCTTCAGGTAAGTCAGTCAACAAGCTTTTGGCTGAGCGAGTATGGAGCAAAATCGGCATGGAGCAAGACAGTTATTACTCTGTTGATGAGCTAGGAACGCCTTTTGCTGGTGGTGGCTTTAATGCTGGATTACGTGACTTAGCAAGGTTTGGTGAGTTGATTCGCAATAATGGTCGCTGGCAGGGTCAACAAATTTTACCAGCACAAGCAATTAAAGATATTGCAGCTGGTGGGGACCCAGCGGTATTTGCTAAATCAGATCATCCTGATCTAGCTGGCTGGTCTTATCGCGATATGTGGTGGCACACTGGTAATAAACACGGTGCGTATGCTGCGCGTGGTGTGCATGGGCAAACCATTTATATAGATCCTAAAGCAGAAATGGTGTTAGTGCGCTTTGCCTCTCATCCAATTGCTGCCAATGGTGCTAATGATGGAACCTCGTTACCTGCCTATCAAGCATTAGCAGAATACTTACTTAATAAGAAATAAGTTTGTTTACTAAAAAGTGGAGCTATGGCTTTATTTCACTTTTATTGAAGAGCTTATGTTTATCATAGAATAAAAATAATGAAACAAGTGTTAACTATTCTCGGCAGCACTGGCAGTATTGGCGTTAACACATTAGATGTGGTGTCGCGTCATCCTAATGCGTTCGAAATATTCGCATTGACTGGCCACAAGCAAGTGACCAAGCTCTCAGAGCAATGTAAAAAATTTGATCCACATTATGCAGTGATGGCGGATGCGGAACATGCCGCTGCACTAGAGCAATTGTTGGAGAGTCAGTCTTGTCGTACAGAAGTATTATATGGTGCACAGGCTTTGGTGGAGGTGGCACAAGCTAACGAAGTAACTGGCGTGATGGCAGCCATTGTGGGAGCGGCTGGTTTGCCACCCACAATAGCTGCGGCGAGACAGGGCAAAACTATTTACTTGGCGAACAAAGAAACTCTGGTGGTATCGGGTGCTCTGTTTATGGATATTGCCGAGAAGTCTGGCGCTAAAGTTTTACCTATTGATAGCGAGCATAATGCTATATTTCAAGTGCTACCGGCAGATTATTCAGGTAGCCTAGAAAAACACGGTATTCGTTCGATTGTTTTAACAGCATCAGGTGGCCCATTTTTAAATGCCGATATCAGTACGTTTGATCATATTACGCCGGCACAAGCGGTTAAACATCCGAATTGGAGCATGGGTCAGAAAATCTCGGTTGATTCCGCTACCATGATGAATAAGGGTTTAGAATTAATCGAGGCTCATTGGCTGTTTAATACCCCGCCAGAAAAATTAGAAGTGGTGATTCATCCCCAAAGCGTTATTCACAGTATGGTGCGCTACTTAGATGGTTCTGTGTTGGCACAGCTGGGTAACCCCGACATGCGCACCCCCATTGCTTATTGCTTGGGTTTCCCTGAGCGCTTGGATTCGGGCGTCGCGCCTTTGGATTTCAGCACACTGGGTTCGTTAACTTTTTGTGAGCCTGATTATCAGCGGTTTCCTTGTTTGGAACTGGCTTATATGGCGATGCAAGCGGGCGGTAATGCGCCTTGTGTGCTTAATGCCGCTAATGAAGAAGCGGTAGCCGCCTTTTTAAATAAACAGATTCGTTTTACAGATATTGCTCGAGTAGTATCACATTGCCTGGAACGAAATGTTTCAGGTAGCCTTGAAAGTATTGAAGCCCTGTTGCAACAAGATGCCGAAACGCGTGCTTGTGCGCAGCAACACCTTGCTGGGTTAGGAGTTTAGTTTGTCGTTATTGCATACGGTTTTGGCATTTGTTGGTGCCATCTTGATTTTAGTGAGTCTGCACGAGTTTGGTCACTACATAGTTGCGCGCTGGTGTGGCGTGAAAGTGCTGCGTTTTAGCGTAGGCTTTGGTAAGCCGTTTTTTATTAAGAAACGTGGTGATACAGAGTGGTGCTTGGCACCGATTCCCTTGGGTGGTTATGTCAAAATGGTTGACACTCGAGAAGGCAATGTTCTCGAAGAAGATTTGCCTTATGCTTTTGATCAGCAGCATCCGTTTAAGCGCATTCTGATTGTTGCTGCTGGCCCGTTAACTAATCTTGCCTTGGCAGTATTGCTTTATGGTGCCAGTTTTTCGTTTGGCGTAACCGAGATCAAGCCTTATATTGGCATTGTTGAGCCTTCATCTGTGGCGGCACAAGCCGGATTTAAAGCCGGAGATAAAGTATTGTCGGTAAACGGCACTGCTGTTGCTGACTGGCCAGAGGCAATAACAGAGATTGTATTAAATTTAGAATCTGGCAAAGTCAATGTCGCGGTTGAAGAAGAAAGCGGCGTAAAAGCTCAACGAGTATTTGACTTAGCAGGCACACAGCAGGCCGAGGCGATAGCTCAACAGAAAATCAGTATTGGTTTGTATCCATTCCGTTCTACCAATGTTTTAGGTTTGGTTGCAGCGGGAAGCCCAGCAGAGAGAGCCGGCTTAAAAAAAGGCGATTTGATTTTAAGCGTGAATGGTGAGAAACAAGGCGGCTGGTTGGCATGGAGTGAAAATATTCGTAATCATCCAGGCGCAAAATTATCAATAGAATATCAACGCGACCAAGCAGTGCAAGCAGTGCAGCTGTATGCTGATTCAATTGAGTTGCCAGATGGATCGTTGATTGGTAGGGTCGGATTTTCCCCACAAGCTGATCAGGTCTGGGAGCAAAAAGTACGCCACGAATATCAACCGAGTGTTGGTGAAGCTTTTAAAATGGGGGCGGAAAAAACTTATGGTTATGCAATATTAACTGTAAAATTCTTTGGTAAGCTCCTTACTGGCCAAGCATCCTTAAGCCATATTTCAGGCCCAGTAACGATTGCAGATGCTGCTGGTAAGTATGCTTCGCTTGGTTTACAAAGCTATGTGGAATTTTTAGCACTAATTAGTGTCAGTCTAGGTATCATGAATTTGCTTCCTATCCCAGTTTTGGATGGTGGACACTTGGTGTATTATACTGCCGAATGGCTGCGAGGTAAGCCATTAAGCGAGCGTGTGCAGATGATGGGTATGCGCGTAGGACTGATGGCAATGCTGGCATTGATGATGCTGGCCTTCTTTAACGATATAACCCGTTTACTTGGATAACCTGTTTATGAAATTGAAACAAATCACCGCAACCTTAATGATGCTGAGCTTGTCTCCCTTGGCGCTGGCAGACTTCACCATTCAGGATATTCGTGTAGAAGGCTTACAAAGCACTGAGCCAACCACCGTGTTCAGTTATTTGCCAGTCAAAATAGGCGATACCTTCACTGATGCCCAAGCAGACGATATTATTAAAAACTTATATGCTACTGGCTTTTTTGATGATGTGCGTGTTGAAACCATGGGCAATCAATTGTTGCTGACAGTGGTAGAGCGCCCAACAATTAGCAGTTTAAACGTGAGTGGTGGCAAAATGTTGACCAATGACTCCGTTAAGAAAAACTTCACAGCCATGGGCTTGAGTCAATCACAGCCGTTTAGCCAAGCTCGTTTGGATGAAGTGGTTGCTGGTTTAAAGCAAGAATATATTGGTCGTGGTAAAAATTCTGTTGAGATTACGCCTACTGTAAGCAAGCTGGCACGCAATAGGGTATCAGTTGATATTAAAATTGATGAAGGTAAAACCACCAAAATTTCAGAAATCGATTTTCAAGGTAATGAAAAATATTCTGATCGCCGTTTGATTAATCAAATGTCGTTGAGTGAAGGTGGCGTGTGGACATGGTTGACAAAGAGTAATCAGTTTGATACTCAAAAATTTGCACAAGATATGGAAAAGGTCACTGAGTATTATCACAATAATGGCTATTTCGATTTCCGTATTTTAGATACTGATATCCAAATGAGCGAAGATCAAACCAAGCAGACCATCACCATTAAAGTTAATGAGGGTGAGCGTTATCGTTGGGGCAAAGTCAATATAGAGGGTGATACCCGCGAAGTGTCGAAAGATACGCTGCAGTCTTTGTTGAAAATGAAAGAAGGCCGTTGGTACGAACGTAGTAAAATGGTAGAGAGCTTGCAATCCATACAAAACGTGATGGGCAGCTCTGGCTATGCGTTTAGTGAAGTCAATGTGCAACCACAACCTAATCCTGAGACACGCGTTGTTGATTTTGCTTTGCTGGTTGATCCAGGTCGCAAGGTATATGTTAACCAGATAAATATTACGGGCAATAATAAGACTCGTGATGAGGTGGTGCGACGTGAGCTGCGTCAAATGGAAGCGGCACCATATAACACTTCTAAATTACAACGTTCCAAAGAACGCGTTGAGTTATTAGGCTATTTTGACAATGTGCAGTTTGATGCTAAACCAGTGGAAGGCACGCCAGATCAAGTTGATCTAGATATGTCTGTTGAAGAACGTTCGACTGGCTCGTTAGATTTAAGTGCGGGTTGGGTTCAAGGTACGGGCTTGGTGGTGGCCGCAGGGGTTGCTCAAGACAATTTATTTGGTACTGGTAAATCCTTGGCTGCACGCGTGTCGCGCGGCAAAGTAAGTCAGAGTGCATCTTTATCGTTTACCGATCCTTACTTCACACCTGATGGTGTGAGCTTGGGTTATAACGTTTATAGTAATGTTTACAATCCACATGAAGCCAGCTCAAGCCCACAAGACTATAAAACCACTAGGGTAGGTGCAGGACTAAGTATGGGTGTGCCTATCACTGAATATGACCGTGTGAACTTTGGCTTGGGCGCTGAGCGCATGAGCGTAAAGCTGTTTGACAATCCACCTAAACGTTATCAAGAGTTTGTAGACGAAAACGGTGAAAAAAACTGGATTTTAAAAGGATCAGTTGGTTGGGGTCGCAATAAAACCGACAGCGCATTATGGCCAACCCGTGGTTACGTGACTAGTGTGAATGGTGATTTTGGTTTACCTGGTGGTGATTTGCAATATTACAGTTTTACACATGATCAAAAATGGTTTTTCCCACTAACTAAAGACGTTACTTTGATGCTAGGTGGAGAAGTTGGCTATGCTGATGGTTATGGCAAAACCAAAACACTTCCATTCTTTGAAAACTTCTACGGTGGTGGTTTAGGTTCGGTGCGTGGTTTCGAAGGTGGTACCTTAGGCCCTAAAGTTTATGATGTAAATGGTGACAAACGAAGCTATGGTGGCAATAAAAAATTATTTGGTACAGCTGAACTATTGTTTCCAATGCCTGGCATTAAAGATGCACGTACTGTGCGTTTGAGCGCTTTTGCTGATGCAGGTACTGTATGGGATGGTCGAACTTATACTGCGGCAGACAGTGAAAATGGTAAAAGTATTTATGGCAAGAAGAGCCATAAATCTTCTTTAAAAGAAGAGCTGCGTTACTCTACCGGTGCGGCCGTCACTTGGTTGTCACCTTTAGGTCCAATGAAGTTTAGTTATGCTTACCCGCTGAACAAGAAAAAGAGCGACGAGCTTCAACGCTTCCAATTTCAATTAGGCACTACGTTTTAAGATTTAAGAGGTTGTAAAATGAAAAAAGTAACCCTTTTTCACACTACTGTTGCTATGTTAACTGGCTTAATCTTGAGCACTAGCGTTATTGCTCAAGAGGCTCAGCGTTTGGGTTTTATTAATACTGAGCGAGTTTATCAAGAGTCTAAACAAGCACAAGGTATTCAAAAAACCTTACAAAAAGAGTTTGCTGGTCGCCAAAAAGTACTACAAAAAATACAAGCTGAAGGAGAAAAGCTTGAGAAAAAATTACTTTCAGAGAGTCTTCAAGATGCAGATCGAGAAGAGGGTATTAAAAAGCTAGCGGAGATGGAGCAGAAGTTCCGTCAGAAACAGTCAGAATTGGCCGAAGATTATAATTTACGCCGAAATGAGGAATTCGCTGCTTTACAGCAAAATGCCAATCGTGCCATTGTGACATTGGCTAAGCGTGATGGTTATGATTTAATTTTACAAGATGCTATTTATGTAAATAGCAAATTTGATATCACGGATGAAGTTCTTCGTGAAATCAATAAATAATTTTAGGTAGCCTTGCTATGTCTTATCGTTTATCCGATATCATTTCGCGCCTTGGCGGCGAGCTTCGAGGTGCTGATGTGTTGGTTCAACGCATTGCACCCAGCGAAGAGGCTGTTACCGATGATATTACATTTTTGGCCAATCTAAAATACAAAGCTGCGGTACTGGCAAGCCATGCTGGTGCGGTGATTGTAAGCCCCAAAGCGGCTGCAGATTTTGGTGGGCGCAGTTTGATTATTGCGGATGACCCTTATCTGTATTTCGCTAAAGTTGCTCGATTATTTTATCCAGTTGTACAAGCTAATGGTCATATACACACTACAGCTGTGATTGAGCCAAGCGCGGTAGTGCCGGCAGGCTGCGAAGTGGGCGCACATGCTTATATTGGTGCCAATGTGATTTTAGGCGAGCGCTGTCGTATTTTAGCTGGCGCCGTAGTGGAGCATGATTGCAAGTTTGGTGACGATGTTGTTATTCATCCCAATGCAGTCATTTATTATGGTTGTACGTTTGGTAATAGAGTAGAGATTCACGGTGGTAGTGTGATTGGTGCCGATGGTTTTGGATTGGCGTTTACCCAAACCGAATGGTTTAAAATTCCGCAAACAGGCGGTGTAACTTTGGGTGACGATGTTGAAATTGGTGCCAACAGCATGATTGACCGTGGTGCAATGAGAGACACCGTAGTAGGTAAAGGCACAAAAATTGATAATCAAGTTCAAATTGGGCACAATTGTCAAATTGGTGAACATACGGTTATTGCAGCATGTGCTGGTATTTCAGGTAGCACTAAGATTGGTTCTTATTGTGTTATCGGCGGTGCTGCAATGTTTGTTGGGCACATCGAAATTTGTGATAAAACCACCATTGGCGGTGGCACGGCTGTAACTCATTCTATTAAAGAACCGGGTTATTATGCAACGTGTTATCCACTGCAAACACATAGAGAATGGGCGCGCAACGCAGTGCATGTGCGCCATTTAAGTGATATGGCCAAGACAATAAAACAGCTCCAGCAAACATTGGGCGAACTGCAAGACAAACAATAAGGAAAAATACCGTATGGATATCCAACTCCCCATAGAAGCAAAAGACATTCAAGCTTTGCTGCCACATCGTCATCCATTTTTACTTATTGACCGCATTACTGCTGTTGAATTAGGTGTGAGCTTGCAAGCAATTAAAAATGTCACAATGAATGAGCCATATTTCCAAGGTCATTTTCCAGATTTCCCAGTGATGCCTGGTGTGATTATTGTTGAGGCAATGGCTCAAGCGTGTGGCTGTTTGGCAGCGTTAACGGGTGGTGGGCGCAAAGAAAATGAAGTGACATTATTTGCAGGCTTAGATGAAGTGCGTTTTAAACGCCAAGTTATTCCGGGCGACCAGCTGGTGTTTGACATTGATTTAATAGCGCATAAACGCGGTATTGGAAAATTCAAAGCCGTGGCTACGGTTAATGGTGAATTAGCAGTTGCAGCGATTATTATGTGTGCTCAACGTATTGTTAAATAAATAGGCGCTATTACAATTGCGTCAACAAAAATTTTAACATTTAAGGAATCAACCATGAGCCTAATCCACCCAACCGCGCTAATTGATCCCAAAGCGGAGCTGGATAGCACAGTTAAAGTCGGCCCCTATACCGTGATCGGCCCGAACGTACGCATTGGTGCGCATACCGAAATCGGCCCACATACCGTTATCGAAGGCCATACTGCCATTGGCGAACACAATACAATTTTTCAGTTTGCCTCTTTGGGTGCAATGCCCCAAGATAAAAAATATCAAGGTGAGCCAACCAAACTAATCATTGGTAACCACAATACCATCCGCGAATTTACTACTTTTAATTGTGGCACCATAACAGGCATTGGTGAAACCAGTATTGGCGATCATAACTGGATTATGGCTTATGTTCATTTGGCGCATGATTGCGTTGTGGGCAGCCACACCATTTTTGCCAACAACGCTTCATTGGCCGGCCATGTAACCATTGGTGATTATGTTATTCTTGGTGGCTATTCATTGGTGCACCAATTTTGCCTTATCGGCCCATATGCGATGACAGCCTTCGCTGCTGGCGTGCATAAAGATGTACCACCTTATGTGATGGCAGCAGGGTATCGCGCCGAAGCTTCAGGGCTCAATACCGAGGGCATGCGTCGTCGTGGCTTTACTGCTGAACAAATAAGTAACGTAAAAAATATCTATAAAGTCTTATATCGTCAAGGCTTAGGTTATGAAGAAGCCAAATCTCAAGTGTTACAGTTAAGTGAAAATGCACCTGAATTGACTGTGTTTAAAGATTTTTTTGAAGTTTCAAACCGAGGTATCGTTCGCTAACCTGATATGCTATAGTCAAATCGTTGTATCGAAATTGTTTGTTCCACAGCTATTTTTAGTTAAGGAGAATATGACATGCCACATATAACGGAAGTAAATATTGACAGTAGTCAAATTGTGGGAAAAGGACATAACTTTGATGTTACTGTAACTGCAAAGATAAAATTCTCTGAAGTTGAGAGAAACATTGGATTGAATTACAACGCAACAATAGCGCTCTATGAAATAGATGAAACAATGGATGTGTATTCTGTTTTCCCCAATAATCATCAATTATTTTTACAGCGCGCAACGAGAGGTGGTAAGGATGGTTTCCTAGGTTTTTCAACCACACAAAAGCTTAGCGCTCAAACCGGTATAGTTGAAATAAAACACCGCTTCTCAGTGGCAGCCATTTATGAGGCAGATGGGAAAATGGAATTAAAAGCGCTTGTGGTTTGCGTGCCTGAAACAGCAACTGCTATGCAATGGAGTTCAACAAAAGAGGTTCAAGTGGTTATCAGCTAATTACCTAACTAAGTAAATTTAACTGATATTGAAAAATGAGTCTTCATTCTATTTAATGCAAAGGCTACCTGAAACTTTTCAGGTAGCCTTTAATATTGATTCGTGATGTTAACTAAGACAAGTGCTTGTGTGTTATGTATATAAATTTCAAAATACGACTTTTGTTGCCGATCGTCAAAACACAAATAGGGTGCATAGGGCTTAAGGCCATAAGCTACCTGAAAGGCTAAAAAATACTTTGGTAGATTTCTCATGAATTACCCTAAATTATGTTACTGATTTAAAGCGGCGTTCAATACTATTCATTTATGCGGTTTAATTTCAATTATCAAATGCCCATACCACCATTATTTAAAATAAGTATGCTTAAATCTTAGTGATAAAAAAGAGCGTAGATACCAGAAAAGCCTAAACAATTATGTTTAGGCTTTAAATTTTGGCTCCCCGACCAGGACTCGAACCTGGGACCTGCGGATTAACAGTCCGTCGCTCTACCAACTGAGCTATCAGGGAATTGAAGATAAGCAGTATAGAGAACTATAGGGAATGCGTCAATAGCTATGGTGCTGATATGTGATTAAGTAGCTTAAATAGTATAAACATTAGGTCCAATATCTAAAACAAAACCCTGATTTAATTAAATGAACGAAGATTGATAAGCATTAAGCATAAGGCTACCTGAAAATATTCAGGTAGCCTTAATTAGTATTACTTACCATCAACCACTGTTTAAATTACAGATTTGCATCAGCTCTTAAAGCTGCGGCTTTATCGGTGTATTCCCAAGTAAATTCAGGCTCTTCGCGACCGAAGTGTCCATAGGCAGCCGTTTTGGTGTAAATAGGACGTTGTAAGTCTAGCATTTGGATGATGCCTTTGGGGCGCAAGTCAAAATGTTTGCGCACTAAGCCGATGAGCTCTGCTTCATTGATTTTACCAGTACCAAAAGTATCGATGGCAATAGAAGTTGGCTCGGCCACGCCAATAGCGTAAGAAACTTGAATTTGGCATTGAGTAGCCAAACCTGCGGCAACAATGTTTTTGGCAACATAACGGCAAGCGTAAGTTGCGGAACGGTCGACTTTGGTGGGATCTTTGCCTGAAAATGCGCCTCCGCCATGTGGTGCTGCGCCGCCGTAGGTATCAACAATGATTTTACGACCCGTTAAACCACAGTCGCCTTGTGGTCCGCCGATAACAAAACGGCCAGTAGGGTTGATTAAGTATTTGGTTTCGTCTGTTAGCATGTCAGCTGGCAGAATAGGCTTAATAATGTGCTCAATAACTTCTTTTTTTAGCGTGTCGTAATCAATTTCTGGATCGTGCTGTGTGGACAATACAACGGTGTCGATGCGTTTAACTTTTCCAGTTTTGGCATCGTAAACACAAGTGAGTTGTGCTTTTGCATCGGGGCGTAGCCAAGGTAGTTGGCCATTTTTGCGTAATTCACTTTGGCGTTGCATCAGGCGGTGGCTGTAGTAAATAGCAAACGGCATTAAAGTAGGGGTTTCATCGCATGCATACCCAAACATTAGACCTTGATCGCCCGCGCCAAGGTTGAGATCAATTCCTTCTCCTTCGTTCACGCCTTGGGCAATGTCGGGCGATTGCTGGTCATAACACATCATTACTGCACAACCATTGGCGTCAAATCCCAATTCAGAGTTGTTATAACCAATGCGTGCAATGGCTTCGCGCGCAACTTTGATGTAGTCAACTTGCGCAGTAGTGCTCACTTCGCCGGCCAATATGCACAAGCCAGTGTTAACTAGTGTTTCAGCTGCTACGCGAGCGGTTGGGTCTTGCGCTAAAATGGCATCTAAAATAGCATCAGAAACTTGGTCGGCCACTTTATCTGGATGCCCCTCTGATACAGATTCAGAAGTAAATAGATATTCGCTCATGTGTTGTCTTTTCCTAGGTATGTGGGTTTGGACTGCCCATAATCTACATTGTGCATGTTTAAAGTTAAAATTTTGGCACGCCTTTGTTACAATGATACATTGCTTTCTATATGACTTTAACCATGCAAAAAATTACTTTTTGGTTTTTTGGTGCAATTGCTGCCATTCCGTTGCCTATCTTGCATAGAATTGGCAATTTTTTAGGCTCTATTGGCTATTGTTTTCTGCCAAAAAAGCTACGCGATACAATCAGCGGAAATGTCGAGTCGGCTGGAATTATATCAGACAAGCTAGCTCGTCACACCCTCATCAAGGCTGTTTGCCAAGAAAGTATCAAAGGCGGTTTTGAGCTGCCGGTGGCATGGATGCGTTCAAGTGAAGATATTGTTGATTTGTTTAAAGCAGTGCACGGTTGGGAACACGTTCAGACAGCCTTAGAAAAAAACGAAGGCTTACTGCTGATTACACCACATATAGGCAGCTATGATCTAGCGGGCCGCTATATCAGCCATCATTTACCATTTCCACTCACCGCTATGTATCGTCCGCCGAAACAAAAATGGTTGGATGCAGTCATGAATGCTGGGCGAGTGCGTGATAAAGGCCGCACAGCGCCAACCAATCTGCAAGGAGTCAAGCAGGTGATGAAAGCTTTACGCGCAGCTGAGGCGACTATTGTGTTGCCCGACCAAGTGCCACACGGGGCAGATGGTATCTGGGTAAATTTTTTTGGGCGACCTGCTTATACCATGACATTGGCAGGTAAGCTCGCTAATATGAAAAATGTGAGCACGCTATTTTTTTGTGGCGAAAGATTGCCAAACGGACAAGGATTCGTGCTGCATATCGAACCGATGCAAGGTGAGCTGACTGGTAATGCTGTGAAAGATACTCAATTGATAAATGACAATGTGGAAATATGGGTTAAGCGTTTTCCCGCACAATATTTGTTTTCTTACAAGCGTTATAAGCAGCCAGCCGGTGCGCCACCACGCCCTGAATAATCAGAATGTGGATAATTACATACAAAAGGCTAGCTGATGTTCAGGTAGCCTTTTGTAATGTATTGAAAGTGATTACACTGTATAAAAGGTTGATAATAAAATAAAATGCATTCATCATAGTCGCTACAACCTAATGATGAATGACAATGATGTAACTTGATTATGGATAATAAGGGCATGAATATTAAACGTAGGGCCTGCTTTTTTGCATGCCTTGCTTTATGGTTACTACCAGATTCAGCAAATGGAAAAGGCAGTATAGAGCGGGTTAGTAAACCACAAAAGTCCAAACATGTTTTGGCATGGAACCAGATAAACCAAGCCAGTGC
>CAZLYX010000001.1:47830-50251 GCA_964563885.1 uncultured Neisseria sp. | reverse complement strand
GTTAAAACGGCTACTATTCCCGGATTAAGTCGCATTGCGACATTGGTTCACGCCAAAGTGATTCCAGCTATTCCAACTCGCAACAAAGATAGCACCGTTACATTGCGATTTTATCCACCGTGGGAAAATTTTCCAACTAAAGATATAGAAGCAGACACACAACGAATGAATGATTTTATCGAAGCTAGGGTGCTTGAGCATCCGGAACAATATTTTTGGTTACATAAGCGCTTTAAAACCAGGCCAGAGGGCGAGCCATCATTTTATGAGTAGTACATTAAATAAGTCTGATTTCAAGATGTCCTTTCAGGTAGCCTGGAAGGACATTTTTTGAAGGTATTTAATCGCTACAAGGAAGAGCGTTGTAAGGTTGTTCATTTATTTTAAAAAATACCCACTCAAAATAAAAGTATTAAAATGCTAAATGTTAGTAATTTTTAATGATTTATTCTAATAATGTTAGGTTTTAGTTACGATATTGCTTCTTGCGTTGATATTCTAATTGTAATAATATTTTATAATTGTACACAAGATTGAATTTAAATATAAATATTTTTATTAAAATTAACTTAATATAGCTTTTTTGTTAGTAATATTGGCTTAATGTAGATATTTTATGTATAAAAGAACATTTGCTTGCTGTTTGTTAATAAGGTAAAAATACTGCGCTCAAGGACTAGTCAAAGCTGAGAAAAGAAGGTAAATTCCACTACATCGCACTACATCGTCACAAAGTAGATAGCGAAAGCTAAACAAATATCTAAAAATCGAAGTAAGTACAAAGGAGTAGTCATGTCGTACCAAGATGAGATTAAACATGCAGATTCAGTAAAACAACAAGCGGGTAACAGCTGGCACGATATCAAGCCAGAATATGTTGCCCGTATGCGTTTGCAAAACCAGTTTCAAACTGGTCTAGATATTGCTAAATATACAGCTGGCATCATGCGTCAAGATATGGCCGAATATGATGCAGACCCTGCAAAATATACCCAATCTCTAGGTTGCTGGCATGGTTTCATTGGTCAACAAAAATTGATCTCTATTAAAAAGCATTTGAAAACAACTTCTAAACGCTACTTATACTTGTCTGGTTGGATGGTTGCTGGTTTGCGTTCTAAATTCGGCCCATTGCCGGATCAATCAATGCACGAAAAAACCACGGTTTCAGACTTGATTGAAGAGCTGTACACGTTCTTACGCCAAGCTGATGCTCGTGAACTAGACTTGTTGTTCACTGCATTAGATGATGCCCGTGCTGCTGGTGATGCTGCTAAAGAAAAAGAATTGTTGAGCCAAATCGACAACTTCGAAACGCACGTTGTACCTATCATTGCCGATATCGATGCTGGTTTCGGTAATGCTGAAGCCACTTACTTGATGGCTAAAAAAATGATTGAAGCGGGTGCATGTTGTATCCAAATCGAAAACCAAGTTTCAGACGAAAAACAATGTGGACACCAAGATGGTAAAGTAACTGTTCCTCATATCGACTTCTTGGCAAAAATCAACGCTGTGCGTTATGCATTCTTAGAGCTAGGCGTGGATGACGGCGTAATCGTTGCTCGTACGGATTCTTTAGGTGCTGGCTTGACCAAGCAAATCGCTGTAACCAATGAGCCAGGTGACTTGGGTGACCAATACAACAGTTTCTTGGCTGGCGAATATATCAACAGTGTTGACGATATCCAAAACGGCGACTTGGTAATCAAGGCTAATGGTAAATTGTTGAAACCAACTCGTTTGCCAAGCAACTTGTTCGAGTTCCGTAAAGATACTGGTATTGATCGCGTTATTCTAGATTGCATCACTTCTTTGCAAAACGGTGCTGACCTATTGTGGATCGAAACTGAAAAACCACACGTTGGCCAAATTAAAGAGATGGTAGATAAAATTCGCGAATCTGTTCCGAATGCTAAGCTTGTATACAACAATAGCCCATCATTCAACTGGACGCTGAATTTCCGTCAACAAGTGTATGACACTTGGCAAGAAGCTGGTAAAGATGTAGCTGCTTACAATCGTGATCGCTTGATGTCTATTGATTACGATAGCACTGATTTGGCTAAAGAAGCAGATGAAAAAATCCGTACTTTCCAAAGAGATGCTGCTGCAGAAGCAGGTATTTTCCATCACCTGATTACATTGCCAACGTACCATACAGCTGCTCTGTCTACCGACACGCTAGCTAAAGGTTACTTTGCTGATGAAGGCATGCTGGCTTATGTGAAAAATGTTCAACGCGAAGAGATCCGTAATGGCATCGCTTGTGTTAAACATCAAAACATGGCTGGTTCTGACTTAGGTGATAACCATAAAGAATACTTTGCTGGCGACGCTGCATTAAAAGCAGGCGGTAAAGACAATACCATGAATCAATTTAGCAACGATTAATTGATTTAATAATGATTCAGGTAGCCT
>CAZLYX010000001.1:15567-47730 GCA_964563885.1 uncultured Neisseria sp. | reverse complement strand
TCAGTAAATTTAAAATCAAACTTGCAATTTTAATCACGCTGGTATAGGTTCATGCCTTGAGATTATTTGCCCTATATAAAGTTACCCATGAACATTATCCAAATTATTGCCACAGAATTAAATGTTGTTGCTACACGAGTTCAAGCTGCGGTTGCGTTATTAGATGATGGCGCCACCGTACCATTTGTAGCACGATATCGTAAAGAAGCCACTGGTGGTCTAGATGACACGCAATTACGTAATTTGGCTGAGCGCCTGCAATATCTGCGTGAACTAACAGACCGTAAGCAAACCGTGCTTAAAAGCATTGCTGAGCAGGGCAAGCTTACTGACGAGCTACAGGCTCAAATTGAAGCAGTGGACAATAAAACGGTGCTAGAAGATTTGTATTTGCCGTATAAGCCTAAGCGCCGAACAAAAGCACAAATCGCTCGCGAAAATGGCCTACAGCCTTTAGCCGATAGTCTTCTGGATAATCTCAACCAAAATCCTGAGCAGATTGCTGAAGGTTATTTGAACGAACAAGTATTTGATACTAAAGCGGCTTTAGATGGTGCCCGCGCTATTTTAATGGAGCAATTTGCAGAGGTACCAGAATTAATTGGCAAGCTACGTGAAAAGCTTTGGCGCGAAGCTGAAGTGTATGCGCAGGTAATCGCTGGCCAAGAAACTGTTGGCGAAAAATTTAAAGATTATTTTAATCACCGCGAATCCGTGCGCACCATGCCGAGCCATCGTGCGCTAGCTGTGCTGCGCGGCCGCAATGAAAACATCCTTCAGGTAGCCTTGAAATATCAACCAGACGAAACACCTATTACCGAACAAAGCGAATATGAACAGCTTGTTGCTCGTTACTTTGATATTGAAGATCAAGGCCGTGCTGCGGATAAGTGGCTGCGCGATACTGTTCGCCTTACTTGGCGTGCCAAAATCTTTTTGTCGCTCGAATTAGATGCTTTCAATCGGCTCAAAGCTGCTGCGGATGCCGATGCTATTTCTGTATTTGCTCATAATTTAAAAGATTTATTATTGGCCGCACCTGCTGGTCGTTTGTGCACCATGGGTTTAGACCCTGGTATTCGCACGGGCGTAAAAGTGGCGGTGGTAGACGATACTGGCAAGGTTTTGACTACTGATACTGTATATCCGCACCAACCACGCAACGATTGGCTGGGTGCGCTGGCTGCGCTGTCGCGTTTGGTTAAGCAACACAATGTTAAGCTAATCGCTATTGGTAACGGCACTGCCAGCCGCGAAACGGATAAGCTGGCAGCAGAGCTAATTAAAGGGCTACCTGAAAAGCAATTACATAAAATTGTGGTGAGTGAGGCAGGTGCATCAGTGTATTCTGCTTCTGAAATGGCTGCCAAAGAGTTTCCTGATTTAGATGTTTCATTACGCGGAGCTGTTTCTATTGCTCGCCGTTTACAAGATCCACTGGCTGAATTAGTAAAAATTGACCCCAAATCAATTGGCGTTGGCCAATATCAACATGATGTCAACCAAAGCCAATTGGCAAAAAGCCTTGATGCGGTGGTGGAAGATTGCGTTAATGCTGTTGGTGTGGATGTGAATACTGCTTCTGCGCCTTTATTAGCACGTATTTCTGGGCTGAATAGTACATTAGCGCATAATATTGTAGAGTTTCGTGATGAAAATGGGGCATTTAAAAACCGTAAAGCGCTACTCAAAGTGCCGCGCTTGGGTGATAAAACCTTTGAACAAGCGGCTGGGTTTTTGCGGGTACAAGGCGGTAGCGAGCCATTAGATGCGAGCGCTGTGCATCCAGAAGCATATCCAATTGTTGCTAAAATGCTTGCTTCAAGCAATCTAAAAGCACAGGAGCTGATTGCTAACCACAGCGCAATAACCAAAATCAAGCCCACAGATTACATAGATGCCCGATTCGGCTTGCCTACTATCATGGATATTTTGGCCGAGCTGGAAAAGCCTGGTCGTGACCCGCGAGGTGAATTTCAAACTGCTACTTTTGCAGAAGGCATTGACGATATTAGAGACGTGAAGCCAGGTATGATACTTGAAGGTGTGGTCAGTAATGTGGCAAATTTTGGTGCATTTGTTGATATCGGTGTCCACCAAGATGGCTTAGTGCATATTTCAGCCCTTGCTAATCGCTATGTTTCTGATCCGCGTGAAGTGGTTAAAGCTGGAGATGTGGTCAAAGTAAAAGTATTAGAGGTGGATGCAGCACGTAAACGAATTGCACTAACTATGCGATTAGATGATGAGGGAGTAGCGGCTCCAAAACGCAGCAGTACAAGCGATTCAGGTAACCAAAAACCACGTGAACGCAATCAAGACCGAGCAGAAAATATGGGTAATTCTGCAATGGCGGATGCGTTTTCAAAATTGAAGCGGTGATACTTAATAAACCCTCTGAATAGTTGATATCAGAATTATGGTTATGCACCAAAGAGCTAAAGTAATGTATTGAATAAACAGCAGTTGCTCAATAAAGCTTGAGTATGTGCTTAATGATAAGTCTAGATTTAATTTTTTGATATGAGCGCAGTATTACAAACACCAAGTTATTTTAAAGTGCTTACAAGAGAGTGTAATAGCATATTGATTCATTAATAAGTTATTTATCACAAAAGGCTACCTGAAACGTTTCAGGTAGCCTTTTGTTATGGGTTACACTTATATCCTGATAATGTGCCTTTGAGTAAGCTTTGAATATATCCACTAAGAGTATTCACATGATTGTTGATGAATCTGATAAAAAGTTTGCAAGTATTGTACTGTTTACATGTTGATATTTTTGGACGCAAAGTGAAGCTACAGACTTCAAGTGATGCTGATGCACCTTATATTAGAGCCATGTTGCACATGCTCAGCAGAGTAAACAAAAAGTGGAAATACCCGTGCTATCATCCGAATGTAGAGTGAAGTTTTTTTAATACTAGTGGTATCGACACGTTGGGTAATTTGGAATATTCGCTCTTTTTGTGAGGCTGCTTTTAATATTAACAGCCGCTTTACTACCTATAAAAAGTACAAGGAAAAAGGATGTTTAGAGACTTGTCGGCATCGGCTATAACGGCTGGTTTTCTAGCGGTATTGATTTCATATTCAGGGCCAATGGTGCTGATGTTTCAGGCAGCCTCCATAGCACAAGTACCTACAGATGTGATGATTACTTGGGTGTGGGCTATTTCTATTGGCGCAGCTATTTCTGGCATTGCATTGAGCTGGGCATTAAAAGTGCCGGTGGTCACCGCTTGGTCTACACCTGGCAGCGCTTTGCTCATCACGTTGTTTCCAGCATTGAGTCTGGGCGAAATGGTGGGTGCTTATCTAACCGCAGCTGTAGCAATATTGCTGATTGGTTGGTCTGGCTATTTCGACAAACTAATGAGTAATATACCTAAAGGTGTGGCAGCGGGCATGATGGCGGGTATTTTATTTCAATTTGGAGCACATGCGTTCAGTGCAGTTGAAACCATGCCACTGCTGATGTTTGCCATGTTGCTTGCATACTTAATATTTAAACGCTTGCTGCCGCGCTATACCGTGGTGCTGGTGTTTTTTATAGGCTTATTGTTGACGTGGCTATATGGTGGTTTGGACTTAAGTCAAATTCATTTTAATATTACTAAACCTGTGTGGATTAATCCTGAGTGGACATGGGCCAGCACGTTGAGCTTAGCTTTACCATTGGTGATTGTCAGTTTAACTGGTCAGTTTCTGCCCGGTATGGCCATTTTACACTTATCGGGCTATAAAATTCCAGCTAAGCCCATTATCGCAACAACCAGTATCGCTTCAATAATGGTGGCTTGTTTTGGAGGCATCACCATTGTGTTGGCCGCTATTACTGCTGCATTGTGCACAGGTAAAGATGCACATACCGATCCAAACAAGCGTTATATCGCTGGCATCAGCAATGGCGTATTTTACTTAATCGGCGGTCTGTTTGCTGGTGCGATTGTAATGTTGTTTACAGTTTTACCTAGAGAGCTGATTACGATTCTTGCTGGCTTGGCACTGCTTGGCGCCATCGGTAGCAATATGACCGTGGCGATACAAGACGAAATCAACCGTGAAGCGGCCATCATCACTTTTTTAGCCACGGCTTCGGGTATGACATTTTTAGGGTTGGGGTCTGCTTTTTGGGGCGTAGCCATCGGCATGCTAGCAGTATGGATTTTACGGCCGAAAACCATTGCCAAGGTTTAAAGCTTTAAAGGCTACCTGAAACATAGCCAAGCTAATAAAAGCAGCTGAACAGGAAATATAAGGGATTCTAGAACTGATGTTTCAATAAGGAAAATCACCAAAAAATGGTTGATTATAATCAGTGTTGCCTTGGGTGGTTGTGTGGTTCCAAAATAAAACCCTGATTCTGGTTTGTATTCTCCAGCCATGCAGGAATTTTAAAAACCAATACTATTGGTCATACAGACTGAGATCAACGATGGCGAGTCTTACAGACTTGTGGTGTCAGACAACATAATGATTGAATTTTCTTAGTGGCTGCAATAGCCTGGTGCAGGAGTTATTTGTTGGTATTACTCCTACCAATGCAGATGTTTGGGATAAACCCGGCGTAATAAGAGAGCAGAAAATTCATGATTTAAGCGGTTATTTTAAAAAAGGCCATAGCTTATATAGTGGTGGTGATCAGTATATGCAGGCGAGCGACTATTCAGAACAATGTAGATTGGATAAGGGTTATGTTTTTTATCCACGAGTTAAAGATGGATTGAAGGCTTCTCTTTGTACGGCAGGAAGAAAAGATGGAGGGCATGTCGGTAAATCAAAAAAATATTTAAAAATAAATAGCTAGTTTATTTTAATAATCTTGTTAAGTGATGAGTGAATGATTAGATGCATTTTTCAAGTTAACTCAATACCGTTGTTTATAGTCAGTATGCTTGTTTAAAGCGGCTGTTCTATTGTTTCCGATTTATATTATGCAGATTGTGCCGTGCATCTTGAATAGTTTAAGCAGCCATCTGCAGAAGAGCAGGCCATATTTGTTAGAAAGTGTGGTGGCCAACGCGTTTTGAACAGGTTATGCCAACAAATGCAAAAGCAGGAGATTTATACGATTCAAATTCGTACTAATGTACTAATAATCGGTTTAAGTTCATGTTTAGTAGGCTGCCCTAGTTGTGGATATGACTGGAACTGTAGTAGTGAGCGTATTGCAAACTCATCTTGGTTATAAAAATTATGATATGTCTAAAACTCAGCAAAATATCGCTCTAAACGTACTCAAAAATAAATATACGGCTAAGGTAGACGCTGATATTCACCACAAATCCATAGATAACTCAACGTACAAATTTGAAAAAAATCCGATATATTTTGGGAAGTAATTGTGCTCATGAACCCAAGCACAGGCAAGAGTAGTGGGTTTGAAACTGTCGCACTTCATAGTTGGATTTAAGAATCCATATATAAATAGGCTACCTGAAAGTAAAGATGTTTTTCAGGTAGCCTATTTATCACCAGATAAGATGTTTATACATCAGATTGGTCTACAAATCCTTTAGCAATAATATCAGGATTAAAACGTAAGGATTGTGGATATGGATAAAAATCATCTAATTCACCACGCAATAAACTTTCTTTTTTGCCTTGCCAGAATTTAGGTGAGAGTAGATCGCGGTGATGCTGCATAAACACTTGACGCACGTCCGGCTCGCCAAGCAAGAATGGGCCAAATTCTTCAGGGAAAACATCACCAGGACGTACGGGATACCATACTTCTCCAGACATTTCATATTCAGGATTTGGAGCAGGCGGAATATATCGGAAGTTACAATCGGTCATGTATTCTATTTCGTCATAATCGTAAAAAATAACCCGACCAAAACGCGTCATGCCGAAATTTTTATACAACATGTCACCTGGGAATATATTAGCAGATGCTAATTCTTTTAGAGCAAAACCATAATCAACGATTGCAGCAGCTTTATCATCAGGGCTAGCCGTTTGCATAAACATGTTTAGCGGTTTTAAACGATATTCTACATAAGCATGTTTGATGATAAATAAATCATCGGTTTCTTCAAATTGGCTAGGCGCTAAGGTGCGTAACTCGTTCATAAACTCTTCATCGCAACGATTTTTAGGCAGCGCGATGTTAGAAAATTCAAGAGTATCCGCCATGCGACCAACACGGTCATGCTTTTTCACAAGCATATATTTTTGGCGTACATATTCTTGGTCAAAATCCTTGTTTGGCCCAAAAATGTCTTTGATGATTTTAAACACATAAGGGAATGAGGGTAATGTAAACACACTCATCACCAAGCCTTTAACACCTGGGGCAAGGATAAACTTGTCGTTAGAATATCGCAGGTGCTGGGCAAATTCGCGCCACCAGATATTTTTACCTTGTTTGTGTAAGCCAAGTAGGGTGTAAAGATCACCTTGCGAACGCATAGGCAACATTTGCTGTAAAAACTGGACATAACCGCTGGGCACGGGCATATCCACTAGGAAGTAAGCGCGCGCAAATGAGAACAGTACTGAAATCTGCCTAGGCTCAAACAAAGCTGCATCTACTACCAGCTCGCCAGCTTGGTTGTGTACTATCGGTAGTGCAAACGGATGGCGTTGACTACCGTTGATAATTTGGCCAAAAATGTAGGCGCTTTTGTTACGATAAAAAGCTGAGTTTAATACTTGGACATGGAGATTTAACTCATGCAGAGGCCAATCACCTTGTTCTTTTAGATATAGGCGAGCAGCACGTAGAATATTGCCAACATCACGATTGAAGCATGCAAAAGGCACTTTCCAGTCAAAATGATTAAGAATATTTTTTAGACAACCACGTAAACCCTGATGGTTGGGATAAAACGATAAAAATATAGGTGGTTCGGAATCTATATATTCCGTACTTATGGCAGGTTTAACAAACGTAAATTGATTACTGTAGTAATTCGCATGTAATAATTTGGTGGAAACTGAGTTGAAAAAAGTTTCTGCTAACTCTGGTTGTTTGTGGTTGACCAGCATTGCGATATATTCTTTTTTTGCATGCGCCCAGACTTCATCACACAGATCGTTATCCGAATGCTCGCTGCGTAAAATAGCCACAGCTTCATGTACGCGTTGATCATACATTTCAATACGATAAGCCCCAATGGATTGGATACCATGCCAGTCACGCTGCTCGAACAAATCTTTGGCTTGGATAGAAATATCACGGAACATAGAATAGTGCTTATTAAACCCTAACAGAATCGTGGCGGCGACCGCGTTGGCGTGTTCGAGAACCTGGCTTAAAGACATGGATTTTCCTTTATATTCTTGATGTTTAATATTCGATTTTTTATTAGCATAACCATATGTGGTTTTACATAATTTGGCAAGAGCAGTGCTATTTAAAAAGAACAAATTTAGATGTAATCAGCACGAGTTCCATAAAGAATATAATTTATCAGAGTACACACAAAAGAGTGTTCAACCAGAGAAGGTTAGTGTTTTATAAACTATCAGGCTGGGTATGATTATCATTTAAATCAACAAATGTTATTTTGAATTTGATTTATAAGTTATCTGACTATCTGCAACTATTAATTTTTTCTGAGTAGTGCTTATATTTCAGCCAACAAATTCTTTCTATGGTTTATCAATAAAAAAGCTGCCCATGTAAATATGAGCAGCTTTTAAACCAAATAGGCTTAGTGAATATCTTTCCAAAATTCTTTCTTCAGGAAGTAAGCTAAAGGTAACAACACAGCCAATAAGAAAATCATGACTAAATAGCCGACTTGTTTACGTTGCAATTGAGCTGGCTCACCCATGTAAACCATATAGTTCACTAAATCGCGTACATATTCATCGTATTCTTTAGAAACAACTTTACCATTAGGCAAACGGCGACTGTGCAGGCCAGTTGACTCCCAATCAATCTTAGGAACTAGATTACCATGCTCATCTTTTACTGTAACGGGCATACCTTTTGCATCCAACGCTACTGCGCGAATACCTTCTTGCTCCCATAGAGGGTGAGGCATACCAACTTTATCAAATACAGTGTTGTTCCAGCCTGTGGGCCGCGTTGGATCTTTGTAGAAACCACGTAAATAAGCATACAAATAATCAGCACCACGCGAACGGGCAATCAGGGTTAAATCAGGTGGTACAGCACCAAACCAAGATTTACCGTCATCTGGTGTCATCGCCGCATGCATCACGTCACCAACTTTGTCAGTCGTAAACATCATATTTTTCTTGATTTCATCTTCAGTCAAACCGATATCTTGCAAGCGGTTATAACGCATCCCACTTGCCGAGTGACAAGATAAACAGTAGTTAGTGAAAATTTGTGCACCACGTTGCAAGCTGACTTGGTCACCTAAATCAATGTTTACTTTTTCATAGCTAGCACCGCTGGAGGCAAATGCCATACTCATCGGAGCTGCTACCAATAAGGCAGTAAACCAGGTTTTGAATGTTTTTTTCATTTTCGCTGCCCTCATTAAATGTAGGTTACAAATAGGTAAGAACCAACAAGGGTAATGGCTACATAAACGAAGAACATTACTTTTTGCTTGGTTGTACCCTCAGTTACACGCTCCGGCACCTGACGATCTTTATCCATTTTGGTATAAATCGGCATCGCTATGAAGAATGCAAAATAGATGATAGACAGAATTCTTGACACAATTGTTCTAAGATCAGTTGCTGGCAGTGCACCTAAGATACCTAGGCCGATGAATGAAATCAAAAACAATACCAACATGGTTTTGAAAATTGGGCCACGGTAGCGTACAGATTTAACAGGCGAACGATCCAACCATGGCAGCAATGCAATCACTACAACTGCTGCACCCATGCCCAGTACACCCCAAACTTGAGTGCCTAAGAATGATGGTACGGCGCGCAAAATAGCATAGAACGGAGTGAAGTACCATACCGGTGCGATATGTGCAGGAGTAACTAATGGATTAGCTGGATCGAAGTTTGGTGCTTCTAAGAAGTAGCCGCCACCCTCAGGTGCAAAGAACATCACAGCACAGAAAACAATCAAGAAAACAACCGTACCCAAAATGTCTTTTACAGTGTAATACGGATGGAATGGGATGCCGTCTAACGGAATACCATTTTCATCTTTCAGTTTTTTAATTTCTACACCATCTGGATTGTTCGAACCTACTTCATGTAAAGCAATAAGGTGAGCAACCACTAAGCCAATCAATACCAATGGCACCGCAACTACGTGTAAAGCAAAAAAGCGGTTTAGCGTTACATCTGATACGTTAAAGTCACCACGAATCCAAGTAGATAAGTCAGGTCCAATAATAGGAATGGCTGCAAATAAGTTAATAATTACTTGTGCACCCCAGAATGACATTTGCCCCCAAGGCAATAAGTAACCCATAAATGCTTCAGCCATCAATGCTAAGAAAATAAGTGAACCAAATACCCATACTAATTCACGTGGTTTCTTGAACGAACCGTAAATCAAGCCGCGGAACATATGCAGATAGATCACCACGAAAAACATCGAGGCGCCGGTAGAGTGCATATAGCGGATTATCCAGCCGCCAGATACGTCGCGCATGATGTATTCCACTGCGGTAAAAGCTGCAGGTAAATGATAGATATTATGATTGCCATCTGGTTTGTAGTTCATCGTCAAGAAAATGCCACTAACTATTTGGATGACCAAAACGAGCATTGCTAACGAACCGAAGAAGTACCAGAAGTTGAAGTTTTTAGGCGCGTAATACTCGGTTACGTGCTCTTTCATCATTTTAGACAAAGGGAAACGTGCGTCTACCCAGCCTAACAATGATTTGTTTTCATTATTGGTTTGGTTTGCCATGATTAGTCCCTTTATTTAGTCTTCGCCGACCAGAATGGTAGCGTCGGTTAGGTATTTGTAAGGCGGGATAACTAGGTTGGTTGGGGCAGGAACGCCCTTGTATACGCGACCAGCCAAGTCGAATTTGGAGCCATGACATGGGCAGAAAAATCCGCCTTTCCAGCTTGCACCTAAGTCAGCAGGTGCGAGATCTGGACGGTATGTTGGTGAGCAACCTAAGTGAGTACAAATCCCAATAGCTACAAAAATATTGGGCTTTATTGAGCGCAATTCATTTTTGCAATATTCGGGTTGGTGCTCTACTTCAGAAGTTGGATCAGCCATTTCACCGTTTAACGCAGGCACTTCCTTTTGCTGCGCCTCCGTGCGGTTTAGTACCCAGATAGGTTTGCCTTGCCACTCGGCGGTCATCATCTGCCCCGCCTCAACTTTACTGATGTCCAGTTCTACGGGAGCACCTGCTGCTTTGGCTTTTTCTGATGGGGAAAAGCTAGCTAAAAACGGGACGGCTACGCCAGCAG
Organism: uncultured Neisseria sp.; assembly: GCA_964563885.1. Lineage (GTDB taxonomy): Bacteria > Pseudomonadota > Gammaproteobacteria > Burkholderiales > Neisseriaceae > CAZLYX01. The sequence goes on along the minus strand of CAZLYX010000001.1, from coordinate 37,395 downwards.
TGGCAACAGCGCCTGCGCCGGCGGTCGCTAACGTTAGAAAGCGGCGACGTCCTTGATTGATTTTTTTATTATCCATTATTCTGTCATCCTAAGATTTTTGGAAATACCGAGCCATTAAACTCCGTAATTCTAACCGATTTTGCCAACATACTTAAAGCATTATTTAAAATAACGTAAAGTTATGACAGAAACTTTGATTTTAAGCAGGATTCTTTTCATCAAAAAAGTAAATATTCGTATTAAATTTTTTTGCTAAAGCTGCGCCGAGCGCCTGAACACCGTAACGTTCGGTAGCATGATGGCCAGCACTGATAAAAGCTACACCACTTTCTTGCGCCATATGATATTGCGATTCTGAAATTTCACCTGTAACAAATACATCTACGCCCGCTTCAATGGCTACCTGAAAAAAGTTTTGCGCTCCACCAGTACACCATGCAATACGATGGAGTAACTTATTGCTGTCACCAATAATTATTGGTTTGTGTTGCAGTTTAGTGGTTAAATCATCTGCTAATTGATCCAAAGTGCAAGGTTGGTTTAAACGGCCTATATTTAGCAAATTTTGCTCACCAGCTAAACTCTCCAATTTCCACCCTAAGAGCTGAGCTAATTGAGCATTATTGCCTAAAGTTGGGTGTGCATCTAAAGGAAGATGATAACCGACCATGTTAATTTGATTCTGTAATAAAGTTGCAATACGCAGCTTTTTCCAGCCAGTAATGGTGATAGGTTCGCTACGCCAAAAATAGCCATGATGCACTAATAACATATCCGCATTTTTTGACACTGCATATTCTATTGCCGCTAGGCTGGCGGTGACAGCGGTAACAATCGTATGTATATTTTCTTTGCCCTCTACTTGCAAGCCGTTTGGAGCGTAGTCTTGAAACATAGAGGGTTGCAGGGTTTCGCTGCACCAATCCAAAACTTCTTGGCGCGTAGTCATATTTTATCCTAAGTGGTCAATCAATTATCGAGTAGTGCATATAATACAACCCTAAAATATTTGAGGCTACCTGAAAAGTAAAAAAGGACGCTGTGAGCGTCCTTTTTTTACTGGTGAATAAAGATCAATTAATCTTTTTTATCTTTCACTTCTTCAAACTCTGCATCAACCACATCGTCTTCAGCATTTTTGGCAGTATCGGCTTCAGCTCCACCAGCTTCTTCTGCTTCTGCTTGTGCATATACCAGTTCACCTAGTTTTTGACTGGCGGTGCCTAAGATTTCTGCTTTAGCATCAATGTCAGCTTTATCTTCTCCTGCGACTGCTTCTTCAGCTGCTTTAACTGCATCTTCAATATTAGCTTTTTCATCAGCACTCAATTTATCACCATAATCAGTCAGCGATTTTTTAACTGAATGGATTAATGCTTCAGCTTGGTTACGAGATGCAACCAGCTCAGTGAGTTTGCGATCTTCATCAGCATTTGCTTCTGCATCTTTCACCATGCGTTCGATTTCTTCTTCACTTAGACCTGAAGAACCTTGGATGGTGATGTTAGCAGCTTTGCCCGTGCCTTTATCTTTGGCAGAAACATGCAAGATACCGTTGGCATCAATATCAAAGGTTACTTCAATTTGTGGCAGGCCGCGTGGAGCTGGTGCGATGTCGCCCAAATTAAATTGGCCCAAAGATTTATTGGCGCTGGCACGTTCGCGCTCACCTTGTAACGCATGGATTGTTACGGCTGATTGGTTATCTTCAGCAGTTGAGAACGTTTGTGATGCTTTGGTTGGAATGGTGGTGTTTTTTTGGATTAGCTTGGTCATAATGCCGCCCATGGTTTCAATACCCAATGATAATGGGGTAACGTCTAGTAGCAATACGTCGCTACGACCACCTGACAACACTTCACCTTGAATCGCGGCGCCTACAGCGACAGCTTCATCTGGGTTCACATCTTTACGCGGCTCTTTGCCAAAGAAAGCTTTTACAGCTTCTTGTACTTTAGGCATGCGCGATTGACCGCCTACCAAAATTACATCATCAATTTCGCTTACATTCAAACCAGCATCTTTAACGGCAATTTTACAAGGCTCAATTGTGCGCGCCACTAAATCTTCTACTAAGCTTTCGAATTTGGCGCGAGTGATTTTCATCGCTAAGTGTTTCGGGCCGCTCGCATCCATGGTGATGTATGGCAGATTGATTTCAGTTTGTTGGCCGCTAGACAATTCGATTTTGGCTTTTTCAGCAGCTTCTTTTAGGCGTTGTAGTGCCATCACGTCTTTTTTGAGATCGATGCCTTGATCTTTTTGGAACTCGCCAACGATATGATCGATTAGGCGCTGGTCAAAGTCTTCGCCGCCTAAAAAGGTGTCGCCGTTTGTGGCCAATACTTCAAACTGTTTGTCTTCGTCTACGTTGGCAATTTCAATAATAGAAATATCGAAAGTACCACCACCCAAGTCATACACTGCAATTTTACGGTCTGCTTTATCGCTTTTATCCATACCAAACGCCAATGCGGCTGCAGTTGGTTCGTTGATAATGCGTTTTACATCTAGCCCGGCGATGCGGCCTGCATCTTTAGTGGCTTGGCGTTGGCTGTCGTTAAAGTAGGCAGGTACGGTAATCACTGCCTCAGTAACTTTTTCGCCTAAATAACTTTCAGCAGCTTCTTTCATTTTGCGCAATATTTCAGCAGAAATTTGCGGCGCAGATAATTCGTTGCCCTGTGCTTTTACCCAGGCATCGCCATTGGCTGCTTTGATGATTTCAAATGGCATTAAGTCCATATCTTTTTGTACTTCTTTATCATCAAATTTATGGCCAATTAAACGCTTTGAAGCATAAATAGTGTTTTTGGGATTGGTTACCGCTTGGCGTTTCGCTGGTGCGCCAACCAAGATTTCGCCGCCATCCAGATAGCCAACCACTGAAGGAGTGGTGCGTGCGCCTTCTGCATTTTCAATTACTTTGGTTTGGCCATTTTCAGAAATAGCCACGCATGAGTTGGTTGTACCTAAGTCAATACCAATTACTTTTGCCATGATTTTATAGCTCCTTAAAATAATAATATATTATAAATATTGTTGGGGACTTTGCCCTGTTGTTTGCTAAGTAAGGTGTGTTGCAGTGTTTTCAAGTGTCTGCGGATTATTTTTTACTGATATGCTTATATATTTTAAATCAGGTGTTTAGCTTTTAAATTTATCTATTAAGTTGTGTTGCTGTATTAAAAGGCTGCCTGAAAAATTTACTGCCGTCTCAGTAAAGTTTTTTTAATGAATTGGGTGCATCGATGCTTTCATTCTGCATCGGCGGCCTTGGCCACCACTACCATGGCTGGTCGCAATACGCGGTCGGCCAGTAGATAACCTTTTTTCATCACGCTTACAATGGTATTGGCTTCTTGCTCGCTCTCTACTGTTTGCATTGCCTGGTGCTGATGTGGGTCTAATTTATTACCAATTTCTGCTTTTATTTCAGTAATTTGTGCATTTAGGAAAGCTTTGGTTAACTCTGACAATGTCATGTCAACACCCATTTTTAGTGCTTCAAAATTACCGCTTTGGTCAAGCAAAGCCATTTCTAAGTAATCTTTTACAGGCAGCATTTCACTGGCAAATTTTTGGCCAGCAAATTTATGGGCAGCTTGCAACTCATCTGTGTGACGACGTCGTAAGTTTTGCTCGTTGGCTAGACCACGTAATTTTTCGTCTTTTAACATGCCTTCCAACTCAATGATTTGCGTTTGTAATTCTTCATAAGTTGGGGCTATTTCGACTTCTGTTTCAGCAGCTTCAATAACTTCTGCCGCCTCAGCAGCTGTTTCTAGTTTTTCTTCTGGGTTTTGGTTTGGTTCAGACATGTTTCACTATCCTGTTTTAAAGGGTCATCATTCATTATTCTAGACTTCAACATTCAAACTGCAACGAATACCATTTTGTTGCCAGGCTTCTAAATGCTTTGATTGAAAAGGTCTTATTCATTCAATACACGTAATATAAGGTTGTCTGAGTAATATTCAAGCGTTCAGGTAGCCTTTTTATCAGCAAATAAAAAAAGCCACCCACATTGTTGTGAGCGGCTTTACAGCTTTCCGATGGTTTAAAACGATTTGTTATCCTTGCGAGTTATTACAAACTATGCGTTGAGTCTCACTACAACATGGATGACTAAAGATGTTGAAGTGATGATTTGACGAGCGAGTATAAACAATCTCTGTGACCTACAATGTTGCCTCGAGCAGAACCAGCGAGATTAAATTGTTACTTTTTTTCACGAATACGTGCGCGCTGATCAGCTAATCGCACAATACCCCAAGCGACGATAATTACCGGCGGCAACGAAGCAAGATTGAGCCATGTCCAGCCAAGTTTGTCGACACCGACACCTGCTAATAAGCTACCCAAAGCGGCGGCAGTAAACACCATAAACTCATTGATGCCTTGTACTTTGCCTTGTTCAGCTGGTTCGTAGGTAAAGGTCAATAAATGCGTTGCACCAATAAAGGTAAAGTTCCAACCAACACCTAGCAGTAGCAAGCCCACTAGATAGTGCCAGTAGCTGCTTCCCAAAACGTTGACTAATACGCAAAGAGCCAATACGATACAGCCCCATAAAATTACCGTACGTGAACTAAAGCGGCGAATCAAGTTTCCTGTAAAAAATGATGGAACATACATGCCCAACACATGCCATTGAATCACCCAAACAATATTATTAAACGGGAACCCATCGTGCTGCATAGCAATAGGTGTCGCGGTCATTAGTAAAACCATCACAGCATAACCGATCGCTCCAGAAGCCATCGCTGCTATTAATAAGGGCTGTTTAAAGAGTTCACGATAACTGCGTGTGGTTTGCTTCACTGTGTTTTTGATGGGTGCCGCTAAAGGTAAGCTGGCAATCAGCACTAAAGCTAAGGTATAGAGAATAAATAACCCATAAAACGCACCTACAAAAGGATTACCATCAAACCATTGACGCGACCAAATCGCTAAATTCGGCCCCAAAATAGCAGCTAGAATACCTCCAGCCATCACCATGCTAATCGCGCGTGGACGCTGTTTAACTGAGCACACATCTAAAGCGGCAAAACGATACTGCTGGGCAGTACCAATGGCCATGCCAATTAAAAATGAGCCACTGGCAAAGTGCATCAAGCTGCTGGCTTCTAAACCTTGCAATGCCACCCAAATGCCAAATAAACCAATGCAGTTGCCGACAATAAAGCCAAATTTCCGCCCCATTTTTTGCATTAAAAGTGCAGCGGGTAAGGTTGCTATAATCATACCCAGATACTGTAAAGCTACCGGCAAGGTGATTAAGGCTGAGTGACTGGCCAATTGTTTACCAATTAACGCAGTTACCGCGACAAGTAAGATATTTCCTGTAGCCAGCAATGCTTGTGCAATTGCTAAGCCCCATACGGTAATAGGCACGCAAGCCCTCCATGGCCTAATTGATATGCGGCTGCATATTACATGAAAAGAGTTTTTGTTGTCGGACACTTAATAGAACGTGTTGGCTATAATCTGCGCAAGCACTTGCTCAACTCACAATGATAAGTAACTTTGCTGGTATAGCGACGCTAAGACGATAAGCTCTTAAAGTAATCAATAGTAATGTATGCAGCATTTTTTATATTGACTAGAAGGCTACCTGAAGCTTTATTTGTTTCATGACAATTGCTCGTTCAGGTAGCTTTTCTGGTTAAATAAATGAGTAGTCTGTTTGGTTAGAATCAGAACGTACTTATAGGCAGTGTTGAATATAATAATGAACAGAGTTTTAGCGATTTAACCACCAAATATTGGCATTTAAAATCATGGCAAAACTTACCCAAGTTAAGTAGGGTAGCATTAAATAAGCGGCGGTATTGTCGATTTTAGCAAACTGCTTATAGGTTGCAAAAATCATCACCCACAATAATACAATTTCCATTCCTGCCAGCATTGGGCTGTGTAATCCAAAAAACAGATAAGACCACAGAGCGTTTAGAATCAATTGAATGGCAAAAAGCCATAAAGCGGTCTTAACTAAGTTTTTGTTGATATCTGATTTACTCCAAATCAGCCCGCCTGCAACGCCCATCATCATGTACAAGAGCGTCCATACTGGTGCAAAAATCCAATTGGGTGGGTTAAAACTAGGTTTGATTAAGGTTGGATACCAAGTCTCAATGCTGGCGCGAGTCACTATTCCAGAAAAGTAACCAACGGCAACACAGATAATGACAACGATAAATATTTTGGCCAATTTATTCATATTTATTTCTCTTTATCTCTCAAGTATTAAGTTGGGTTAAATCAGATATTAAAAATACCAGCTTAGGTTTATATGTGGGAAATGCAGCTTTTATAATGGTTGAGATTGATTGAAATCTAACCATTTAACATGTCGAAAACAATGACGCCATTGTTAATGGTCATCAACTTGCAAAACTACTCTGATATAACTTTAACGTCTAGTTTCGCAGCGGTTATCTTTAATAATAGTGTAGAACACAATTATTATTTAGCGGGTGAGTTATTGGATATTTATCATAATATAGCGGCTTTCATTTATCTTGCCAAAGCTTTAATGAGTGCTTCATTTACACGCTTGGTTGAGATGTAAACTTAGTGCTTTTACCATTTAGCTATTTTATAAAATAAACGGGCGAGGTTGCTCTTATTTGCCCGACAAGGCGGGTGCGCGTACAATTTTGCTTATGAAAAAAACCTGTTTCCATTGTGGGCTGGATGTGCCCAAGCAAATTGATTTGTCCATTCGTTACGAAGGACGGGATGAGCCGTCTTGTTGCGCTGGTTGTCAGGCGGTGGCGCAGAGTATTATTGATGCTGGTTTAGGCAATTATTATAAGCAGCGCACAGCCGATGCTGAAAAAGCAGCTTTGCCACCTCAGGAAATGCTGGCACAACTAAAACTATATGATTTGCCAGAGGTTCAGGCAGAATTTGTTGAAATGGGCGAAGGTGATGAGCGAGAAGGGGTGTTGATGCTCGGCGGTATCACCTGTGCCGCTTGCGTGTGGCTGGTGGAACAGCAATTATTGCGTTTAAATGGCATGGTTAGAGTGGAGTTGAATTACAGCACTCAGCGCGTGCGAGTGGTGTGGGACAACAGCCGTTTAAAACTGTCTGATATTTTGTTGCGTATTCAAAATACGGGCTATACCGCTTCGCCTTATGATGCACAAAAAATTGAAGTGCAGGCGCAGGCAGAGCGCAAGCAAGCGTTGATACGTTTGGCAGTAGCGGGGCTGTCGATGATGCAAGTGATGATGTTTATTTTGCCAGTGTATCTTGATACTGCTGACGCAATGGAAGATCAACAACTGTGGATCATGCAGTGGGCTGGCATGGTATTGACTCTGCCAGTGATGGTGTATTCGGCAGTGCCGTTTTATAAGGGTGCATGGCGTGATTTGAAAAACCGCCGTGTTGGTATGGATACGCCGGTAACGTTGGCTATTATATTGGCTTTTGTGGCGAGCACTTATGCTTTATTAGCAAAAATAAAACACGGCTTGTATTTTGATTCGATTTCTATGTTTGTATTCTTACTGCTCGGTGGTCGCTACATGGAACAAATCGCACGGCGCAAAGCTGGCGATGCGGCAGAGCGTCTGGTGAAAATGGTGCCGGCATTTTGTCATTTACTCACAGATTATCCAGCCAGCCAAACGGTGCGCGAGGCAGCGGTAGTGCAACTAAAAGTGGGTGATGTGTTGTTGGTGCGTCCTGGTGAAGTGTTGCCAGTAGATGGAGTTGTGCTGTCGGGCGAAAGTGAGTTGAACGAGGCAATGCTGACCGGCGAGAGTTTACCTGTATACAAACAGGCAGGAGATCATGTGGTGGCGGGCACACTCAATGCTACCAGCCCGTTGGTGGTGCGCACTGAAAAACTTGGCAATGAAACTCGTGTGGCACATATTGTGAAGTTGCTTGATCGTGCGTTAGCAGAAAAACCGCGTATGGCGGTATTGGCTGATCGCTATGCTTCGGTTTTTGTGGCTGGGTTGTTAATATTGGCTTTGCTGGTGTTTGTTGGCTGGACAGTATATGCCGATGCGCAAACTGCACTGTGGGTTACCGTGTCTTTGTTGGTGATTACCTGCCCATGTGCATTAGCTTTAGCTACACCAGCCGCCTTGGCCGCTTCAACTGGCACTTTGGCTTCTGATGGGGTGTTGGTTGGGCGAGGCCATGTATTGGAAACTTTGCCGGCGGTAACAGATGTGGTGTTTGATAAAACCGGCACGCTTACTGAAGGTTCTTTGAGTGTGATAGACGTGCTTGAGCTTGGCGCGCATTCAGTGGCGCAATTGGTGACGGTGGCACAGGCACTAGAAGGGCAGTCGGAACATCCGATTGCGCGCGCGCTAATGGCACTACCATGTGAAGAGGATAATGTGCCCGTGAGTGGTCATTTAAACCGTGTTGGCCACGGCGTGAGCGCACGGGTAACTGTTGCTGGGCAAGAGGGAATATGGTCAATTGGGCGACCAGAGTTTGTGGCGGAAATTGCGGGCGAGATGCCAGCAGCATTGGCCAACATTGAATATGATGGCAGTGTTATTGCACTGGGCAATCAAACAGGCTTTCAGGCAGCCTTTTTGCTGCAAGACACTATTAAAGCCAATGTGCCAGCGATGTTGGCTGATTTAAAAAGCATGGGTTTAAAATTGCATGTGCTGAGTGGCGACCGCGAAGCAGCAGTGAGCGCATTAGCTAAAACTTTAAATTTAGATGTGTACAATGCGCAAGCCACGCCAGAAGATAAGCTGGCTTATGTAGAAACGTTACAGCGGCAAGGGATTCGTGTGCTGATGGTGGGTGACGGCATTAATGATGCGCCAGTGTTGGCCAAGGCTGATGTGTCGGTGACGGTAGCTGGCGGCGCTGATGTGGCGCGTGATGGCAGCGATGTAGTGTTGCTTAATGATGATATGAACGTGTTGCCAAAAATGATCAGGCAAGCACGTAAAACGCGGCTGATTATCCGTGAGAACTTAATTTGGGCAATGATGTATAACTTGGTTGCAGTGCCTTTGGCTGTTTCTGGCGTGGTGACACCATGGATTGCAGCATTAGGCATGAGTTTTAGCTCGTTGCTGGTGTTGGGGAATGCACTGCGTTTACTCAAACGTTAACCATTACCCAATAAGCAATTGTTTCGAATACATAAAGGCTACCTGAAATCTTTCAGGTAGCCTTTTGATATATATAACAATAGCTGTTTAGCGTGGTGAATTTGGTTGATTAATTAGATTCTTCGATAGCTGGTACATGGTTAAGTTTTTTAAGCAGTTTATCGGTTCTATCGGGATCTTCATTGCGTAAAATGGTGGGTATTTCCAATTCTAGCTTATTGATGTTGCTGTGAATAATAACGTCTTTTATGGATAATAAGTTATTGGTATTCATTGAGAAACGGCGCAAACCCATACCCAATAACACACGGGTATAAACGGGGTCGCCCGCCATTTCGCCACATACTGATACTGATTTATTCATGCGCAGTGCGGTGCGAATAATGTGATGCAGCAGTTTTAAAATGGCTGGATGACCAGGCTGATAGAGATAGCTAACGCTGTCATCGCCACGATCGACTGATAATGTGTATTGAATTAAATCGTTGGTGCCAACTGATATAAAGTCGATCAGTTTAAGCAGGCTTGCAACAGTGAGTGCAGCAGAAGGAATTTCTATCATGCAGCCTGTTTTTAGCTCGCCAAATGGCACATCGCGTTCTTCTAATTGTTTTCTAGCAGTTTCTAGATGTGTTAAACATTGTTTTAATTCAGATACTGAACTGATCATTGGCCACATGATTTTTACTGGCCCGTGTATGGCCGCGCGTAAAATGGCGCGCATTTGGGTGCGAAACATCATCGGCTCAGCCAAGCAGAGACGGATGCCCGTCATGCCCAGCGCAGGATTGAGCGTATGAGCATGGCTAAACCAGCGCGGGTTTTTATCCACACCCAAATCTACGGTGCGAATGGTGATGGGCTTGCCTCTGAGTTTCTTAACTAAATTGGCGTAAATGGCATATTGTTCGTCTTCACTGGGTAAACTGTCGCGGTTTAAATATAGAAATTCACTGCGAAACAGGCCTACACCATCGGCAGCAATTTTATGCAGAGTTTTGATGTCTTCAGCCGATTCGATATTAGCAAGCAATTCAATATCTACGCCATCTTCTGTGGTGGCAGCGGTGTCTTTTAGTTTGCTGAGTTGACGCTTGTGGCTGCGTAATTCGCGCACACGACGGCGGTATTCGGCCAACACTAAATCATCTGGATTAATAATGAGCACGCCGCTGATGCCATCAACAATCACCCATTCGTCTTCACTGATGATTTGGCGAGCATTACGCAGGCCGATAACTGAAGGAATGTTTAGGCTGCGGCCTAAAATAGCAGTATGGCTTGTAGGGCCGCCAGCATCGGTCACAAAACCAGCAATGCGCTGCTCTTTAAAATAAACGGTGTCTGCTGGTGCTAAATCATGAGCAATGAGTATTGTGTCATCAAGTAAATTGGCACCAATATTAATTTCAGTACTCATGCCAGCTAGGTTTTTTTGAACCCGCTCAACTACTTGCATCATGTCTTGTTTGCGTTCGCGTAGATACGCGTCTTCTATCGCTTCAAATTGATCGGATAAGCGTTCAGTTTGAATTTTTAGCGCCCATTCAGCATTGATTTTTTGTTCTTCGATGATGTCCACTGGCTCGCGAGACAAGGTGACATCAGTGAGCAACATTAAATGTAGTGAAATAAAGGCACCCAACTCTGTAGGTGCATTTTCAGGAATAGCGCTGCGTAATTGTTCAAGTTGTTTGCGCGAGGTTTTAATGGCTGCTTCATATCGTGCTACTTCGGCATTTAATTCTGTAGGAACAAGATTGTATTGTGGCACTTCATCGATGCCGCGCACAATAAGGTGTGCTCGACCGATTGAAATGCCTCTTCCTGCAGATACGCCGTGTAACACAATGCTCATGGTTATTCCTTTTCGCCAAAATAGTCGTTGATTAAGTCGGTTAACGCTTGCATTGCGGCGACTTCGTCTTGGCCATCGGTTTCTAATTCTATAGTAGAGCCTTTGGCCGCAGCCAGCATCATCAGACCCATGATGCTTTTGCCGTTGATACGTCGCTCTTTGCGGGTAACCCATACTTCACATTGAAATTGACTGGCAAGTTGGGTAAATTTGCTGGAGGCACGTGCGTGTAAACCTAGCTTATTGATGATTTCTATTTCTTTTTTCAGCATGATTCTAGGTTCTCAACATTCATTTGGTGGAGTGGTAATGTCTAAAATACCATTTATGGCGGCAGTTTTAACTGCTTGGGTAAAGACTTTTAAATCAGTGGCACTAGCGGCATCTTGAATGGCTTTAACCATCATAGGTGCGTTGAGACCAGTGAGCATGGCTACTTTACCCTCTGTAACCAGTTGGCGTGCCGCGTTACAGGGTGTTGCACCAAAAATATCAGTAATAACGAGTACGCCATAACCGCTATCAAGGTCATGGCTTAATGTTTGCGTTAATGCGATGATTTCTTCATGGCCTTGGTGGTCTTTCACACCAAGAATTTTCACATTGTGCGGCGTATCATGAAAGAAATGTTGGGATAGTGAGCTATAGGCATCACCGATGCGTTCATGGGTGATGATGAGAATGCCGATCATGTTGTGTATTCCTTTAGGGTTTAGGCAACCAAGTAATCTGAATAAAACTATGTCTGTTTGCTATATTAAACTTAAGGCTACCTGAACTATTTTAGTGTTGCTTTAGGGCATAGATTGCGCCCAGATTGCGCCAAGCGCCAGCTACATCCATGCCGTAGCCAAAGATATAACGGTCGGGGACATTAAGGCCAATATAATCTGCTTCAATGGGTTTAGGTTTGCCGATAAGTTTGTTGGCTAAAACAGCCGTTTGGCACGAAAGAGCACCTAAACCCATCACTTTTTCTTTAATGGCTGTCATGGTGTGGCCTTCATCTAAGATATCATCGATGATTAAAACATGACGGCCTTCAACGCTGTGCTGTGGTGTGCGTAGCCAGTGGAAGTTTCCACCTTCTAATTTATTGCCATAGCGGGAAACGTGTACATAGTCGAACTCAAGCGGAAAGCGTAATAATGGCAATAATTGGCCAGTAAATACGATTGCGCCACCCATCACTGGCAAAATAAGTGGATATTTATCACTCAGGTTTTCAGTAATCTGCTCGGCAACATCTTCAATAGCAAGTGTGCACTTGTCTTCATCAAACAGCAATTCAGAATTTTCGAGCATATCCAATTGCTCGCGGCGATTGCTTTCCATGTCCATATTTAAGGTCGCTTTATTGGTGAGGAAGAATAATTGCTTATTATAGTCATGTTTTTCATTTGCGACAGCCGTTTGATAAGGCTACCTGAAAACGGGGTTGTCGTTTTCAGGTAGCCTTCCTTTATAATGACGCATTTGCTCAATAAATTCTGTCTATGATAACCGATAAATATGCCCGCTTTGAAGATTTAACCTGCCCTGAAACCCATGATTTTGCAGCAACCGCTCATGCGAAAACGCAGGCACGTTTTTGCCAAGATGCTGAGTTTGAGCGCTTGCAAGCAGATATTACCGCACAATTACAAGATGAACGGCAGATACCATTTTGCCAAGAACACCACGGGCGCATGTATCACTTTCATCAAAGTGCTGATTATCCCAAAGGCGTTTACCGCGTGTGTACTTCTTCTTCATACCGAACAGGCTTGCCAGATTGGCAGATTTTGTTTGATGTGGCTGATTTTGACGAAGTGCTGGGTGACGACATTTATCTTGATGGTGTGTCGCATTATGTTGAACAGCCCAACCGTGTATTGCTTACTTTAAGCCAATCAGGTGCCGATAGCGCCTACACCCTTGAGTTTGATTTAGCCAGCGGCAGCATTGTTGAAGAAGGTTTTCATTTTCCAGCGGGCAAAAACCATATTGCTTGGCGCGACGAAAATAGCGTGTGGGTTTGCCCTGCGTGGGATGAGCGCCAGCTCACACATTGTGGATATCCGTGTCAAGTTTGGTTGATTGAACGTGGCCAGAGTTTTGCGGAGGGCACGCCAGTTTATAAAATGTCAGAAGAGGGCATGATGGTTAACGCGTGGCGCTATCTTGACCCACAAGGCACGCCGATTGATTTAATTGAAGCGGCGAGTGGTTTCTTTAGTAAAACTTATTTTCAGGTAGCCCCAGATTGCACGCCGATTGCATTAAAGCTACCTGAAAATTGCGATATTGTTGGTTACATAGCAGGGCAGTTGTTGGTACAGTTGCGCAGTAATTGGGCGCGCGGCAGTCAAATTTATCGCAGTGGCAGCTTGTTGGCGATCAAACTAAACAGAGAAAAACTGGGTGCAGCCAAAGTTTTGTTTGAGCCAAACCAGCATCAAGCTATCGATAGCGTCGAAACCACCAAACGTTTTGTGGTATTAAGTTTGCTCGATAATGTTTCAGGTAGCCTCAAAGCATGGCGATTTGAGGAAGGGCAATGGCTTGAAGAAAGTGTGCCTGCGTTGCCTCAAGGAGCGTTGGAGTTAGTAGATCAGCCGTGGGGCGGTGATATTGTCTATATTGCCAGCAGTGATTTCACTACACCGCTTACTTTGTTTTCTTTAGACTTACATCTGATGGAGTTGGTGGTATTACGACGTCAGCCCAAGCAATTTGATGCTACGGGTATTCAAGTTCGCCAGTTTTACACACCTTCAGCCGATGGTACGCCGATACCGTATTACCATGTTGGCCGCTGTGCAACACCAGATACGCCAACACTTGTTTATGTTTACGGTGGATTTGGCATGGCAGAATTACCACATTATCTTGGCACTATTGGTCGACATTGGCTGGCTGAAGGCCATGCATTTGTTTTGGCTAATGTACGTGGAGGTGGTGAGTTTGGGCCAGAATGGCATCAGGCCGCGCAAGGTGTGAATAAACATAAGAGTGTGGATGATTTGCTGGCAGTTGTGCATGATGTGTCACAACGTGGATTGAGTAGTCCGTCGCGCATCGCATTGCAAGGTGGTAGTAACGGTGGATTAGTAGTGGCATCTGCTTTTGTACGCGAGCCTGAAGCGATTGGAGCGATGGTTTGTGAAGTGCCGCTCACCGATATGTTGCGTTATGCCGACCTTTCTGCTGGTTCAAGCTGGTTAGAAGAGTATGGCGACCCTAAAAATTTAATACATTTCGAAGCACTGGCCAAGCTCTCTCCTTATCATCACTTAAATGAGCATTCAACTTACTCACCCGCACTCATCACCACTGCGCTAAGCGATGATCGTGTTCACCCTGCGCATGCCTTAAAATTTTATGCAAAATTAAATGAAATCAGCTCGTTAAGTTGGCTGTACGCCCCCTTCGATGGTGGTCATGCTGGTAACGGCACTCAGGAACAAACTGCAATCGAACTGGCTTGTGTATTGCGCTTTTTACAACGTACGATTGCAGAATTTAAACCTTGAATCGTCGCAGTAGAGCGGAGTTTTAAGGCGTTTGTTAAATGATGGATTTGATTTAAGAAGTGAAAAGCGCTTGTAGGATAAAATAGCACTATGATAATATCAGTTCTGAATGTGCAATTTTTCAGGTTAAGTGTTTAAGCTGGAGCATTGCAAAATATGATTTTCTATCATCAGTATTAAAGTTAAACTTAGATAGAAAACTCTAAACGAATTCGGTACAATACGTCCGATTCAATAACTATATCAACCACGCCGCTAGGCATTTTATTAGGACGAGACAAATGTCAAACATTGAACAACAAGTTAAAAAAATTGTTGCTGAACAACTGGGTGTGAATGAAGCTGACGTTAAAACCGAATCTTCATTCCAAGACGACTTGGGCGCAGATTCTTTAGATACCGTTGAACTAGTGATGGCTCTAGAAGAATCTTTTGGTTGTGAAATTCCGGATGAAGATGCCGAAAAAATCACGACTGTACAACAAGCCATTGACTTCGTTACCGCACACAACGCCTAATCAGCGCGCGTGGTTTAATACCATGACGGCCTCTGTTCAACAGGTTTCCCTGCTGCCAGAGGCTTTTCAGTTATTGTTACAGCGAGAAACTTATGAGTCAGAGAAGAGTGGTTATTACCGGGCTAGGCCAAGTATCACCCGTTGGCAATGACGTTGAAACCGCATGGAAAAACCTGTTGGACGGCAAAAGCGGCATTGATACCATTACCCGCTTTGACGCTTCTGAGCTAACTTGCCAAGTTGCTGGAGAAGTAAAAGATTTTGATATTGGCAGCTACATAAGTGCCAAAGAGGCACGCCGAATGGATGTGTTTATTCATTATGGTATTGCCGCTGCATTGCAAGCCATTGCAGATGCGGGTTTAGATGAAACTCCTGATTTAGATAAATATCGTGTTGGTGTCAATATTGGTTCTGGTATTGGCGGCTTGCCGAGTATAGAAGCCATGGGTACTGTTGTGCAGGCAAGTGGCCCGCGTAAAATTAATCCATTTTTTATTCCTGGCTCTCTAATCAATATGATTGCAGGTCATGTCACCATATTAAAAGGTTATCATGGCCCGAGCTATGGTATGGTTTCTGCGTGTACTACTGGCGCGCATGCTATTGGTGATTCTATGCGTATGATTAAATATGGCGACGCGGATGTAATGGTGGCTGGTGGTGCTGAAGGCGCTGTATGCATTTTAGGTATGGGCGGCTTTGCTGCCATGAAAGCTTTGTCTACTCGCAATGACGACCCGAAAACTGCTTCGCGCCCATGGGATAAAGGGCGTGATGGCTTTGTAATGGGTGAGGGCGCTGGTGTATTGGTGTTGGAAGAGTTGGAACACGCTAAAAAACGCGGTGCAAAAATTTATGCAGAAATCGTTGGATTTGGCATGAGCTCTGACGCTTATCATATTACAGCACCAAGTGCTGAGGGGCCTGCTTTAGCGGTTACCCGTGCGTTGAGTGATGCTGGATTAAATGCGCAAGATATTGATTATGTGAATGCTCATGGTACCTCTACGCCGTTAGGTGATGCTAACGAAACCACAGCACTGAAACTGGCATTTGGTGATCATGCGCAAAAATTGGTAGTAAACTCCACTAAATCGATGACTGGCCATTTGTTGGGCGCAGCAGGTGGCGTAGAAGCCATTTATAGCGTCTTGGCTCTGCATAATCAAGTATCACCTCCTACCATCAATATATTTGAACAAGATTTCGAAAACAATTGTGATTTGGATTATTGCGCAAATGAAGCGCGTGAAATGAATATCCAAGCAGTGGTATCTAATTCATTTGGTTTTGGTGGCACTAATGGCACGCTGGTGTTTAAACGTTTTGAAGACTAAATATCTTACCGATAGACTGTAATGAAATAATTAAAGGCTACCTGAATGTTCAGGTAGCCTTTATTAATAGTTATTAGATAAATTAAAGCTGTTTAATGCTTACTTACCTTCATTATTAGGACGAGATTGTTCGTTGCTGGTAAAAGGCAACTCCGGCACGGTACGAGCTGCTTCTGAAACCGATCCACTTAATGAGCCAAAGAATGCAACAATATCAGCCACTTCATCTTTGGGTAATTGTTTGCCTAATTGAGCTTGTCCCATAATTGAAACAGCTTCTTCTAAAGTCCAAACGCTGCCGTCGTGGAAGTAAGGATAAGTATTGGCAACGTTACGCATGCCAGGCACACGGAATAAGTACTTGTCCGACTCAGCTTTAGTAACCTCAAAACGACCTTCATCACGACCTTTGCTGCCAGTGAATTTCCAGTAAGGACCGTTTACCAAGCCAAATTTTTGGAATGATGTGCCGCCTAGATTCACGCCGGTATGGCAGGCAATACAACCATTATTGATAAAGCTACTTAAGCCTTTGCGCTCTTGTGGATTTAAGGCGTTGACATCGCCTTTTAAGTATTCATCCCAGCGCGATGGTGTCATCAGTGTGCGCTCAAACGCCGCAATAGCAGTGGTGATGTTGGCAAAAGAAATAGCACCACCATTATCTGCATAAGCTTCTTTAAACTTTGCTTGGTATTCTGGAATATCAGCAATTTTCTCTACTACTGCTTCTTCGCTAACGTTAGCCATTTCAACTGGATTCAATAATGGACCGCCTGCTTGCTCTTCCACATCCGCCGCACGACCATCCCAGAATTGGCTACCCAACAAAGCGGCATTTAGAGCTGTGGGAGAATTTCGTACGCCGAATTGACCTATATGACCTTGGCTAGTCGGTAAATTATCTACGCCAGCAGTGGCAAGGTTGTGGCATGTATTACAGCTTACGGTGTTGCCGCGTGATAAGCGTGGTTCATACCACAATTGATGGCCTAGCTTCACTTGTGCATCGGTATAGGTTCGAGTTTTATTTAGCTCTTCAATACTAGGAAGAGGTTGAAACAAGCCTTGTGCTTGAGTAAGCAAAGCTTTGTCTTCTGGCGTTGCATCACTTTGAGTGGTTGCTGCCGAAGTGGCTGATGCCGCAGCTGGAGCGTTATTCTCGGCGGGTTTGGCAGGCTGATCTTGACAGGCAGCAAGTGCGAATATTGACAGAGCCAATAAGCTAAGTTTGGCGGCAGGGTCCATTTTACGATTCCTTATTAGTATAAAAGGTAAGGCTGGTTAAAATTTATTTTGTTAGAATAAAAACTTTGAGTAATTTGAGTAATAGTATAAGTGATGTTTAAAAATAATTGTTTGGCATAAATCAAGCTATGCTCAAATAATCGTATATTGATAATCACATCAAGCAGGATTGAATGTTGATTGAGTGGTATATAAAATACTTCATTAATGTAGAAATCTTGATGTGGGTTGGCAAATAGCACTTCATCTCATGGGATTGACCTGATATCTTGATAAGCGTTGTGCTAAAATTGAACTCATTTGGTTTTATAATATAAACACCCTTAAATTATTTATTAAAACTTGCGTTAGCAAAAAGCCTGTTTCAAATTGCGGGCAGGAGGAAATTCAATGAATATAACTGTTATTGGTGCCGGCGCATGGGGTACGGCGCTTGCTAGACACTTTGCGCTGCACAATAATCGTGTTTCGATGTGGGCAAGAAACACAGAACATATGCGCACGATGCAAACTGAACGTTGTAATAACCGTTATTTGCCTGGATTTGATTTTCCAGAATCCTTAAGCGTACACACTGATTTAGCAGATGCTTTGCGTGATAGTGAGTTGGTATTGTTGGCTACCTCGGTTTCGGGATTGCGTGATAGCGTGGAGCTCCTTAAGCAACATGGCGCTGCTGATTTACCTATCTTAGCGGGGTGTAAAGGGTTTGAATTAGACACGGGTTTATTGACCTTTGAAGTTGTTGGTCAAGTGCTACCTGAAAATAAATATATCGGCGTATTGTCTGGCCCAAGTTTTGCTCTAGAGCTGGCTAAGCAACTCCCTTGTGCAGTTTGTGTGGCATCAGAAAATGTAGAGTGGATACAAAAACTTGCCAATCAGCTTAATTCACCCGTAATGCGGCTTTATGCCAATGAAGATATTATCGGCGTTGCTGTCGGTGGTGCTGTTAAAAATGTAATGGCAATTGCCACCGGTATTTCTGATGGCTTGGAATATGGTTTGAATGCCCGTGCTGCTTTGGTAACACGTGGTTTAGCTGAGATTACCCGTTTGGCTGTTGCTATGGGTGCTAAGCAAAAAACAATGATGGGCTTAGCGGGTATGGGAGATTTAATTCTCACCTGCACAGGCGCTTTGTCGCGCAATCGAAAAGTTGGATTGGGTTTGGCAGAAGGCAAAGAACTAAATGAAATTTTGCGTGAAATTGGGCATGTCGCCGAAGGTGTTTATACTGTTGAAGAAGTCTTTCAGGTAGCGTGTCGTTATAATATTGATATGCCGATTACGCAAACACTTCATCAATTAATACGCAAAGAGCTACCAGTTTCTGAGGTTGTCGAACGCTTAATGATGCGAGAGCCTAGAGCTGAATAATAACAGGCGTAATTAAGTGGTTTACACTACAGTAAAGGCTACCTGAAGATAGGCATTGGGTAGGCTTAGTGTAAATATGCCATAATTAACGCCATATCTTATTTTGGATAATGAATAATATGAGCCAATCTCTACAAAAACTAGAAAACAGCATAACCACATTAGCTGATAAACTTAAAGAAATGACCGATGAGCGTGCTCGTCTTCTGCGAGGAAAAGGCGTATTAGAAACAGGGCTAGGCGCACTACGTACTGATCTGACTCAGCAAGCTGATCATCATAAAGTGGTTGTGGATGAGCTTAATGTTTATCATCAAACAGTTACCGATGATTTAATGAGTAAACATAAGATAGCATTAGCCGCATTAGAAAGCCAACATCAAACTGCCATGTCTGAATTAAAAGACAGCAATCAAAAAGCAGTAGATGAGCTAAGTGAAGCCTTACTGATTCAAGTGAGCGGCCTTAAAAGAGATCTACAGGACAAAATTGACAGCCTAATGGCGAAAAATGAAGATTATAATAATGTGCTAACTGCGAGCGCAGATAAAATTCGCCATTTATTGTCGCGTTTGCCGCAAAAAAATAATGAAGGAGAACAGGCGTGAGTATAGAACAAGTGAGTGTTGAAATTATGAAGCGCCAGTTTACTTTTGGTACGCCGACTAGTGAAAAAGAAACGTTATTACAAGCGGTTGAGATGCTCAGTCATAAAATTGATGCTGTTCGAGAAGGTGGTCGAGTAATTGAAAATGACAAGATTGTTATTTTGGCAGCTTTGAATGTGGTACATGATTTACTCAAAATGAAAATGACAACAAGTGATGATTTGGCAATTGGTGATTTTGAGCGTAGAATGGCATCATTGATTGAGATGTGTGATACAGCAGTAGCAAAAGCACAATAAACCAGTTAAATTTCCCTGCGGTGTTCGTGAAGGCACTATTCCTTTGAACCAATACGTTCGCTTAAGGTTGCTAGGAGTTGTAGTGGGCGTGTACATTCCTTGTGAATATACCCGAAGCTACCCGAGGTGACCACCTTGTCTTCAAGGTTCAAGCGGATTAAGCTAAAGCGGCACAGGCGGGGAAAACCCCAACTAGGCAAAGTACTGGTGTTCAGTACTTTGTTTTTCTTTAGGTCGGCGATGCAAAAAGCAACATATCAGTGATATGGCTGAATTAATGCTTTGCTTGGCTTTAATTAGATTGACAGTAAATCGATTCGTCTTTAGAATCGATAGCTTTCTATATATTTATTTGGATTACTCCTTATGAAAACCTTTTCAGCTAAACCGCATGAGGTGAAGCGCGAATGGTTTGTGATTGATGCTCAAGACAAAGTCTTGGGTCGAGTTGCTGCCGAAATCGCCCACCGTCTACGCGGTAAACACAAACCCGAATATACTCCGCACGTTGATACTGGCGATTACATTATTGTAGTTAATGCAGATAAACTGCGTGTAACGGGTAACAAAGCATTGGATAAAACGTACTATCGTCACTCAGGCTATCCTGGTGGTCTTTATCAGCGTAATTTCACCCAAATGCAAGAGAAATTCCCTGAGCGTGTTTTAGAGAAAGCCGTTAAAGGCATGTTGCCAAAAGGCCCACTTGGTTATGCGATGATCAAAAAACTGAAAGTGTACGCCGGTGCAGAACACGGTCACGCTGCTCAGCAACCTAAAGCTTTGGAAATTTAAGGACACCACATGAACGGTAAATATTACTATGGCACAGGCCGCCGCAAGAGTTCAGTGGCTCGTGTGTTTTTAGAAAAAGGCACTGGCAAGATCACTGTAAATGGTCGTCCGGTTGATGAGTTTTTTGCTCGTGAAACTGGTCGCATGGTGGTTCGTCAACCTTTAGCACTAACGGAAAACTTAGAATCTTTTGATATCAAAGTAAACGTAAATGGTGGTGGTGAAACTGGTCAATCAGGTGCAATTCGTCACGGCATCACTCGTGCTCTAATGGATTACGATGCTACTCTGAAACCAACTTTGTCAGCTGCTGGTTTGGTAACTCGCGATGCACGTGAAGTAGAACGTAAAAAATATGGCTTGCGTAAAGCACGTCGTGCAAAACAATTCTCTAAGCGTTAATCTGCTATGGGATACAAGAAATGCCTCGGTTTGTCCGGGGCTTTTTTTTAGTAAGTTTGAGGCAATATAAAGAGAATCTGGCACTTTTCTATGTGGTGTTAGTATAAAAAACGGCCAGATACGTTGTTTTAGTAATGATATATATAATTAAGGAGTTAGATCATGGGTTGGATAGGTACAATTATTGTAGGTTTTATTGTGGGTGTATTAGCAAAGTTTCTACATCCAGGTAAAGATAATCTTGGTTTTATCATGACTACCCTGTTGGGTATAGTTGGTGCATTATTAGCTGGTTGGATAGGCCAAGCAGCTAACTGGTATCACGTTGGTGAGCCTGCAGGTTGGATCGCCTCTACTATTGCTGCGGTAGTGGTTTTAGCGATTTACACGCGGGTTGTGAAGAAATAATACTGAGGAAGGTGGGTGTGCAATCTTTATTGAGCTCAATGTTAAGAGCATGTGTGACGAGTTTGGTTTAGAAGCACACCTATTATATATTTTTATGATGCTTTTTAGAGAATCGTTGTTTTAGTTTTACTTAGGAGGTGGCATTGGCTAGCAGAAAAAATGGCTGGATAAAATCAATATTGCAAACACTTCTGATTGTTTTGGTGGCGAGTGTGATATTAGACATATGGCGTAGCCCACGCCAGCCTGTAGCAGAAAGCGAGCAAATGTGGCCTACTTCAACTGGGCGCGTTGTGCAATTGCAAAAATTAGGCAATGAGCGCGCCACGTTGATTTACTTTTGG
>CAZLYX010000001.1:0-15467 GCA_964563885.1 uncultured Neisseria sp. | reverse complement strand
CGTTGTGCAATTGCAAAAATTAGGCAATGAGCGCGCCACGTTGATTTACTTTTGGGGTAGCTGGTGTGGTATTTGCCGATACACTTCTCCCGCAGTAAGTAGTTTATCTGAAAAAGGTGTGCCCGTTGTAGGCGTCGCATTACAATCAGGCACTATGCCTGAGGTTCAGCGTTATTTGCAGCAACATCTGTGGTCGTTTGAGACGATTAATGATGAATCAGGCGCTATATCGCGTGAATGGGAAATTAAAGCAACGCCTACCATTGCAATCATAAAAAATGGCAAAATACGTCACAGCACCAGTGGAATCAGTAGTTATTGGGGTTTGTATTTACGATGGAAGTGGATTGATTGGTTGTATTAGATTAATCATGAGAATCGGCTTACTTCATTACTGATGAATCAAAAGGCTACCTGAAAGCTTTAACTTAGTTAAAACCTTTCAGGTAGCCTTTTAGTTTGTATACATCTGATTAACTGACCTTATATTAAAATAAGGTTCTCTGAAAACTATTCAGAGGTTTTATTTAATAATAGAGAACAATTAAGCTAATGGGATTAATAATTTATCAAACGCTTCTTCAAATTGTTTTAAACCATCTTCTTGTAAACGCTGAGCCAATGCTTCGATATCAATACCGAGGGAGTTGAGTTCAGCAAGGTGGCTTAAAGCTTCATCAGTTTGTCTTGGTAGCGTGTTGCTGGCATTGCCATGATCAATAAAAGCGGCTAAGGTTGCATCCGGTACCGTATTGATGGTTTCATTGCCGATTAAGCTATCGATATAAAGCGTGTCTGGATAGCTTGGGTTTTTAACGCCAGTTGATGCCCACAATAAGCGCACTGGGTTGGCGCCTTTAGTACGCAATAGATTAAAGGCTGTGGTGTTAAAAAATGCTTGTTGGTCACGATAAGCTGCTTTGGCCAACGAAATGGCTATTTTGCCGCGCAAGTGTTCGGGCAGGGTTGTATCCAGCGCGTTATCCACACGTGAAAGAAAAAAGCTGGCCACTACTTGAATATGTTCAATTGGCTGCTGGTTATCAAGACGTTTTTCAATGCCCTTTACATAAGCCGTATAGGCTTTTAAGGTTTGTTGGCGCGAAAAAAGCAGGGTTAGGTTGATGCTGATACCAGCTGCTACGAGCTCAGACATGGCTTCAATGCCAGCGTCAGTAGCGGGAACTTTAATCAGCACATTGGGGCGATCAATGGCAGCATGCAAGCGTTTGGCTTCTGAAATGGTACCAGTTGTATCTTGGGCTAAATTAGGTGCCACTTCTAAGCTAACAAAGCCGCTGTGGCCTTTTTGCGCATCAAATTCAGGTCGGCATACATCACAAGCAGCTTGTACATCTGCAATAGCTAAAATTTCGTAGCGCTGTTTTGGGCTTAAATCTTTTTGTTTCAGAGTGCTGATTTCATCTGCATACAAAACATCACCCGCGAATGCTTTTTGGAAGATAGCTGGGTTAGATGTGACACCGCATACACCTTGTTGTAGCATCTGTTCAAGTTCGCCACTTTGAATCAGCGATCGCGAAAGATTATCCAACCAGATTTGTTGGCCTAAGGCTTTAACGTCGGATAAAATAGTCATTGATTAAAATCCTTACTGAATTTATACGAACCTCATACTAACCTGAAATAATTATTTTGGACAGCCCCACTTATGCCTACTATGAACCACTCAGAACAATATTTAAATTGGGCACGTGATGTGCTTGAAACAGAAGCTAAAGGCTTGCACGAAGTTGCCGCTTCTTTGAATGAAGACTTTGTGCGCGCGGCTGATGCTGTTTTGGCGTGTACTGGGCGCATTGTGGTAATGGGAATCGGTAAATCTGGGCACATTAGCCGTAAAGTGGCGGCAACTTTGGCTTCTACGGGCACGGCGGCATTTTTTGTGCATCCTGCTGAGGCTGCTCATGGCGATTTGGGCATGATTGTTGATGGTGATTTGGTGATAGCCATATCTAACTCTGGAGAAAGTGATGAAATTGCAGCCATTATTCCGGCGTTAAAACGTAAAAATATCACCTTGGTGTGCATGACTTCGCGCCCAGGCTCTACTATGGGGCGTCATGCTGACATACATGTAACCGTTGCAGTGTCACAAGAAGCTTGCCCACATGGCTTAGCGCCCACTTCTAGCACCACAGCAGCACTGGCTTTAGGTGATGCATTTGCCGTTGTCTTATTGCGTGCTCGTGCTTTTACGCGCGATGATTTTGCACTTAGCCATCCAGCCGGCAGTTTAGGTAAACGTCTGCTGCTCCGTGTGGCTGACCTTATGCATACTGGAGATGAGTTGCCTGCCATGAAATTAGGTACTCCACTAAAAGAAGCGGTAGTGTGTATGAGTGAAAAAGGTTTAGGCATGTTGGCCGTTGTGGATGAGAAAAAACAATTAATGGGTGTATTTACAGATGGTGATTTTCGGCGTTTGTTTGAAAAACGTGATTCATTTTCAGGCTTAAGGGTAGACGATATTATGCATCTACAGCCCAAAACCATTCATGAAGAAAAGCTGGCTACTGAAGCATTGAAAAAAATGCAGGAAAATCAAATTAATGGTTTATTGGTGGTAAATGAACACAATATTTTAGTAGGTGCACTCAATATGCATGATTTACTGGTTGCACGCATAATATAAGCATCAGAAATTTTCAAAAGCGGATAAAGCCGACAAATGGGCTTGATCCGCTTCTTAATGGGGAATCTGTTTAAAGTGACCTTGGTTTTTGATTTGTTTTATGAAGTTTCTACATGGCTTGAAACGTTAAGGCGATTAAATAGCTTATAACGACGCAGAAGCCAAGTGCAAAATCATGTTTATGTTGAAGCTACCTGAAAACAAAACGGTCAACATTCTGTTAAAATGCTGAACAACTTACTTTTAGGTGGCCTATTATGTTTGAAAATTTATCTTCAGAAGTTATATCTCGCGCTGCTCAAATCAAATTGTTAGTAATGGATGTGGACGGCGTATTAACTGATGGCTATATTTATATTCGCGACAACGGTGAAGAAATCAAGGCATTTCATACGTTAGATGGACATGGCATCAAAATGTTGCAAGACACTGGCGTGCAAACAGCCATTATTACTGGTCGTAATGCACCCTCCGTGGGTGTTCGTGTTAAACAATTGGGCATCAATCATTATTACAAAGGTATTAGCGATAAAAAAGCAGCCTTCGCCGATTTGATTGAGAAAGCGGGCGTAAAAGAACATGAATGCGCATTTATTGGTGATGATGTGGTAGATCTACCCGTGATGATTCGTTGCGGCTTGCCAGTTGTCGTTCCTCAATCGCATGAATTTATATTGGAACATGCCGTTTATATTACGCGTAAAAGCGGAGGCAAAGGCGCTGTGCGAGAATTGTGCGATTTGATTATGCATTCTCAAGGTCATTTATATCGCGTTTTGAATGAGTATTTAGAATGAAATTTAAATGGCATTCTGGCTGGCTGTTTCCATTGGTTTTGGCCATCGGCTTGGGTGGATTGAGCGCATGGTTGGGGCGTATTACTGAAGTATCAGTGGAAGAAGTGGTATTAAACCCTAACGAACCTCAATATGAAATGAACAATATTAACGGCCAGATGTTTGATGAAGCAGGCTACCTGAAAGACAATCTTACCGCTAAACGAGCATGGCAGTTGCCCAAAAGTGAAGATGTTTATTTAGGCCAGCCAGACTTACAATTGTTTAACCAAGGCCAAAAAGCTTATCAGGTGAGCAGCAAAGAAGCACGTTATAACAGCGAAACCCGCCAAGTTTATTTTGAACATGATGTGGTGCTTACCAAAGAAGCAGATGCCACCAAACCTGCTGGTATTTTGAAAACCAATCAACTCAAGGTGGATACGGTTACTAAATCGGCGCAAACCGATGCACCAGTAGAATACCAATACGGCATGTCTCATGGCACTGCAAACGGCTTAACCTATGATTATCAACAAGGCTTCCTGAATTTACCGTCACGAGTGAAAGCGATTATTTATGAACAAAAATAAGTTGGCCATTGCGGCTGCCTTAAGTGTGTTGACATTGGCTCAGCCTGTTTTCGCTTTAGAAAGTGATCGCAATAAGCCTATTGAAATTGAGGCGGATCAAGGCTCGTTGGATCAAAAAAATCAAGTTACTACTTTTAGTGGTAATGTTATTATTAAGCAGGGTACATTAAATATTCGTGCAGGCAGCGTGCGTGTTACACGTGATGCCAATAATGAGCAGCACATCAGCGCCACTGGTAGCCCGGTGCGTTTTGGCCAGCAACTGGATGGTAGCGGCAATAAAGGTGGTCAAGTTGATGGCCAGGCCAATACAGTAGATTATTCATCTTCAACCGGCGTAGTGAAGTTGATTGGCAATGCCAAAGTGCAGCGCGGTGGCGATATTGCTCAAGGTCATACCATTGTTTACAACACCCGTACTGAAGTTTATACAGTAAGTGGCAGCAAAAATGCTGGCAATAAAGCTGGCAAACGTGTGACGGTGGTGATACAACCCAGAAAATAATACTAAACCGAAGGCTACCTGAATACGGTGTAATCCACCTGTATTCAGGTAGCCTACTGTATAAGGTTTTTTAAAACCATTGCACTATACATTAATAAATGAAGTCCGAATTGCGAGCTTGAATGAACACATCACAAAGCTGTTTAGTGGTAAAAAATCTACAAAAAAGCTTTAAAAAGCGCCAAGTGATTAAGGATTTCTCACTTGAAATCAAAAGTGGTGAAGTCGTTGGTTTGCTAGGCCCCAATGGTGCCGGCAAAACCACCAGCTTTTACATGATTGTTGGATTGATTGCAGCTGATGCTGGCAGCATTTTACTCGACGGCAAAGAATTGCGTCATATGCCCATTTATGAACGTGCCCGTTTAGGGGTGGGCTATCTGCCACAAGAAGCGTCTATTTTTCGTAAAATGACCGTTGAACAAAATATCCGTTCTATTTTGGAAATCAGCATAAAAGACAAACAGCTCATTAATCAGGAGTTGGAACAATTGTTGTCTGGACTAAACATTGAGCGCTTGAGAAACAGCCCTGCGCCTGCTTTATCAGGTGGTGAACGTCGGCGAGTGGAAATTGCTCGGACTTTGGCAATACAGCCACGCTTTATCTTGCTGGATGAGCCATTTGCAGGTGTTGACCCGATTGCGGTATTAGATATTCAAAAAATCATTGGTTACTTAAAAGAGCGCGGCATTGGTGTGTTGATTACCGACCATAACGTACGCGAAACTCTACGCATTTGTGACCGTGCTTATATCATCAACGAAGGTGCAGTATTGGCTACCGGTACGCCAGACGTATTGGTACAAAATGCACAAGTTCGCGCCGTGTATTTGGGCGAGAATTTCGATATGTGATGTTGCTATGAGCCAAAGTTTTCAACTCAAACACAAACAAGTCCAACAGCTTAATCAGACGATGCAGCAGTCTTTGCGCGTGCTGCAAATGTCGGGTATTGAGTTGGAACGCGAAGTAGAAGATTGGCTAGAAGATAATCCATTACTAGAGCGTCAGGAAACACCAGAAGTAGCGTTGGAACCTAGTCGTTTATCGGCAGCCACGCCTTCGAGTAATCAAGTAGGTGGTGATGATGCCGAAGATATTTGGTCGACCATCGCCGCTGAAGAAGATTTTATAGATTATATGCATAAGCAAGTATGCGAACACCCACTCAATGATATTCAAGCTGCACGTGTGCATATATTGATAGATTTTTTAGATGACCAAGGCTACCTGAAAGAAAGCCTGAGTGAAGTCATTGATAACACACCATTAGAATGGATGTTAGAAGAAGATGATTTGCAGGAAGCCCTTGATTGCCTACAAAATTTTGACCCAGCTGGCGTGGCTGCCAAAGATTTGGCCGATTCTTTATTGCTGCAATTACAACGGCTACCAGTTTCTTTGAATCGCCAATGTGCAGCCAAAATAGTTGAGACACACTTGGATGAAATAGGGTATAGCCAAGCCCAGAATATTGTTAAATTCAAAAAAAATAACCCTGAATACGAATCAGCTACAGTACAAACCGCGTTGAATATGCTGTCTAATTTAAACCCTTATCCTGCTTATGGTTTCGCTTCACCTGAGCCCACTGCATATGTTCAGCCTGATGTGTGGGTGCGTGAAGAAAAGAGTGAATGGATGGTGGTGTACAACCAAGCTGCATGGCCAAACATTCATTTAAACCGCGATTTCTGTGAAGCTCTAGAAGCAATTGATGAAGTTGATAAAATTTGGAAAGAAAAACTTCAAGAAGCCAAACAAAAGTTGGAAACCCTCCATCTGCGCAAAAGTACAGTGTTGCGATTGGCTGAGTATGTGGTTAGGCACCAACAAGATTTTTTTGTGTTTGGCGAGATTGGTTTAGTACCGATGTTGTTAAAAGATGCAGCCCAAGCACTGGAGCTGGCTGAAAGTACCATATCTCGAGCAGTGAATCATAAATATTTAGCTTGCCCACGCGGTGTGTTTGCGTTACGCTATTTCTTCAGTCAGGCAGTATCGGCAGCGGATGGCGAGGAGGGGACCAGCCAAAATGCAGTCAAGGCGATGATTGCCCAATTGATTGAAGATGAAGATAAAAAGAAACCCTATTCTGACGAAGCGCTGAGTAAATTATTAAAGTTACAAGGCGTTGATATTGCTAGGCGTACGGTGGCAAAATACCGAGAAGTTTTAGATATTCCACCCACAAGCCAGCGTAAAGTAAATCAAGTTTTTTAAGCAGATCAGCTCATGTTCTGCATAATCGCTAAGGAGTATGAATATGGATATCCGCATTACAGGTTCACATTTTGACGTTACCGAGGCCATGAGAAAACACGTATTAGGCAAACTAGAACGCGTTAACCGCCACGCCGATAATATTATCAGTACTAATGTCACCCTTTCGGTAGATAAGCTGAAACACAAAGCTGAAGCCAGTGTTCATTTGGCTGGGAAAAACCTACATGTGGAAGCCGTTGAAAGCGATATTTATGCTGCAGTGGATGTTTTAATAGATAAGCTGGATCGTGTTATTTTGAAACATAATGAAAAAAGTAACGATCCACGCGCCATTCCTATTCCTGTACCTGCTGCTGAATAAGCTCAGTTATCATCTATAAAACATAAGCCCTGCTTTCGAGTAGGGCTTTATTGTTGTATCAATACCATAGGGCTACCTGAAATAAATGTTCAGGTAGCCTTTAGTAAATCTAGATATTTTTTAAATAATATTGATGACTAATGTAAGTTGATTTGACGTTTAAGTTTAGCTAGTAGTATGTGCTTCTTCGCCAAATACTTGCATCCAGAGTTGCTTTACTTCGGCATAATAATTGAGTAATTGTGCACACACTTCTAATTTTTCCATGTCACGCAACTTGGTGTTGTGCTGCTGCTGTCGATAAAAACGGTAAGCAATACGGGCACGATCTGCTGAGTCAGTATTGATTAAGCCTGCTTGGGCTGCAAGATTGAGTAAAGCGATGTTGCCATAGTTATTTAACAGCTCTGGATGCTGGTGGGAATAGGTTAAGACTAAAAATTGCACGATAAACTCTACATCTACCACACCACCGCGGGCGTATTTGACATCACTGTCTTTTGGCGGATGAGTAAGAAACATTTTTTCGCGCATGTTGATGATTTCACGAATCAATTCGGCTGGATTGCGCTTGCGGGTGAGAATTTCTTGGCGCAGCTGATCAAAAGCGCTGCCAATATTGGTATCGCCACAGATAAAGCGAGCGCGACTGAGTGATTGATGTTCCCATGTCCACGCACTTTCGCGCTGGTATTTATTAAAGGTTTCAATTGAACAGGCCAAAAAGCCGCTGTCACCGTTGGGGCGTAAGCGCAAATCTACATCGTAGAGTGTGCCCGCACCAGTTGCAGAAGATAGCCAGTTGGTTAAGCGACTGGCTAAACGACCATAAATATCGGGTGCATCAGGGTGAGGATCGTCATAAACGTAAACCAAATCTAAATCAGAGGTATAACCTAATTCTTTGCCGCCCAGTTTGCCATAGCCGATAATGGCAATTTTAGGCTGGGGTAAATGGGTTTTGGGCATGTCCGCCCATACTTCTGGAATGGCTGCCGCCAAAACAGTATCTGCTAACGCTGATAATTCATCTGAAATAGCTTCAACTGTCCATAAGCCCGCTAAATCTTGTACCGCTAAACGGAATACTTGTGCATGTTGAAAATGACGTAAAACATCCATTTTTGCCTCGGTATCATCGTGGCAAGCAAATAGGCTACCTGAAAGCTCGTTGTGTAGTTTCTGCCAGTTGTATTTTGTGTCCATTAATTGGGCGCTGAGCAATTCATCGAGCAAAATGGGGTAGCGGGTGAGATAGGCGGCGACCCATGAGCTTTGACTCATGATGTCGGCTAATTGTTGTAGCGCTTGTGGGTGTTCGTGCAAAAATGTGAGATAAGATGAACGGCGGCTAATGGTTTCAAGAAAGCTAAGCAGTCGCAATAATGTGTCTGTACGGTTGGACTTAGTCGAACTGGCCTCTACCAACATCGGTACTACCGCATCAAAGCGCGGCTGTGTGTGAGATGATAGGTGTCGGTATTTACTGCTGCTGCGAATTTGGTGTAGTTGCTTGGTGATAATAGAAGCTTCGAAACCGTGTTTAGTTAATAGATTAAAACAGGTTTCCTCATCAGGGTTCTCTTGCCATATACACAGCCACTCATCAGCAGCTGTTTGATCTTGTTCATCTGGTTCAGAAAGTACTTGATTAAAGATATCGTTTACTTTATGGCGATATTGGTTTAAGCGTTCAGAGAAGCTGATGTAGTCTTTAAAGCCCATGCTTTCGGCTAACAATTGCTGCTGTTCGGGCGGGGAAGGTAATATTTGAGTTTGTTGGTCATCCCAATATTGTAGGCGATGCTCGATATCGCGCAGAAAGCGGTAGGCTTCGAGTAAGAAATCAACGGTATCTTGCGCCAACATGCCAAGTTCAGCCAGTTTGTGGAGCGTTTCTTGGGTGCCTTTTAATTGAAGAGCACGCACTTGGCCGCCACGAATCAGTTGGAAAATCTGCGCAATAAATTCTACTTCGCGAATGCCGCCAGCCCCCAGTTTAATGTTGTCGGTCATGCCTTTTCGGTTCACTTCTTGACGAATTTGACGGTGCAAGCCACGCATGGCTTCGTAAGCGTTGTAATCTAAATATTTTCGGAACACAAATGGACGTATTAAAGCAAGGATACCGTTAGGATAGGGCGTAACTACACGGGCTTTGGTCCAGGCGTAGCGTTCCCATTCACGACCTTGGGTGATGAGGTAGTGTTCAAGCGCTGTTTCATTGAGGACGAGTGCACCAGAATCGCCGTCTGGCCGCAAGCGCATGTCTACACGAAATACTTGGCCATCGGCGGTAATGTCATTAAGTAGGGTAATCAGTTTTTTACCCACTTTTATAAAAAATTCTTGGTTGCTGCGTTCACGTTTACCGTTGGTGTCACCGCTCTCAGGGTAGGTGAAAATTAAGTCGATATCAGAAGAAACATTAAGTTCGTAACCGCCCATTTTGCCCATGGCGATAACCGTGAGTTGTTGCGGTGTGTGAGTGTGACGGCCAATCGGTGTGCCATACATATCTTGGTAATAAGCGTAGGCAAAATTGAGCCCAATATTAATGACAAAATCGGCAAACAAGGTGATGGTGTGGGTGACTTCGGCTAAATCGCTGTGGCGGTTGATGTCGCGAATAATGATGTGTG
This sequence comes from uncultured Neisseria sp., assembly GCA_964563885.1. Lineage (GTDB taxonomy): Bacteria > Pseudomonadota > Gammaproteobacteria > Burkholderiales > Neisseriaceae > CAZLYX01. Next base: position 5,705 of record CAZLYX010000001.1, on the reverse strand, counting down.
CCATCACATAACGGCGCAGCAGGCGCAATTGGCGTGCAGTTTCTTCTTCGTCAAACGCAGTGGTTAAGGTAGCCCAATCCGCAAACTTTTCAAAGTCTTCTGTGTTGATCACTTTGCTAAGCATAGGCTCTAAAATCTCGGTTTTTAGAGTGTCGTTGCTTAAGTGACAGTCGAGATATTGGGAATAACGACGAGCAGTGTCGCTTGCAGACATGAATTGGCTTTCTTGTTATGATGATGCAAGACGTTATGATAGCAAGCTTTCAGGTAGCCTTAAAGTATGTTGGCGGTTGGATAGCAGCTTGAGATTAGAGAGGTAAGTGTATGTATAAAATTTTATGCGGTTTAACTTGGCTACTGCTGCCTTTATATGCGCAGGCGCAGGTTGAGCTGTATGGCGAAATCAAGGCTGGTGTGAGCGTGGTCAATACACAATCTGCTCAATCTAGAATGAATCGCTCAACCATTGATGATTATGGTTCACATATTGGCATGCGCGGCTCGGAAAGTTTGGGTAATGGTATGCGGGCAATTTGGCAGTTTGATACTGATACACCAGTGAGCAATCGTAATACTGGCTCGATGCGAGATTATTTTCGCCAGAAAAAAGATGATTCGTTGTGGATGCGTCCAAACGAATAATTTTTCAGGTAGCCTATTGATGTTGAGGATAAAATTATAATGGATTCACTACAAGTAGCAGCCATACAAATGGTATCGAGCACCCATCCGCAAGAGAACGTGCGCACTATGGAAAAGCTGGTGCGCGAAGCAGCAGCTGGTGGTGCCCAATGGGTGCTGTTGCCAGAATATTGGCCATTAATGGGTAAACAAGAAACTGATAAATTGGCGTTTGCTGAAGAATTGGACAATGGCCCTTTTCAGGTAGCTTTAAGTAACTTGGCGCGAGAATTAGATATTGTGTTATTCGGTGGAACCATACCGTTGCAAAGCCCGCAGGCTGATAAGGTATTGAATACCATGCTGGTGTATGGGCGCAACGGCGATCGTTTGGGTGCATACGATAAAATGCATTTATTTGGCTTTACTGGGCTGGGCGAGCGCTACGCAGAAGCCGATACTATTTTTGCGGGTGCTGAGGTGCCAAAGTTGAATATAGATGGAGTGGGTGTCGGACAAGGCGTGTGTTATGACTTGCGCTTTCCTGAGTTTTTCCGTGCTCAACAGCCGTTTGATGTGTTGTTGTTGCCCGCTGCGTTTACCTATACTACGGGCTTGGCACACTGGGAATTGTTGTTGCGTGCGCGCGCAGTAGAAAATCAATGTTATGTAGTGGCTTCGGCGCAAGGTGGTAAACATGAAAGTGGTCGCCGCACATTTGGGCATTCTATGATTATTGATCCTTGGGGTGATGTATTGGCAGTGTTGCCAGAAGGTGAGGGAGTGGTGTCGGCGCAGTTGAGTGGCGAGCGTCTGGCAAGTTTGCGTGCCAAGATGCCAGCATTACAACACCGCTTGCTCTAAATTTATGTGTATATAGATACAAAAAGGCTACCTGAAAAATTTGGTAAAATCAAATCGTTCAGGTGGCCGTATTTTATGGTGTAAAGAATATAAAAGTAGACCACGAAAGAGGCTACCTGAAAAGTTTAGACTTTATTTTCAGGTAGCCTCTTTGTGCTTAAGCAGAGCTTACGGTGCAACAGGGTTTTCTTGTGACATCTGGCTTAGTGCTTTGCCTTCAATGACAGACTTGCCTTCGGCGTCTAACAATATTAGCTTATCACCTTCACGCTGATAGGTGCTGACGGTTGGTAACGCGCTCAACAAAGCTGCTTCGGTAGCCATATTAGGGCATGCCATGCGGGTAGCAGCAATATTGGAAATGCTTAATTTATCTTTTACCAGTTCATATTGGCCATTGATTACATTGCAACCACCGTTGCCGTAAAAGCGCTGGTTTGCAGCACTGAAACCGATATTGGTATCAGTGTTATCAATGGCTTTGCCGTTAATTGCCACGACACCCCATTTCCCTTGAGTCGCATGGTGTAACAGAGGGAGGTTTTGGGTAGAGGGTACGACAACGCAGGCGCTGAGAGCAACAGTGGCAATAGCGCTAATGAGCAGTTTTTTCATCATTTTAATTTTCCTGAAGTAAGTGAAAAAATACAGCCGCCGATTAGTTTGGGTTAAGTTTGATGGCGGTTAATGTCTATAGCAGACATCTTTAATAATAAACGATTTTTTACTGGGATAGCGTTATGAAGAGGATTTGGACGGTTTTCCGTCCTGAGCGGCTTTGTAAGCACGTAAATAGTCGATTGCAGCGGCTTTTTCTGCTGCAGTGCCCTGTTTTGCATCACGTATAGCGCGTCGATAAGTGGCGCGTTCTTGTGCAGCTTTGATTTGTTGAGCCTGAAATGTTTCGCGATTGGCAGGAATAGTGCGTTGGGCTTGTTGAGCGGTTGCTCGCGCCATGGCTTGTGCAATGAGGTCGGCTGGATTGAACGCAGCTGAGGTAGGCGCAGAGGTTTGTGCTTGCAAACGCACTTTGGTGGCTGCTTCACGTTCGGCTAAGTGATCTGATCGCTCTTGTGCGTCGCGCTGTAACCGAGTTTGATGCCATTCATAACGGTGACGAGCATGTTCAGCAGCGGCAAAACGTGGGCTGGAAACAGTTTGAGCTAAGTGTCGCGCTAAGGGCAAATAATGATCTGCAATGGGCTGCATATAAATACAGTCGACTGGGCAGGGTGCTACGCACAGTCCGCAACCCGTACATTCATCTTGGATAACAGTATGCATCAGTTTAGAGGCGCCCATAATTGCATCAACGGGGCAAGCGCGTATGCAAAGAGTGCAGCCGATGCACACTGCTTCGTCTATCCAAGCTAAAGCGGGCGGCGTGATTTTAGCAGGCACTAAAGCAGGTGTTTTGAGCAGTGCTGAAATGTCGAGCATAACGGCTTCGCCGCCAGGAGCACACAAGTTAATCTCAGCGGTGTTAATAGCCAAAGCTTCAGCATAAGGCAGGCAGCCTTCATACCCACATTCTTTGCATTGGGTTTGGGGCAATATTTGATTAATTAATTTAGCGGAAACGGCAGTCATAATGGCTTAATAGTGGGGTATAACAGAAATGTTATGTTAACAGATTGGCGTAGTGCTTGCTGCCGCAAATATCATAAAGGCTACCTGAAAATATTTCAGGTAGCCTTTTCAATTCTTAATGTTAGGGCTTAGGGTATAGCATAACCACGCAGATATTGTGCGCGTTCACGAGTCATGCGCGCATCACATTGTGATTGTAAATATTCTGCTTGTAAGGTGGTTTCGGCTCTAGCGGCAGCTTGACGACAGCTGTTGTTTTTACTGTTGATCCACTCGCGCTGCTCGTTGATCAATTCTCGCTGAACCGTTTGATCCATACGTTGCCATAAACGATTGATTTCACTGTCAGCTTCGCGCTGTTGTGCCCGCGCTTGCTCTAATTCTGTTGCCGAAAAAGTTACTTCATTAGGGTTGTTGGTAGGCGGGGTCAACACTTCGGCAGCAGGTAAATTGCTGGCAAATTCGTTTGATGCGCCGTTGTTGAGAATGTCTTCTGGGTCAGCTTCGGGTGGTGATATTTCAGCGGTAGTGAGTTGGCGTAAAGCATCATCTCGATTAACCGCCTTGCCATTAATCACCAAAATACTTTTGACACCATAAGACCGTAATGCTGCTGATAAGGTTTGTGCCAGCGTTGAAACGCTATTGTCGGCATAAGTTACAATGGTTTGATTGTCGGTGTTTTTAGAGGGTGTGTAGCGCAGCGCTTTGTTAAAGCTGTTGACACCATTGTATTGAATTTGGCTGCCTGTAAGCTGTTGCTGGATCAGCTGAGAAACACTTTGTTCGCCATATAATAATGGGCTGTTGCTTTGCGCAATAGTCATCACTTCGGCAGGGATGTTGATGCTCAGATCAGCCGTACAAAATGGTGTGCCATTTTCACTGTCTTGCTTGGCATTATCTAAGTTAATTTGCAGCTCACTGCCAGCAGCAATCACTTTGTCGGCATCTACAAACTGGCGGCTGTCGCTGTTGGCAAATTGGCGCGCATCTTGTTTGATGATGTCTTGAATATTATTGCGGATGCTTTGGATGATGGCTGGATCTTGACAAGCTAAATCGACTTTTGGCTCTTCTTTTTTGTCAGAACAAGCGGCTAATGAGGCTGCGATCAGCGTACAGGCCAGGAGTTTTTTATACATCGTTTCGCCTTTACAATAGGGGTAGAGGGCATCATAACAAAAGCTTTAGTAAGAGGTAAGACTTTATCAGTGTTTTTTAGATGGTTTGCAGATTATATGAGTAATTTAACGAAGAATATCAGCAGCATTACATTTATTAAAATCATATAAATAACCTGCAACATATGCTACCTGAAACAAAAAACCCGAGTTTTTGGCTCGGGTGTTTAACCATACTCTCATAAAGATTACAAAGAGTAATACATTTCAAATTCAAGCGGATGTGGCGCCATGCGGAGGCGCTGCACATCTTCGCCTTTGAGCTTGAGGTAGCTATCTATCCAATCTTTACTGAATACACCGCCACGGGTTAAAAATTCGTGGTCTTCTTTCAAGGCATCTAAAGCTTCTTCCAAAGAGGCGCATACAGTAGGTATCAACGCATCTTCTTCTGGTGGCAAATCATACAGATTTTTATCAGCAGGGTCGCCAGGATGAATTTTGTTTTGAATACCATCTAGGCCAGCCATCATCAAAGCAGCAAAACACAAATAGGGGTTTGCCATTGGATCAGGGAAGCGCGCTTCAATACGACGGCCTTTGCTGCTGGCCACATAAGGAATACGAATAGAGGCTGAACGATTTTTAGCAGAATATGCCAGCTTGGTTGGCGCTTCAAAGTGCGGCACCAAACGTTTGTAGGAGTTGGTTGATGGATTGGTGATGGCATTCAGTGCTTTTGCATGTTTGATGATGCCGCCAATGTAATACAAAGCCATTTCAGACAAACCAGCATAACCATCGCCTGCAAACAGATTTTGGCCATCTTTCCAAATAGATTGGTGAACGTGCATGCCCGAGCCATTGTCGCCCATAATGGGTTTAGGCATAAACGTCGCTGTTTTGCCGAAGTTGTGCGCTACGTTATGAATAACATATTTCATATCTTGAGTTTGGTCGGCACGGCGAGTAAGTGTATCGAAGCGAGTGCCGATTTCCATTTGTCCAGCAGTGGCCACTTCATGGTGATGAACTTCAACCGGAATGCCGATTTCTTCTAAAATAGTCACCATTGCTGAGCGCAAATCTTGGCCAGAATCTACGGGAGCAACCGGCAGATAGCCACCTTTGGTAAACGGGCGATGACCTGTGTTTTGGCCATCGAAAGATTTTCCGCTAGACCAAGCCGCTTCTTCTGCGTGAATCTTGTAGCGAGTGCCGCTCATATCAGTTTCAAACTCAATACCGTCAAATACAAAAAATTCTGGCTCAGGGCCAAAATAAGCAGTGTCGCCTAAACCTGAAGATTTCAGGTAGGCTTCTGCTCGTTTGGCAATTGAGCGCGGGTCGCGATCATAGCCTTGACCATTGGCTGGATCAATCACATCGCAAGTGAGCACTACCGTAGCATCGTCATAAAATGGATCGATATAAGCAGTGCTAGGATCAGGTCTTAACTGCATATCAGAAGCTTGAATGCCTTTCCAACCACCCATAGATGAGCCA